>SYAP01000297.1 GCA_005787565.1 Verrucomicrobiaceae bacterium | reverse complement strand
GAGGGGTTGTGGAAGTTGCCGACGCGGGAGGAGGGGGAGGTGGGGGCTTTGAAGGTGGTGCATGAGTCGAGGTATTCGATCACGAGGTATCGGGTGGCGTTGAGGGTGTATGGTGGGAGGCGGGTGAAGGCGCGGGAGGGGGAGGAGTGGCATGATGTGGAGGGGATCGGGGATTTGGCGATGCCGTCGCCTTTCCGGAGGGTGGTGGAGTTTTTGTTGGAAAATGGGATGTGACGCGGGGGGCGGGATGTGTGATGGTCGGCGCAGATGGATTTGATGGATCGACTTAAGCGATGGATGTCGGGGCTGGCGTGTGTGTTGGTGTTTGGCTCGTGCGGGCAGGTTCCGCCGCCGGATCCGGCGAGTCCGGGGCCGATGGCGCGGCAGATTGTGGCGGAGCGGTTGAGTGCGGTGGTGGTGACGGGGCGGGATGAGATCGGGGGGTGGGCCGGGAGCCGTTTTTCGGCCGGGGCAGCGCCGGGTGATGCGGATGGTGGATCGGCGGCACCGATCAGCGGGGACGGTTATTTTCTAACAGCGGATCATGTGTTGGCGCGGATGGAGGGGCGGAATGTGTTTGTGATTTACGGTCGCGGAGGGCGGTTGGTGACGAAGAAGGCGCGGGTGGTGTGGCGGTCCGAGGCTTCGGATCTGGCGGTGTTGCATGTTCCGCTTTTGACGCCGTATTTTTACCGTTGGACGCCGCCGGAGCGGTGGTTGCCGGAGGGGACGGAGATCATTCACGGGGGGATTGCGACGGGTTTCAAATCGGCGCCGGGGAAGATGTTGAGTTCGTTGGAGCCGGAGGGTGTTTTTACGCGGAACCGGAGGTTCAAGATCGACATTCCGTTAGAGCCCGGGGACAGCGGCGGGCCGGTGGTGGATGCGCGCGGGGGGTTGGTGGGGATCAATTCGGCGGTGGAGTTTCTGGTGCCGATGGAGACGGCGTTTTTTGTGGATTCCGAGGGGAACCGTCCGAGCACGCGGATGATCGAGTCGGTGATGGCGGAGGACCGTGCGCGAAACAGATGAGTGATGATGAGCGTAGAAGGGGCTGCCGCGAGGTGGTGGCAATTTTGAAATGATTGGCAAACGAGACAAATGGAAGGGGTTGTTAGGGCTGGCGTTTTGCTGTGTTCTGGTGTCGTGCGGGGTGGTGGGGGATGCTTGGGAGATGGGGCGGACGGGTGGTGCGGCGAGTGACCAGATCATGTTGGTGAGGGCGGAGCCGCCGTCTTTGGGGCACCGGAGGTTGGTGAGTCAGTCCGGGGTGTATCCGGATTTGGGGATTTTTCTGGGTCAGCGTGGTGCGCCGGATTTCGTGGCTGAGACGAACAGCGGGGATCGGCATTATCTGATTCTTTATTATCTGGACCGTAGGGAGGCGTATGCGTGCCGGACGAAGGCACCGCGGACGCGGGAGGTGGAGTTCGCGGGGCCGTATGCGATCACGGAGCGGGAGTTCAAGACGCTGTCGGGTTTCAAACGCGATGGTCAGATGAAGCGCGGGAACTTGTGAATTTTTTTGGATTTTTATTCCAAGATTCCGGTGGTTCGGGCGTTGTTTCGGGACCTATGAAGTTGAGAGTCGGTTTGATGTTCGGGTGTCTGGTGATGCCGGGTGTGGGGCAGGATTTTCTGAAGCCGGTGGTGGTGACCGCATCGAGGGTGGAGCGTGAGGCTGGGGATGAGGTGTATTCGACGGTGTTGTTATCGGATGATGAGTTGCGGGAGAGTTTCCGGAGGACCTTGCCTGAGGCATTGCAACTGACGCCGGGGGTGTTGGTGCAGAAGACGGCGCATGGGCACGGTTCGCCTTTCATCCGCGGGTTTACGGGTAGGCAAAATCTGCTGATGGTGGATGGGGTGAGGTTGAACAATTCGACGTGGCGGAGCGGGCCGGTGCAGTATTGGAACACGGTGGATCCGTTTTCGATCGATCATGTGGAGTTGGTGCTGAGCCAGGGATCGGTGATGTATGGATCGGATGCGATAGGCGGGACGTTGAATGCGTTTACGAAGTCATCGGGTTTTGAGGATGTAGCGGACGGGGAGTTTTTCAATCATGGGGCGGCGATTTATGAGTTTCGCGGAAATGGGAGGGGATCGCATGTGGGGCGGTTGGAGACGCAGTTCGGCGTGGGCGGGAAGTATGGGGTTCATTTGGGGATCAGCGCGAAGGAGTTTGGTGATATCCGTGATTCGGCGGTGGGGTTGATGAGGGGGACGGGGCATCCGGAGCAGGATGTGGATTTCCGGTTTGATGCGATGTTATCTCAGGGAGTGCAGCTAACGGTGGCGCATCAATATGTGAATCAAGATGATATTTCTCGCTGGCACCGGACGGTGAACAATCCGGGGTGGACGCATGGGAGTCATGTGGCTGCGGCGGGGACTTTTTTGGATAATCTTTATGATCAGGAGCGTTCGTTGACTTATGTGAGGCTGGCGGGGGAGAATGATGCGGCGGATGCGGCGATCCGGCGGTGGAGTGCGACGTTGAGTTATCAGAAGTCGCAGGATTCGGAGTTGCAATTGCGGACGCCGGCGGATTCGCGACGGAATGTGGTTGATGTGGAGACTTATGGTTTGGATGTTTCATTCGAGTCGCGGGTTGGGCCCGGGACATTGGTGTATGGGGCGGATTATTATGTGGATGATATCTCGTCCGGGGCGGAGCGTGCGGGTGCGCCCGGGATTTTCACGGCGAGGCCGGATGACCGGGTGCTGGCGGATGATGCGAGTTATCATTTGGCTGGGGCGTACGCGCAGTATGAGTGGAGTCCGGTGGATCGGCTTTCGCTGACGGGAGGGTTGCGTTACACGTGGGCGGAGGCGGAGTGGGACAACTATCGTGCGCCGGGGAGTCCGGCGGACGTCGGAGGGACGGAATCGTGGGACAATTTGTCTGCGAGTGTGCGGGTGTTGTTGACCATCGACGAAGAGTGGAGTGCGTATGCGGGGCTTTCGCAGGCGTTCCGTGCGCCGAACATGAGTGATTTGACGGGGAACCAATTGGCGTTGGCGGGTGACACCGTGTTGGGTGGTGATGTGGATCCCGAGGAGTTTCTAACAGCGGAGTTGGGGGTGCGGAGGCAGTCCGAGGCATTTGATGTGTCTGTGGCGGTGTTTCACACTTGGACGGATGGGGCGATTGTGGCGGAGGGGGCGGGTCCGACCCGGCGTGTGACGAATGGTCAGGATGGATGGTTGTATGGGATCGAGGCGCAAGGTGGGTGGAGGTTCAGCCCGGGTTGGGAGCTGCGTGGGGGAGTGGCGTGGCAGGAAGGGAAGACGGAGACTGCTGCGAATGGGGAGCGGTGGATGACGCGGTTGGTGCCGTTTTCCGGGACGGTTGCGCTGCGATGGACGGATCCTTCGGAGAGATGGTGGGTTGAGGGGCGGGTGACCGGTGCGGTGGGTGAGGATCGGATTCATCCGGCGGATCAGGCGGCGGACAACCAGCGGATTCCGACGAACGGGACGCCGGGGTATGTGGTGGCATCGTTGTATGCTGGGTGGAAGGCGACGGATTGGCTGGAGTTTAACGCGGGTGTTGAGAACGTGATGGACGAGGATTACCGGGTTCACGGGTCCGGGCAGAATGAGCCTGGATTGAGCGGATTGCTGGGTGTGAAGATGGTTTGGTGAGGATGGCGTGAGGTTCTGGTGAAATCTTTCAACTGGTGTGAGGATTTCCAATTTGTTCCTTGCGGTCACCGGTGCGGGGAATACCTTTAAGGCAATCCCTTGAGTGCTTCATGCGTTCGGGGGATCATAACAAACCGGGGCGATTGCCCTATCATACAGACAAACCCGAAACTGATAAAAACATGAAAACCAATGCCAAACAACGGCGTGGCTTCACCCTTGTGGAGTTGCTCGTCGTCATCGTCATCATCGCGGCGCTTGCCGGACTCACCGCACCCATGGTGATCCGTCAGCGCAAGAAGGCCGACCAGACCGAAGCCACCAACAACGCGCGCCAGATCGGGCTTGCGATGTTGGAGTTTGAGACGGAATACGGCAGCTATCCGGATGCATCCACCGGTGAAACCGTCAAGGAGAATACCGACACGGACCTTACGCTTGAAGGCAGCACTTCCAACGACTTTTTCCGTCAGTTGATTGCGGCCGACATGGCGCAGGCCGAAACGATGTTCTACTGCAAGACGGCGTACACGAAGAAGCCGGACAATATTTACAACAGCTCGCAGAAGGCGCTTGCTAAGGGCGAGGTTGGCTTTGGCTACCTCATGAATGGCGACAGCGGATTCAGCACGTCCGGCAACCCGGCTCGTCCGATCTGTGTCGCTCCGCTTGTGAAGGGCTCGTCGAGTGGTGAGTTTGACGGTGATCCGTTCGACAACCGCGCAGTGATGCTCCGCATCGACAACAGCGTTCAATCGGTGTTGATCCGCAAGGAGAGCAAGCAAGCGACGATGGGTGGCGGCAAGACGCTTCTCCAGACCGGTGAGGACACCATCTGGGGCACCGATGTGACTCCAACCCTCCGTGCGCCCGATCCGAAGAGCTGATCGGTTTTCTGGCTGATCGGTTGACGGTCGGTCATCAAGCATCCACTGCCGGGAGTCCCTGTTTGGGTCTCCCGGTTTTTTTTATTGCCCGGGTTGGGTTTCTGCACGACATGCGGGTCAATCCGATGATGCCTGAAGAAGTCCCGACCAGCCTGCCATCGCGCGCGTTTTTGCCGTATCCGACATCGACTTTGAGTCCGAGGATTGTTCCGACGGATTTGAGTTCGTTCAAATCGCGTGGGATTTCCGAGGTGGAGCGGGATTTGCAGCAGAAGTTGGTGGAGTTGAGGGAGGAGTATTTGCGTGCGATCGATCATTTCAACTGGAACAAGCTGGTTTATGAGGCGGAGATCCAGTTTGAGCCGGTGATTGGTGAGACGTATCACCTTTACGAGATGCGGGGCCGGCGGACGTTGTCGATGATTGAGCCGCATCGTTGGCCGCATCGGCATTTGGCGACGGTGAGGCTGAATGTGGACCGGCAGTGGAAGATTGTGGAGACGGCGGCGGAGGTGGATCCGCGGGCGTTGTTCGGGCAGCTCAGCGGGGTTTGATGAGGTTATCGAGAACTTCGACGGCTTTGCGGAGCTGGGGGTCGCGAGTGGAGTCCTCATCGCCGGGGGTGAGGGGGACGGGGTGGTCCGGGACGGCTCCTTTGTGGTCGAGGTTTGCGCCGGTTTTGGCGTGGTACCAGCCGCGGAAGGGGATTTGGAGGTTGCCGACGCCGGTGATGCGGGTTGAGACGGCGGAGATGACGCCGCCTGCGGTTTGGGTTCCGACGAGTGGGGCGCGGCCGGTTTGTTGGATGGCGTGGCAGAAGATTTCTGCGTTGGAGTAGGTGTTTTCGTTGCAAAGGACGACGAGAGGTTTTTCCCATGAGACGCGGACGCGGCGGTCGGTGGGGTATCCTTCGGGGCCGTTGCGGGGGATGGTGCGGGCGTGGACGGGTTGGCAGAAGACGGCGAGGAGGTGGTCGGTGACGCGGCCGCCGCCGTTGTCGCGGAGGTCGAGGATGAGTCCGTCGTGATCGAGGGATGCGCGGTAGATTTCGCGTTCGAGTTGGAGGAAGTCCTCCCATTTCATGTGTTTGAAAGGGAGGTAGGCGATGCGGCCGTTTTTGGCGCGTGAGGCGAGGGAGCGGTTTGCGTTTTCGTGTTCCTTGCGGTCGAGGAAGCGGGCGCGGGGGTAGGAAATGCAGCGGAGTTCGAGGGTGCGTTCGAGGCCTTTGGCGTCCTTGATGACAAGTGGGAGTGAGCGGCCTGCGGCTCCTGAGAGGATGGGGTGGAGTGGGGTGGAGGTGGTGACGGGTTGTCCGGCGATGCGGGTGATGGTTTCGCCGGGTTTGGGGGCGTTTGGGAGGAGGGCGATGGGGGAACCGGCGATGATTCGGCGGATTTTGAGGGGGCCGTCGCGTTTTGTGTCGTCGAAGACCATGCCGGTGTGGGCGGTGGGAGGTTCGGGGTTTGCGGGGCGTGGTGGGGTGGGCCAGGGGTCTGTGAGGAAGGTGAGGTGGGAGGCGTTGAGTTCGCCGAGGAGCATGCCGACGACGCGGTCGAACTGGCGGGAGTCGCGTGAGGAGGCGGCGAGGTCTTCGTATTTTTCGAGCATGGCGGGCCAGTCGAGGCCGTTCATTTCGGGATCGTAGAAGCGCTCGCCGAGGGTGCGCCAGACGCGGCGGAATCCGGCGCGGAGGAGGTCGGCGCGTGGGCGTTCGGCGCGGAGGGAGATGGGGAAGCGGGTGAGGTCGCCGGATTTGAAGACGGAGGGGACGCGGTCGACGCGCCAGAGGAGTTCGCCGGCGCCGGTCATGCGGATGGGGATGCCGCGGTATTCGGCGATGGTTTGCATGGGGCCGTCGTTGATGCCGATGGAGTAGAGGCGCGGGTTGGTGGATTTGCTGCTTTGGAACCAGATGGATCTGGAGTCGGCGGCCCAGAGGGTGCGGATGGGTTCGACGCCGCGGGTGGAGAGGCGTGTGGCGCGGTCGCCGAGGGTGGTGGCGGTGGATTGGTCCGGGAGGTTGGTGAGGCCGGTGGGGCCGAGGTCGATGAGCCAGAGTGCGGCTTCGCCGGATTCGTCGCGGCGTGCGGTGAAGGCGATGAAGCGGCCATCGGGGGACCAGCGTGGGGAGCCTTCGAAGTTGGGGTTGCGGGTGAGGTTGACGGGTTTGGCGGAGCCGTCTGCGGGGACGAGCCAGAGGTCGCGATTGGCTTGGGGGTCTTTGGCGGCGAGGACGATCCAGCGGCCGTCGGGCGACCATTCGAAGGTGGGTTTGTCCCAGCATTCGAAGATTTTTGTCAGGGATTTGCCGTCTGCCTGGATGGTGTAGACGTCTCCGGTGCCTTCGATCCAGGCGATGCGTGAGCCATCGGGGCTGGGTTTGAGGCGGCTTTTGGTGGTGTTGGTGCGGGTGAGGGGGAGTTCGTCAGTGAGTTTTCCTGCGTCGAGGCGGGCGGAGATGATGTTTGAGCCGAGGCCGTCATCGCGGAGGAAGAAGAGGCGTGAGCCATCGTGGGAGAAGCGGATTTCGCTTTCGAGTTCCGGGGTTTGGGTGAGTGGTTTGGGTTTGTTGCGTGGATCGCCGGTGAGCCAGAGGTCTCCGATGGCGGAGAAGACGACTTGGTCGAGCTGGGGTGTGAAGTCGGCGTGGTTGGTGCCGGTGGCGCGTTCCTTGCGGGTGGAGATGTCCGGGAGTTTTTCGCGGGTCCAGAACTCGATGGGTTTTGGGGATGGGTCTTTTCCGGGGCGGAAGAGGAAGGGGCGGGTGCCGACGCGGAAGATGAAGGTGGTTCCGTTGCGGGAGAGGTCCGGGAGGATGACGCCGTCGTCTTTGAAGAAGGTGAGTTGGGTGGGTTCGGGTTGGTCGGAGCGTTTCGACCAGAGGTTGAAGGTGCCATCGCTACTAGAGACGTAGTAGTGGCCGAGGCCATCGGGGTGCCAGATGGGGGAGCGTGCTTCGGCGGGGCCGGTATCGACCTGGCGGAGCGAGCCATCGCGGGAATTAAAGCGCCAGATGCGTGAGGCGCGGGATCCGACGTAGCCTTTGCGATAGAGTTGTTCGCCGCCGCGGCAGAAGAGGATTTGTGAGCCATCCGGGGACCATGAGGAGGAGTGTGCGGTGGCGTCGAAGAGTCTGCGTTCGCGGCGGTCCTGGGTGAGGTCGATTTCGATGAGGCGGGTGGCGCGGTGGCCGGAGCGCTCGCGGATGCCGCGGACGATGGCGTGTTTGCCATCGGGGGAGAGGGATTCGAGGATGTTTCCGCCGGTGTGGTGGGTGTGGCGGAGGGGTTCGCCGCCGGTGACGGGGATGGAGTGGATCTGGACGGCTCCGGTTTGATCGGAGGAGAAGACGATGCGTTTGCCGTCCGGGGTGAAGCGTGGGTAGGCCTCGCGGGAGGGGTCGTTGGTGAGGCGGGTGGCTTCACCGCCTTGGGATGGGGCGATCCAGAGGTCGTTGAGCCATTCGAAGGCGATGCGGTCGCCGGTAGGGGAGAGGCTGGGCCATGCGATGAGGTGCATGGGGGTTGCGCCTTCCGGGGCGGCGGAGGAATTGGGCGCGGCCAGTGGGAGGGCAGCGAGGGAACACAATGCGAGGCTCAGCCAAGAAGACTTGCCGGGAGTGCCGGTAAGGGACATGACTTGGAGGAGCCTTGGGCGCAGGTGCTGCGGGTCTGGTGGCCCGGAGCGCGGGGGTTCACTCGTTTTCTTCCGCCGTCGCTTTGATGTCGCTGAGGGCAGAGATGAAGTCACCGAGGATTTCGGCCGGGACCATGATGGTGTCGCGATTTCCGCCGACATCTTCAGTGATCTTCACGACCATGCCGCGTGAGTTCTGTTTGAGATCGAGATAGAATGTCTTCCGATCCGCCAAAATTTTTTCCGTGTGCAGTAAGTCGCTTTCCACCAGTCCTCCTTCGTTTAAGTTGCGCGAAGGATTGATCATCCGGGTTGATTGTCAAGAGAATTGGCCGGATTTGGGA
Source organism: Verrucomicrobiaceae bacterium (assembly GCA_005787565.1). Taxonomy (GTDB): domain Bacteria; phylum Verrucomicrobiota; class Verrucomicrobiia; order Verrucomicrobiales; family Akkermansiaceae; genus Luteolibacter. The sequence goes on along the minus strand of SYAP01000297.1, from coordinate 4,181 downwards.
AGATTTGTTGCGGGTCTGAAAGTCGGAAAGTCGGAAAGTCGAAGGTCGAAGGTCGAAGGTCGAAGGAAAATTATTTGCGGAGGTGTTTGGAGAGGGACTCGATGCCGCGGCTGAGATTTTCGCTGAAATCTCTCATTTCTTGGGCGATGTCGGACGGAAGGTGATTTCGATCTTCCGCCAAGTATAGCAAGCTGCGGACTTCGCCGTTGGAGCCTTTGGAGATGTCGAGAAATCTGGCGAAGTCCTGGTCGGTCTTGCGCTCGAATCCTTCTGCGATGTTGTTCATGACTGAGACACCACAACGTTGGATTTGGTCGCTGAATCCGAAGTCACGGGCGGAGTTGGAGTCCGGGCCGAAAGCGTCGTAGATTCGATTTGCTTGAATTCGGGCGGTTTGCCAGATCCTCAGGTCTTCGAAACGTTCTGCGGTCATGGATTTGGAGGGTTGAGGTTGGGATTGGGGTTAAAAGTCTAAAGGTCTAAAGGTCGAAGGTCGAAGGTCGAAGAGTTGGGGAGTTGATGGTGGTGGGTGGGAGAGGGCTATTTGAGGTTTTGTTAATTGGGTTGGGGGGAGTGCCAGATGAGGTCTGTGTCCGGGGTGGGGCCGGGGGCGATGATTTGCATTTGGTGGGGGGAGGAGGGGGCGGGGCGGATGTGGAAGGGTTGATCGGAGAGGAGGTTTGCGGGGATGCTTTGGAGATAGGTGGGGGTGAGGTCGGTGAGGGATTGGGGGAGATTTCCGGTGGCGCTGCGGTGGCGTTCGATGGCGATGGCGATGATGGCGAGGCGGATTTCGGTTTGGTGGGTGAGGAGAGGTGGGATGAGATTGGCGTATTGGGTGAGGAACATGTCATCGATGCGGTAATCAATGCCGACGGTGGTTTTGATGGATTTGGCCGCGTCGGCTTTTTGCTTGAGGGCATGGGCTTCTTCGTGGGGCCAGTTTTTTCGCGGCGATCCATCCGGGTGATGGAGGAAAACCTTGTCGATGAGTTGGAGGGTGTCTGCGATTTCCGAGCGGACGAAGCCTGCGGGTTTGATTTGCCATAGATTCGCGCCGAGGGAGGGGAGCCAGTTGTTTGGGTTTCGCCAGTCGAAGGTCCATTTGTAATGTTTCGGTGATATGACGGTGAAATCGCCGAAGTGATACTGAGACCCGGAGAATTGGACCATTTCGGTGGCAAATGCATCGATGAAGAGCGGGGTGTTAGAAAAGGATTCCAACTGGGATGCGAAGAGTGCGAGGTGTTTGTCTTTGGTGGCCGGGAGGGAGGCCAGGTCCCAGATGGCGAGCGTGTGGCTGGCTTGGATTTTGATGATTTGGAGATCTGAGAAGATTGTTGGTGCGCGGGTTGCTTGGAGATCGATGAAGCGGAGGGGTGTTTCGAGGGAGCGGAGTGCGGCATCGGCGTCACCGGCGGTGGCGTGAAGGCGGGCTTGCTCGTGGTAGAAGGGTAGCAGTTGGGCTACCGTGTGTGAGTTGCTATTGATTTCGAGAAATTTTGAGCCGCTGTGAGCGGTGATGGTATGGGAGAGGTGGGTGCTTTTGTGCAGCGCGGAGGCCAAGTCCTCGAAGGGGGCGGTCGGTGTGTTCAGGCGATCCAGATATCTCCGTGCAAGTGATGACGGCTTTTCTGATGCAGAATTGACGAGGCGTTTGAGGTCGGGCGGATGACCGGTTTCTGGATTTCCATGTGAGTCTTCCCAATCAGATCTGTCTAAGGTTAGATCTTCCAAGGATTGATGTAGATAGGGATAGGCGAAACCATTCGTGTCGAAGGCGACCTTAAGGTCGATGCCTGAGGTGGGTGGGGGGTGGATGAGTTCCTGGAAGGTGAGGGCGTAGCCGCGATGCTGGAGGTTGGCGCGGATTTGGTTGAGTTTGTGGGTGCCCCAGGTGTTGACGATGGCGTAGAAGAGGAGGAGGGAGATGAGGGCGAGGAAGGGGGATGCGATGAGGAGGCGTTTGAAGGCGGGGGCGTGGAGGAGTTTCCAGAGCCGGGGCGGGAGTTTCATGGGCTGATCGGGAGGATCAGGGTTCGATGCGGACGCGGTCGCCGGTTTCTGTTAGGGCAAAGAGTTTGGCGGCGTTGCCTGCGGGGACGCGGATGCAGCCGTGGGAGGCGGGGTAGCCGGGGACGACGCCTTGGTGGAGGCCGAAGTCTGAGCAGCTGAGGCGTTGGAAGTAGGGCATGCTGGAGTGGTAGATGGTGGAGGTCCAGCTGCGGTGTTTGTTGGTGATGACGAATTCTCCGGTGCGGGTGGCGTAGCCGCGGCGGCCGGTGGAGACTTTGGTGGAGAAGATTTCGTTTCCGGATTGGTCGAAGACGCGTGCGCGTTGTTCGGAGAGGGAGACGACGATGTGGCGTTCTTCGGTTTCGGCGTCTTGTCCGAGGATGACGCGCATCATTTTGACGTCACTGCGGCGGGAGGCGAAGTTGACGGGCCAGAGGCGTGAGGAGCGGGTCCAGACGGAGGTTTTCGCGCCGGCTTTGATGAGGTGTGATGCGGATTGGTGGACGCCGGAGTCTGCGGCGAGCATGAGGGGTGTGATGTTGCGGTCGGATTTGAGGGCCCAGCGCATGATGCCGGGGCGGACGTTTTTGATGAAGGCGTCGCGGGCGGGGATGGTGAGTGGGGCGTTGGGGTCGGCACCGGAATCGAGGAGGTGTTTGACGGTGCGGTGGCAGCCGGTGGCGATGGCGAGGTGGAGTGGGAGTTGGCCTTCGGGGAGTTTGAGGTCGATGTTTGCGCCGTGGTGGATGAGGAGGCAGGCGGCGTGGTCGTGGCGGTTGCGGATGGCGACGGCGAGTGGGTGATCGTTCCAGGGGGTGGGGATGTGGTTGGGTGAGACGCCGCAGGCGAGGAGGAGTTCGAGGGTGCGGGTGTCGCCACGTGCGGCGGCGAGGTGGAGGGCGCGGCCGGTGGGGGAGCCGAAGTCGAGGAGGAGTTTGACCCAGTCGCCGAGGCCGTGTGAGGCGGCGATTTCGAGGAGGAGTTGTCCGTTTTGGTGGCGGATGGCGGGGGTGGCTCCGTGTGAGAGGAGGAGGAGGGCGAGGCCCGTGTCGTTTCTTTCGAAGGCGCGGGAGAGCCATGGGGACCAGCCGCCGGAGCCGGGTTTGGCTTTGTTTTCGAGGAGGAATTCGAGCATGGGGCGGTCGCCATCGGCGAAGACGCGTTCGAGCGGGGTGATGCCGTCGGCGTCGGGCATGCTGAAGTCGGCCTGGTTTTTGGCGAGGACGGCGAGGCCCTCGAACCAGCGGGATTCGATGGCGGTGTGGAGTGGGGCGATGCCGGCGGGGTTGCGGTGGTTGGGGTCTGCGTGGGCGCGGAGTAGGAAGTCGAGGAGGGTGGCGTCGCGGGCTTCGAGGGCTTGTTCGAGGGGCATTTTGCCGGAGGGGCCGGGGTGGTTGGGGTCGGCGCCGGCTGCGGTGAGGCGGGGGAGGATGTCGAGCCAGCCGTGGCGGAGGGCGAGGTGGAGGGTGGTTTCTCCGGCGGGGTTGGTGGCACCGGGGTCTGCGCCGAGTTCGAGGAGGGATTCGACGACATCGCGGCGGCCGCAGTTCATGGCGATGTGGAGGAGTGGGTTGCCTGCTTGGTCGGTGAGGTGTGGGTCTGCGCCGGCGCGCATCATGGCGCGAACGAAGACGAGGCGGCCTTCGCGGATGGCCCAGGGGAGGACTTTTTCGCCGTCGGGCATGAGGCTGTCGATGCGGGCACCGGCGGCGAGGAGTTTTTCGACGAGGGCGGTTTCGTTTTGGAAGACGGCGATACCGAGGGGGCTGACGTTGTCCGGGGTGGTGGCGTTGACGTTTGCTTTGGCGGAGAGGAGTGCGGTGGCGATGCGGTGGTCGCCATTTTCGACGGCGATGCGGAGGGGTGTGCGGCCGGAGGAGTCGCGTTGTTCGAGGTGGACGCCGGCGGTGATGAGGCGGGTGGTGTTGTTGGCGTCGCGCTGGGTGACGGTGTTGACGAGGGAGCGGGCTGAGATGGGGATGCCGGCGTCGTTGAGTTCGCGGAGTGCGCGTTTTTGTGGGCTATCGCAGGCGCAGAGGATGAGGCAGAGCGCGGTGGAGAGCCAGGGGATGAGTGATCGATGTGATGCGGGGGACTTCACAAGGGCGGGAGGCTAGCGAAACGGGCGGAGGTTGCAAGTTTTCCCGGCGGTGGGGTGAGGTGAG
>SYAP01000023.1 GCA_005787565.1 Verrucomicrobiaceae bacterium | reverse complement strand
TCGAAGGGCGCGGAGTTGTTCCTTGGCGGCTTCGTCTAACGGAAGCGGTGGTGCTGCGTCTTCGGCTGGTGGCGCTAGCGGGATGGGTGTGATGCGCTGGACGGTGACGTTGCGCTTGCCGTCGTGATGGGTGTTCGATTCTAGGATTTTCTCGGGCGGGACTTCGAAGCCGTCTTTGGGGGGCGAGGGCGGCGGCGGAGTACCGTCCGGTATCTTTCCGAGGAGGCGGGGTGACACGGCATTCGGGGATTCATTAGGTGAATCTGTCGCCTTTTGTGCTGCAGCCAGTGGTATGAATAGGAAGAGTAGGAGGACGATTTTCATTTGTTTGAAAACTGGTTACCTCCTTCCGGTGGACGGGGAGTTCTAAAGCCGCTCTAGGACGACCGCGATGGCCTTTTGCCACACTCCCGGAGGGCAGGCGGCTTGGACATACACCACCGCCTCCCCGGCCTTTCGGTCGGTTTGGCGGCATCGTTGCGGTCGATGCCGACCGCCTAGAGAGAGGTTTAGAATCCTCATCTGCCGAAACAGACGCTGTGATAGAAGCGCTATGATCCGGGTAGGGCAAGAGAATTGACGATGATAAAATGTCTTAGGGTGGTCTGGTGATGCGGGTGGCGGCTTGCAATTTCGCGGGAGGGGAACAGGTTCGCGGGCGTGCACCGTGAACCGTTGATTGAATTGTTGGAGGAGTATGGGAAGAGGCATCCGGAGGAGGGTGGGGTGATTGGAGGGTTCCTAGATTTTGTTAGATCGGAGCCTCAGTGTTTCGAGCGGACGCTGGCGAAGGGGCACATCACGGGATCGGCGTGGATCGTGAGTGAGGATGGTGGGGAGGTTTTGCTGACGCACCATCGGAAGCTGGATCGATGGCTTCAGTTAGGCGGGCATGCGGATGGGGATGCGGATGTTTTGGCGGTGGCGTTGAAGGAGGCGCGGGAGGAGTCCGGGCTGGAGGATTTCGAGCCGCTGGGTGGGGGGATTTTTGATTTGGACATTCATCCGATTCCGGCGCGGAAGGATGAGCCGGAGCATTTGCACTATGATGTGCGGTTTGTGCTGAGGGCGACGGGGCCGACGGCCTACACGGTGAGTGAGGAGTCGCACGATTTGAGGTGGGTGCGGCTGGAGGAGGTGGTGGGTTTGACGGAGGAGAAGTCGATGTTGCGGATGGTGCGGAAATGGGCGGCGCTGCGGGGAGGTTGATCAGGCGAGGTCGAAGAGCAGGGCTTCGGCTTGGGATGAGGCGGTGATTTCGAGGGTGCCGGGGTCTTCGGTGTGGATGGCATCGCCAGGGGTGAGCGGGTGGCCGTTGACTGTTAGATCGCCGCTGATGAGTTGGAGCCATGCGGCGCGGGTGGGTGGGAGGAGGTGGGTGGTGGTTTCACCGGGTTGGAGTTTGATGCGCCAGACATCGGCGTCCTGTTGGATGGTGGCGGAGGAGTTTCGGCCATCGGGTGAGATGACGAGGACTTTTGAGAGGTGGTAGGAATCCGGAGCGGGGTGCCACTCGGTGTAGGATGGGGTGAGGCCGGATTTGCGTGGGCGGATCCAGATTTGGAGGAGGTGGAGTGGCTCGGAGGATGAGGGGTTGAACTCGGAGTGGGTGACGCCGGAGCCGGCGCTCATGAGTTGGATTTGGCCGGGGATGAGTTTGCGGCCGTTGCCGAGGCTGTCCTTGTGCTGGATGGTTCCGCTGACGACGTAGCTGAAGATTTCCATGTCGCGGTGGGGGTGGGTGGGGAAGCCGGCGGCGGGGGCGACGTGGTCTTCATTGATGACGCGGAGGGAGCGGAAGCCCATGTGTGCGGGATCGTGATATTCGGCGAAGCTGAAGGTGTGGTGGCTTTTGAGCCAGCCGTGGTTGGCGAGGCCGCGGTGTGCGGATTTGCGGGTGGTGAGATTCATGATGCCGAGATTTTGGCACGGGTGGGGGGATTTTGCGAATGTGAGTTGGGGTTATGGATCGCGGAGTGCGCCGGGGTTTTTTCCGATGCCTAGCAGGAGGGCGAGGGCGCGTTTGGCGAAGGCTAGGCGTGAGGTCCAGGGGCGGGTGGGGCGGAGGATCTGCCAGTGGTTTTGTGCGGCGAGTGCGGTGAGGCGGGGCTTTGGGTTGACGACGGTGGCGGTGTGGCAGATGGCGAGCATGGGGAGATCCGCAGTGCTATCGGTGTAGCCGTGGGAGTTGATGAGGAGTCCGTTGTGGAAGTGGGATGGTGGGAGGATTTGTTGGAGGCGTTCAACTTTTGCGGGGCCTTTGTGGTTTTCGAGGTCGGGGAAGAGTGGGATGGGGAAGACGGGATCGACGGGGGTGCCGAGGGAGAGGTGGAAGCCGAGGGCGTTGCCGATTTCGCGGACGTACCATTCGGGGCTGGCGGAGGCGAGGATGAGGAGGTGGCCTTGGGAGCGGTGGGACTGGATGGCGGTGTGGAGTTCCGGGTAGATGGATGCGGCGACGCGTTTGCCGAAGGTGGCGGCGTGGCGGTTTAACGTCTCGCGGTCCATGCCGAGGAGGTAGCTGAGGAAGACGCGTTTCATGCCGCCATCGCCTAACAATTTCAGGAGGGGAAGGAATGTCAGGAAGACGGGGAGGAAGATGGCGCGCCAGGGTTCCTGACGGATGACGTGGTGGCGGAAGAGGAGCTGGCAGTCCCAGGGGATGAGGGTGCCATCGAGATCAAAGAGGGCGATGCCGGTGGGTACGGTGGGGGTGAGGTGAGGTGGCCCTTTTTCCATGTGGGATGGGATGGTGGTTCGGTGATTTCAACGGTTTGGTGTGACCCGATCAAGGAGTGGATGAGTTCATTTGATGGATCAAACGACGGTGTGCATCCAGAAGACGACGGATTCCTCGACATTGGCGATCATGCGGACCTGGCTGTCCTGGGAGATGACAAATCCAATGACTTTTGGTTCGACGGAGCAGAGGCGATAGACGGAGCGGTGGCGTGTGCCATCGGCCTGGACGTTCCAATCTGTTAGGTTGGTTCCTCCGAGGTCGTGGGATTGGGAGACCTGGAAGACGTTGCGGTCGACGCGGATTTCGCCGCCGAAGCCGAGGATGCAGAGGCGTTGGTCGAGGACGAGGGCACCGTCGACCTGCATGAGGTCGGAGAAGAAGCGAGCGAGTTCGAAGAAGGCTTCTTCTAGGCGGTCGAGTTCGGGGTCGTCGCTGTGGCGGAACTGTTGCCATGCCTGCTCGAGGGACGAGTTTTTCTGGCAGAGTTGGCCGACGCGACGGATGATGGATTGGAGGAGATGGCGGAAGCGGAGGCCGGCGGCATCGGGTTCTGCGGAGTATTTGCAGTCGATCCAGCGGGTGGCGACCTCGTTTCCTTCCATGAAGGCTGGGAGCATGACGAGGCTGCCGCCGTGGCCGCTGGTGCGGACGAGGTTGATGACGCGTTTTACGAATTGGAGGGAGATGAGATGGCATAACTCCGCGTAGTCATCGGTGTTGATGGTATCGGGCAGGCAGCCTTCGGCGAGTTCGGCGATGAGGTTGCGGCGGAGGTGAGCGAAGCGTTGGTTGAGGAGGGGGGATTGGAAGACATCGAGGCGTGGGCCGTGGAATTCGCGGCCGCGCCATTCGGCGACCAGGGAGTATCCCTGATAGAAGAGGAGCCATCCGGGATCGCGGACATGGATGATGGGGTGTGGCATTTCTCCGCCGAGGGGTTTTCGTCCACCGGCGACGAGGTTCATCCAGCGTGGGCCGGTGTTGAGAATGCCCCAGATGCGGAAGCCGCGATCACGGTCCGGCCATGCGGCGATGACGGAGTGGAAGAAGCTGGCGGCGGGGCTGAGGCGTTTGATTTCGTTTGTTGAGAATGCGTATGGGGTGGTGAAGCGGACGGCATGGGTTCCAATCGGCGGGCCTTCGGCTGTGGCGAAGGCTTCGGGTGGGGCGAGGGTGACGCGGGCGCGCACCGGGCGACCTTCCTCCTTGAGGAGGCTTGATGCGTAGAGGACGTTGCAGGCGGATTCGATTTGGGCGATGGAGGGAGCGCCCGGATCGTTTCCGACCAGTCCGTGCAGGCGTGCCACGATGCTGTTGAAATTCATCGTGGGGTTTTGGTTCTGCGGCATACCGGTGGTTGGTAGCGTGTCTGATGGTGGGGGACAAGCTTGGTGGTGGGGTGGTTTCTTTGAAGAGAGAGACAGTAAGGTTCTCCATCGATGAACAAGTCGTCTGGAGCGGTGGATGGAACGAGCATGGCCTTGCCGGACCCATTTAATCCGCTGGATCCCGCTCCGGAGTGGCCGGAGGGGATGCGCCGACTGTTAGGGAAATGACGATTGATGGATGGTGCCGCCTGAGGGCATGCGTGCGCTTTTGATGGAAGAGGAAAGAGACGCCCCGCCGGCACTTCGGGCACGACGGGGCGGTGTGGTTTCAGTGCAGATGGAGTTCGAAGCGCTCGGTGGTTGATTTGGCTTCGGGGGTGGTTCTGATGTTCAGCAACAAGGCGACGTGGGCACCGGCCGGGAGTGGATTGTCCGAGATGAGGACGTTGGCATTGGTGTCCTTGCCTTTGGCGAATGAGAGTTTGACCGGGGCTGAGCGTTCGCCGGCGATTCCGGAGACGGTCTGAGCCTCCAGGGCTACCGGCTTGTGGTCCTTGTCGAGGAAGACGATGCGTGCCTTGCGGTCCTTGTCCACGGTGACTTCGAATGAGAAGCCGGCTTTAGATTCGACGATTTGGCCGCCGTTTGGGCCTTTTTCGGCATCGTGGTCTTCATCAAGCCCGTCATGTTCGGCGTGTTCATCGCCGTGTTGGTGTTCGTGTTTTTCTTCCGCCGCGAATCCGAAATGGAAGGCAAGCACGGTGATGATGATGGTGGTCAGTTTGGTTTTCATGATGGTTGATTTTGTGTTGTGGTGGTGGTTTTGGGCCGGAGATTGGTGGGATGGATGGGGGTGAGTTTCAGTGGGATGCCGGTGCGTTCAGCGCGAGTGACCTGAGGGCCGCACGTTTGCCGAAGAGGCGGAAGACGGCGGGTGTGACGGCGAAGTCGAGCAGGGTTGAAGTGACCAGACCGCCGACGATGCAGATGGCGATGGGGCTGATGATTTCCTTTCCGGGTTGACCGGTGGACAGAACGAAAGGGATGAGCGCGATGCCTGCCGATAGTGCGGTCATGGTGACAGGAACAAAGCGTTCGAGGGTGCCACGTTCGATCATGGCATAGGTGAATCCTTCGCCCTCGTGTTTCATGAGGTGGAGGTAATGGGAAATCATCATGATGCCGTTCCGCGCGGCCACTCCGCCGACGGCGATGAATCCGACGAGTGTGGCGATGCTGATGTTTCCGACCAGCAGCCAGGTGAGCGCGAGGCTGCCCATGAGGGCGAGTGGCAGATTGAGCAGGACCTGGCAGGCCAGAATGAGGCTGCGGAAGTATGACCAGAGCAGGAGCAGGATGATGGCGATGACGCTGATGAAGAGGAGTGCGATTCGCTTGGCCGCCGCCTGCTGTGCCTGGAAGTCCCCTTCGTAGCTGATGAACACGCCTTCGGGCAATGTGATCTCTTGTGTGACTTTTTGCTGCAGGGTTGTGACGAGTGCGCCTGCATCACGCTCGGTGGGTTTGATGGCGACGACGTATCGACGTTGGGTGTTGTCCCGATAGACAGCACTGGGGCCGGAGGCTTCGCGGACATCGGCGACGAGTTTCAGCGGGATGTGATCACCGGTCTTGGTGTGGATGGGGAGGTTGCGGATGGTTTCGGCATCGCCGCGCCAATCCTGGGAAAGGCGGACGGCAAGGTCGATGGTGCGCTGGTTTTCCCGGAGTTGGGCGATGACCGTGCCACCCAACAGGGTGGAGAGTTCGGAGTTCAGTTCGCCGGGTGAGACGCCGTGGGCAAGGGCGCGTTCGCGGTCGAGTTCGATGCGGAGTTGGGGGATTTGAGCCTGTGTATCGAGCTTGGCATCTTCGAGGCCGGGGATGGACTTGGCCACATTCTGCACCTGCTCGCCGATGGAGGTGATGGTGTGAAGGTCGGGGCCGAAAATTTTCACCGCCACGGGTGAGGAAACGCCGCTGAGCAGATGGCTGATGCGATGGGACAGCGGGCCGGAGATGACGCTGAAGGTTCCGGGCACGGTTCGGACCCGTGTGCGGATGTCTTCGAGCACTTCCCGGGTGGAGCGATCGCTTGTGTTCTTTTTGAAGTCGATGTCGAACTCGACGTTGTTGACGGGAACGACATGGTCGCTGCGCTCCGCGCGGCCAATGCGACGGCCGATGTGCTGGACTTCTGGAACCTGGCGAATCTGGTCTTCGACGGATTTGGAAATGAGTTCCATCTCCGCGAGAGAGGGTCCCGGCGCGGCACCGGTGGTGACGACGGCGGTTTCCTCGTGGAAGGCGGGAAGAAAGTCGCGACTCATCTGCGGATAGAGCATGAAAGCCAGCGCGAGGAGCATGGACAC
>SYAP01000296.1 GCA_005787565.1 Verrucomicrobiaceae bacterium | reverse complement strand
CCCAACGCCACCAACGCCGGCCACAACGCCCTCAACAGCGACCCCTCACCCGCTCCCACCACCGCCCAACTCCCCGCCAGCAACAACCCCACACCCAACCACCGCCAGACACTCGTCCCTTCTCGCATGCCCGATTCCTGCACCGGATCCGCCCCCTTTCAAACGCTTTCCACCACAAAATTCCTCCCCATCCCAACCCGCCCCGCGCAAGAATCACCCGTCACCCGCCGTTTCCACCGCCATCATGAAATCCCTCATCCTATCCTCAGCCCTCGCCGCCCTCACCACCTTCGCCGCCGCAGAAGAAGCCAAGGAAGGAAAATGGGAATCCCTCTTCAACGGCAAAGACCTCACCGGATGGACCCCCAAAATCCGCGGCGAAGAAGCCGGCGTGAACTTCAAAAACACCTACCGCGTCGTCGACGGAGCCATCCAGGTCAACTACTCCGAATACGAAAAATGGGACAACCGCTTCGGCCACCTCTTCCACGAACGCAAACTCTCCCACTACCGCCTCCGCTTCGAATACCGCTTCACCGGCGACCAAGTCAAAGAAGGACCCGGCTGGGCCTTCCGCAACTCCGGCGTCATGATCCACAGCGAATCCCCCGAAACCATGGAAAAGGAACAGGACTTCCCAACCTCCCTCGAAGTCCAACTCCTCGGCGGCCCCGGCTCCGGCGAACGCACCACCGGAAACCTCTGCACCCCCGGAACCCACGTCGAGATGAACGGCAAACTCGAAACCACCCACTGCATCAACTCCAAATCCAAAACCTTCCACGGCGACCAATGGGTCACCCTCGAAATCGAAGTCCGCGGCAGCGAAATCATCAAACACCTCATCAACGGCGAGGAAGTCATGTCCTACTCCAAACCCCAATACGGCGGAGACCCACACGCCGACGCCCTCGCCAAAGTCGCCGGATCCCAAATCATCTCCGAAGGCTACATCTGCCTCCAATCCGAAAGCCACCCCGTCGAATTCCGCAAAATCGAAGTCATGGAACTCAAACCCTGACCCACCCCACCATCACCTCATCGGGCAAACCGGAAATCCCCCGAACCCCACTCACCCGCAACGACTCAGGCCAATCTTGGCTTGAAGTCTGCTTCAAAAAGCGGCACCTTCTTCCTGCCGATCCGCTTGTCTTGTTTTCTGTTAGATCCGTCCACCCATCCTCCCGATGAAACCAAAAGCCTGCCGCACGCTCGGCCGCACCGTTCACCACGGCCTCTTCACCTGCATCTTCACCTGCCTCCTCTCCCAAGCCCCCGCGGCAGACCTCCACTGGGACGGCCAAACCTCCGGCGGAACCAACGGAACCTCAGACACTTGGGACACCACCACCGCCAACTGGAACCCCAACCCGGACTTCTCCGGCACCGCCCAACCCTTCACCGCCGCCGACAACGTCACCTTCTCCGGCACCCCCGGCACCGTCACCCTCGCCACCGCCATCAACGCCGGCACCGTCACCTTCGCCACTACCGGCTACACCATCGACACCGCCGCAAACCCCACCACCTGGGCCACCCTCGCCGGATCCTCCGGATTCACCAAAACTGGCTCCTCCACCCTCACCCTCTCCGGCGCATCTTCCGCCTCCGGCACCGTCACCCTCAGCGCAGGCCGCATCACCCTCGGAAACAACACCGCCCTCGGCACCTCCTCCCTCACCCTCAACGGCGGCACCCTCGAACGCAACGCCATCGGCACCGTCACCAACGCCATCACCGTCGGAGCCTCCGGCGGCACCATTCTCGGCCGCCAGGTCGTCGATGACTACACCCTCTTCTCCGGCCCACTCTCCGGCTCCGGCCAACTCACCATCCAGGGCCTCGTCCACCTCAACAACACCTCCTCCACCTACGCCGGCCCCATCACCATCTCCAACGCATCCGCCACCTACTTCCGCCTCGGCGCCAGCGAAGTCCTCGGATCCACCACCTCCATCACCCTCGCCGGCACAAACGCCCGCCTCCGCCTCGATGGCGGCGTCACCCAAACCATCGCCAGCCTCGCCGGCTCCGGCGAAATCTTCGTCTCCAAAGTCGGCACCCCCGCCGCAGGAACCCTCCGCTTCGGAAACGACAACACCAACACCTCCTACACCGGCCTCCTCACCAACAACGACGGCCAACTCTTCCTCGTCAAACAAGGCACCGGCACCTTCACCCTCGCCCCCGGCAACTCCAACTACCAGGGCCTCACCATCAGCAACGGAACCGTCCTCGCCACCAACGCCAACGGCGGCGCAGGCCCCACAGTCACCCTCGGCGATGCCGGCACCGGCTCCAACAACATCGCCTTCCTCACCGGACCAAACGGCGCCTCCAGACCCATCACCGTCTCCAACAACGGCACCGGCACCGTCACCATCGGCTCCAACACCGGCTCAGGCTCAGGCAACATCGTCTTCTCCGGAACCACCACCCTCAACCGCCCCACAACCCTCACCGGCGGCTCCACCGACCGCACCACCTGGACCGGAAAAATCACCGGAAACGTCGGCACCCTCACCATCGCAGGCGGCCAGCGCATCGTCATCGAAGGCGGCTCAAACCTCAACGACTTCACCGGAAACATCGTCGTCGATGGCACCGGCACCGTCTTCCAAACCGGCGTCGGCACCGGCACCGAACACCTCCCCAACACCGCCTCCCTCACCGTCAACCCCGGCGCCGTCGTCAAACTCGCCGGCGCCTCCGGCTCCATCGAAACCATCGACGCCATCAACGGCTCTGGAACCATCCGCCGCCATGAATCCGTAGGCGGCACCCAAACCCTCGTCATCGGCTCCTCCAACGGCTCTGGAACCTTCACCGGAACCCTCATCAACGGCGCCGGTGCCCTCGCCCTCGTCAAAACAGGCACCGGAACCCAAACCCTCTCCGGCAACAACACCTTCTCCGCAGGCGCACTCATCCGCCAAGGCTCCGTCCTCATGCGCCACACCAGCGCCCTCGGAACCGCAACCATCACCCTCGGCGACGCCTCAACCGGCTCCAACAACCCCACCGTCCTCCTCGACACCAACGGAGCCGCCGCAAACCTCTCCACCGCCAGCAGCTTCAACATCGCCTCCATCACCGGCGGCACCGCCGTCCTCGGCTCCACCCCCTCCACCCCCGTCGGCACCCGCACCGCCGTCTTCTCCGGCGGCATCACCCTCAACGACGACCTCCACCTCCGCACCGGCGCGGGCGACTTCACCACCTTCTCAGGTAACATCTCCGGCACCGGAAACCTCACCGTCACCAACGGCTCCCTAACAGGAGATACCCGCGGCAACGGCGGCAACCGCATCATCTGGAGCGGAACCGCCAAAACCTTCTCCGGCTCCCTCACCGTCCAAAGCGGAACCGCCTCCAACCTCACCGTCCTCCAGATCAACTCCAACGAGATGATCCCCAACACCACCGACGTCACCGTCGAAAACCACGCCGTCCTCCGCCTCTTCGCCAACGAAACCATCGACTCCCTCTCCGGCTCTGGCCGCATCCGTGGCGTCGTCAACAACTACACCCTCACCGTCGGCGCCGATGGCGGCTCATCCACCTTCTCCGGCACCATGGAAAACGACCCCTTCGATGGCGGCTCCCTCAACCTCGCCAAAACCGGCACCGGGGACTTCACCCTCCAAGGCACCCACACCTACACCGGCACCACCACCGTCTCCCAAGGCCGACTCACCCTCAACTCCACCATCGCCTCCACCACCTCCGTCGGAACCGGTGCCACCGCCGCAGAACTCGCCGGCCACGGCCAGATCACCGGCAATCTAACACTCGGAGCCAACGGAACCCTCCTCCCCGGAAAAGGCGGCACCGCCGATCGCTCCCTCACCATCACCGGAAACGTCACCACCACCGCCGGATCCACCCTCGCCTTCACCATCGACAGCGAGTCCGCATACGACCAACTCGGCATCGGCGGCTCCATCGACCTCGACAACACCAACCTCTCCATCACCCTCAACGACGCCTCCTTCGTCACCCTCGCTGCCGGCCAGGGACCCACCTTCCTCACCTCCGGCGCATCCTTCTATCAGCTCATCTCCGGCACCACCACCGGCATGTTCGACAACGTCACTCAAACCCTCAGCTCCGCCGAACTCACCCTTTTCGGCCTCGCCGGAACCCAATACAAAACCAACATCAACGGCCAATCCTTCTGGGTCGCCCAAGGCTCCACCTACCTCGTCGCCATCCCCGAACCCTCCACCGCCATCCTCTCCCTCCTCGCATCCCTCGGCCTCCTTCGCAGACGCCGCTGAGCCTCACAACAGCTCCCACCTCCACTCCAACAAATCCGGATCCGGCCGCCGTGGCCGCTTGATCCCCCTCTCCTCCTGCGGCCGCATCAAAGACCGGACCTCGGCCTTCTCCTCCTGCACCCGCTCCCCTTCCGGCTTCATCTCCGTACTGGTCACTTGCAATTGCATCGTCGTCGGTGGTTGATTTTTCGTTAGCTTGTTAGTCCGTTAGATAAGGATTCCGTCCGCTCTCCGGCCCGTCAGCCTCCACCCCGTCCCCGCGCGCCTCCTCCGGCTCCACCGCCTCCTCCTCACCCAGGCTCCCTCCAAAGTGATCACCCCAATGCTCCAGGAAAAACTTCTTCTCATGCGTCAACAACGACTCCGATCTCCCCAAAATCGGCCGCAGCGACGTCGTCATCTGCAAACTCACCAGCAGGAACACAAACGACCAAACCACCAGCGGACCCTTCTGCGTCCCACCCGTCGAAACCACCACCGCCTTCAAAAACCGTAGCGCAAAATAAATCGCAATCACCCACGACCCCAGCGCAAGGCTCCCCATGAAGCCAAACGAATCCGTCGACTCCGCGAAAATCCACACCGCAGGCGCAAACCCTAGCAACAGCAGCCCCGCCAGCGCCAGCGCACCCGCCAGACACGCCGCCAACTGCCCCAACGACACCCGCGCACCCGCCAGCGTCGAGAAGATATACAAACTCGGAAAACAAATCACACTCGCAAACCCGATCCCCGCCGTAATCTTCAACGGCGCCGCCCACAACTGCTCGTGCTTCGCAAAACATCCCAGCACGAACCCGAACAACAGAAACGAAACCAGCGCCATGAACGCGAACCTCGGCGTCGCCCCGTGACCCGGCTCCGCCAACCGCGCCACCAGCAAATGCGGCTTCCGCAGCAGCGCCTCGAACAACGACTTCATATCCGGCTTCACTCCCAACGGCGGCTCTAACGGCGGCGGCTGGACAACGGGTGGCATCTCTTGTGCATTCATGGTTTCTAATGGGGTTGGTGATGGGAACGGATGGCGATCGCGACCGGCAGCCCCAACAAGGCCACCGCGCCGATCAACACCGGCAGCGCGGCCGCTCCGCAGGTCGACTCCAGCGAGCGCCACACCGTCTGATAGAAATTGCCCTTCATCGGATCCTCCCGCAGGAAAGCCACCTCCAGCGTCGGCGTCCCGAAAAACGGCCGCAGGATCCACGAAAACTGCGCGCCCAGAAACCCGTTCCCCCCCAACCACGCCAACAACGTCCCCGTCGCCGCCATCGGCGTCGGCGCCCGCGCCGCGAGCTGACGGTGCAAATGCACATTCGCCGCCACCCCCGCGAAGCCGATCAGAAACGTATGCGTCACCAGATACGCCGCATGCGCCCGCCCCGCCTCCTCACTCCCCGGCGGCGGCGCATTCCACGCCAACAAGAACGTCACCGGTGCCAGCGATCCCAAAATCAGCGCCGCCACCGCAAAAGACGACAACAACGCCAGCCACGATTGCCGGAACCCCAGCCCCGACCCTAACAAAAGCCCCGCCAGCCCGTTCAGCAAACCATTGCACCCCAGCGTCAGCGCCACCAGCAACGGCAACTTCACCGCCACATAAGCCCCCATCAGCGGAGCCCGCCAATACCCCACCGTAAACCCATAGATCGCCAACCCAAAAAACGCCACCACCACCACCACCCACACCCGCCCCCGGCCCGGCTCATCAAGCCAGCCCGCATCCGGATGCATCAACCGCCGCAAGTTCATGCCCCACATCCCACCCACCCATCATGAATCCCCAATGCGCACTCTGTGATAAATGCGTGAAACTCCCGTGATCCACTCCCCCCACCCATCCCCTCATCACGCCGGCTTGCTCTTCTCGTGCAGCGCCAGAATGCGCATGATACTCTCCTCAAACGCTTTCCGGAAGTCCGCGTCTCCCGCATAGGTCTTGTAAAGATCCAGGTCCTTTTTCCGCTCCTTGTTCACCGCTTGGGTGATCAGGCTCCGCAACGCGATATCCCGATTCTGTTCATCGGGATTATCCAAAACCTGCGCCTTATAAGCCGCGCTTTCCTGCACGTGCTCCATGATCTTGATCAACTTCACGCGTTGCTCCTCCGGCGTCGCATCCCATGCGGAAAACCAGCGCTCGTTGAAATGACGGATAATCTCATCAAGCGGCGATTCGTCCTCGTCACCCCCATGATGACCTCGGGGATTCGGATTCTCAGGCTCCAGCGCCGTGGGCGCGGCTTCCAGTGCGATGCTCTGGTTCAACTGCACCCGCTCCAACGCATACGTGGAGAGATCCACACTCTCCAACAAGGCATCCAGTTGGTCCTGATCCTTGTCCTTCACCTTGAGTTTCGGAATCAGGAACTTGAGAAACCAGTGGAGCTTCTCCCACGTCACGGCCGGGAAGGCCATGATGCACGCAAGCTGGCCATAGAGCTTCACGAACTGCTTGGCCTTGATCTTGAAGTCGATCTTGTCGTCCTCCTCCTCGATTAGATCGAAACGCCCTACAGCCTCGTCGATGATCGGATGAAGTTGCTCCGCATCCACGCCGTTGAAAAACAGCTCGTTGAAACGCTCCACATCGTCCTCATTGTAGATCTCCTCATCATCCAGAGCTTCCTTCAGATCGTGCAGCACGTTCACGTCCGTAGGTTCGGTGAGCGAGGTGGAGGTATAGAAATCGTCGAAGGCCGCCTTGATTTCCGCAGCGCTGTTGTAGAAGTCCAAAACGAAGGTGTCCTGCTTCTGCATCTTCTCGTTGCACCGGTTCAGCCGGGAAAGCGTCTGCACCGCCAATACGCCTTGGAGCCGCTTGTCCACATACATCGTGTGCAGCAACGGCTCGTCGAATCCTGTTAGAAACTTGTTCGCCACCACCAGAAGCCGGTATCCGGCGTCCTTGAACTTGTCCGGGATATCCTTTCCGGGAAAACCGTTCAGCGAGTCCTCGGTGTGTTCGATGCCGTCCACCTTCTTCGTTCCGGAAAAAGCAACGATGGCTTGGAAAGGCGCATTCGCCTTCTTGAGTTCCTCGCGGATGGCGAAGAAGTAACGGATGGCGCTTTCAATGTTGCGCGTCACCACCATGCCGCGCGCCTGGCCGCGCAGCTTCTTGGTCCCAGCCACCTGCCGGACAAAATGATCCACCATCAACGCCGCTTTCGCATCAATGGTCTGTTGGTGGCTCTCCACGTAGGAACGAAGTTTCTTCTGTGCCTTGGCGGTGTCGAACTGCGGATTCTCCTCAATCGACTTCTGGACCTCGTAGTAGCTGCGGTACGTCGTGTAGTTCGCCAGCACATCAAGGATGAACCCCTCCTCAATCGCCTGCTTCATCGAATACAGATCGAAAGGATCGAATCCACCTTCCGTATTGCGGACGCCGAACTTCTCCAGGGTCGCTTTCTTCGGCGTGGCGGTGAAGGCGAAGTAGCTGGCGTTCTTGCCCATCTTCCGCCGGGCCATCGCTTGCAGGATCTTTTCCTGATAGTCCTCCGGCTCTTCCTCATCATCCATCGCTCCGATGGTCATGTTCAGCTTGTCTGCGGACTGGCCCCCCTGCGAGGAATGCGCCTCGTCGATGATTACGGCGAACCTCCGGTCGCTCATGTCGGCAATGCCATCCACAATGAAGGGAAACTTCTGGATGGTGGTCGTAATCAGTCTTTTCCCCTTCTCCAAATGCATCCGCAAATGCGCCGCGCTGTCAGCATGGGCAAGCAGGTTCTTGAACTCGGAAAACTGCCGGATGTTCCGGTCGAGCTGCCGGTCCAACACACGGCGATCAGTCACCACGATCACGGAGTCGAACAAGTTTTGCTCACCGCCCGCGTCGTAAAGTTCGATGAGCTGATAGGAAAGCCAGGCGATGGAGTTCGACTTTCCCGAACCGGCGGAATGCTGGATCAGATAGCGCTTGCCGATTCCCTCCTTCTTCAGATCCGCCAGAATCTTGCGCACCACTTCGAGTTGGTGGTAACGCGGGAAATAGAGGGTCTCCTTCGCTCCTTCTTTGGTTACCTTGGCGAAATGCTCGATGATGTTGCTCAGGCTCTGGCGGGTGAGGACGTCCTGCCAAAGATACGCCGTCTTGTGACCTTCCGGGTTCACCGGGTTGCCCTTGCCCTGCCCGTTCGGCAGGCCCTTGTTGAAGGGCAGGAAATACGTGCCCCTGCCATCCAGCTTCGTCGTCATCCAAACCTCATCCGGGTCCACCGCGAAATGCACGAGACAACGGCGGAATTGAAACAAGGTCTCCTTCGGATCACGGTTCTCACGATACTGCTTCTTCGCATGATTCGCATTCTGCCCGGTCCACGGGTTCTTGAGTTCCAGCGTGGCGAGCGGCAGACCGTTGAGGAAAACCACCATGTCCACCGACTTGTGATCCGTCCTGGAAAAATACAACTGCCGCGTCACCGAAAACACGTTCGACTCAAACCTCGCCGCGACCTCCGCATTCAATTCGTTATAGGGTAGCCGGTAGAACAATTTCAGATGGGCGTTGTCCACATCCAGCCCCTTCTTCAGCACCGCCAGGATGCCGTCCTTCTTCAGCTTACGGTGCAACCGTTCCAGCACCTGCCGTTTCCAGTCCGCCTTGTAGTGGAGCTTCTCCAGCTCCGAGGACTGGGTGGATTCGAGAAACTGCCAGAACTTCGGCTCGTCGATGGCGAACTCGGCGTTGAAATCCGTGGACTTGCCACGCAAATAACCCGCGCCTTTGCTCGTCTGGTAAGGTGGCGCATCGTCCCCTAACAAAACACCCGGCATCGCGCTCACGCCACCGGTGAGATGACGTTCGATGCAGGCTTCCAATGAGGCTTCGTTGGTCTGGGATAAGCTCATGGCGCTGTGGTGAGATTATCTATCACCCGCAGGACCGCAAGAAGCTTCCGCTTTGATCACATGTGAGCGGGCTTCGGACTACGGTCCAAGGGTCAACCATGGTTCGTCACCCACGCCGCCAACGGCTGATCCGCATCACGCACTCCGGTCTTGGAAGATAACGCTGCTCACTGCCCGTCCGGCGGATCAAAGCCTCCAGTCGATCCGCCGCGACCATGGGTTGCAGGACCCCTTCACCCACCAACCGGTCCATGATCCACAGCGTGCCGTGGACTTCCAAATGCTGTGCCTCCGCTGTGGCCCGCAAGAGCCGGTCTCCAGAGAGCACCATCGCGTCCTCACGGATTGCCAGATAAATCACCGAGAGATCCGATTCACTGAGGCCGTTTCCGCCATGGTTGTCTCGAAAATCCGAGAAAGCCCCTGCCATTTCCTCGCCGGAAATCTCTGCCTCCACCACTTGCTTGGCCCGAATGCATGCCAGCGCGTTCTCATGGCCGCCATCCTCCAACTCCATCACCACGAAACTGCTCGTCAACGTGGTGATTCCAAGCTGCAACCAGAGGTCAAGGAGGCCCATCGACTCCAGATCGATGAAAACATTGGCGTCCTTGATCGCGACCTTCATGCTTCAATCCAGAGGGGTGTAGCGCTCGCCCAGCTCGGGGAGGGAAATGCCGAGCAACCCGGCAGCCTTGGACGACGTGATGAATTCCTGCGCCAGCGCTCGAAGGACAAGAGGCTCGAAGCGGCTCGATTTCTCGTCACCCACCCAGGTGCCTGGCTCGCTGACGTTCCAGCGGTTCTTGTTGGCGACGATGCAATACGTCTTGTAGCGCCCGGCTGTGACCAGTCCGAGATTAGTCGCGCGTTTCATGATGGCGGCCACGGACATGCCCCATTCCTGCTTGATGGCGATCAGTTCGTTCAGGGCGATTTTCACCCGATTCACGCCAAAGCGCTCCTCGAAGGCTTCACGAGGAATCAAGAAAGCCCCGGCGAACCAGTGGCACCAGTTCTCTTTCTCCTTGTGGCTGAGCGTCTCGGGAAGCTTGAGATACAGGTGGGCCAGCTCGTGGATCGCGGTGAAACGGAAGCGTGGCAGGTCCTTCTCCTTGCCCTCCAGCCATCGCTTGGAGAGCGCAACCACTGGAACCTTGGTGCCACCTCCATCCGTGGCGAACGCGGAAAATCCGTCGAATCCCTCCTCGGGTTCCAAGGTCTTCACCTTCACTCCGTGGGTTTCCAGCATGACGTGGACGTTGGGAATCGGGTTCATCCCAAGCTCCCAGGCTTGCCGCAGGTCGTTTGCCGCCTGCTCGATGGCAGCCGGCAGTTCCTCCGTGGCTTTGGTGCTCAGATCCACGCACCCGAGCGTTTCCGTGGCGATTCCCAGAATCCGCTCGATCTCCAGATAGCGCTCGAAGAACTCGTAGGCCTGTTCTTCCAAACGCTTGCGGGCTTTTTCTCCGAGCTTCGTCTGGCTCCGGTATTCCACGGTTTCCAGCTTCAGGGCATCCTTCTTGAAGAAGTAATCCGGGCGAACCTTGAGCACCTGGGAAAACCGGGCGAGTTGCTTGCTGTCCGGGCAGACTTCGCCTGCCTCAAACTTGGCGATCTGAGTGTGCGAGGGCTCGCCGTCGAGGGCGTCCGCGAGACCACGGAGGGACAGCCCGGCCATCAGCCGGGCCCGGCGAATACGGTCGCCCATCCGGGCGGCCGGGGAAGTGGGAATGGATGGAGCGCGCGTCTCATCCTTCCCGGACGATGCGGCGGCAGGTTTCATGGGCATGGGGTTCGTTGGGGAAGCGCCTGAATCGTTGCCTGAGGAGGCGGGACCCTCCCTGCGGCAGCGTTTCAGTCTGGAATCGCTTGCTGGCTGCGTTTACACTATTGACATTTTTGCCAAATCTGTAAAGATCGATCTCAAGAAAAACGGAGTCCGGCAAGACTCCGCTTTTCCCAACCTCCGGATCGACGGGCCTCCGTTTCCGGGGCGTCCACCAGCGGGTTGTTCGTCGTTCTGACGGGCCATGAACAACAAATACCGCCGGGGGCCGTCAAGCACTTCCGCTTCGAGGCGTAACCCCGAATTGACTAGAAAGGACAATACCAATCATGGCCAAGAACTATCACGTCACCCATCGTGCCGACGGTAGCTGGGCGGTGAAAGGAGCTGGAAACGCACGCGCTTCCTCCCTCCACACCACCCAGAGTGCCGCGATCCAGGCTGCCAAGCCCCTTGCCCAGCAAGGCGGCGGCGAGCTACGGATCCACAATACCGAGAATCGCATCCGCGAGTCTTGGAGCTACGGCAACGACCCGAGCAACATCCCGGGCTGATCCCGGTTTCCCAAGCCGCCTCCGAAAGGGGGCGGCTTTTTCATGGCTGGACCGCGGGGTTTTCAATCCTCTCTTCCGGAACTGCTTCTTCAGGCCATGCACCCCACAGGATCATCGGGTCCACACGACGATCCGGAGCCAATTCGGGAAACGGATCGCTTTCCAATGATCTCGCTTGGGCATGTTCGGGTTCAGTCGGCATCTCGGTTCTCAATGGCTTCATGTTTCTCCAAGCCCCAGAAAATCAGCCCGTGGCTGCCATGCTTCTTCGGCTCCACGCTCTGCCCTGCCGCCAAAACCTTCGGGGCTTGGACGATCTCGAGAATGCGGGCGGTGGGTTGGCGGTGGGACATGTTGGTGTGGTGTCGGGTTAAAGTTCTTTAAGTCGTTCGACACTCCAAATGTGTTTGATCAGCGAGATGTAGAGTGCGCGTCGCTCCATCTGCTCATTCTTCCCAAAGGTCGGATAGGCCTTGAAAGCGTAGCCATTCGACTCGCGGAAAGTCTTGAACCTTGGAAGGTGAGAATAGGGCAAATCGGTCAAGGATGCCGCCAGCAGGTTCTCGTCTTGGTAATGCGGCCGCTTGCCGGTGTAGGGCTTGTCGTTCAGGCTCGCATTTTTGCTTTTCGGCAGAAGGACCAATCCACCGAGATGGTTACGCCATTGGTTGAACTCGTCCTCCGTCTGGAACTCATCCCCGAAATCCTCGAAGTGATAAGGCCAGAGATGCTCGACCTCAAATGGATTCTTTTTGCTGTCGGGCAGCCAGTTCGTGTAAGCGGGGAATCGATCCCCCTTGTCGCAGGAGACCTCCACATACGCCGTCATCCGCGCCAGCAGGTAATGGATGTAGCGCTTGCTGAACATGTTAAGGCGGAAATCAGACACCCCCTTTCGCCAACCACCCTTGGCTGATTCCAGAGTGGCATCGTCTTTCTCCAGTCGCTGAACGAGAATTTCGATGAGTTCCTCCGGCGACTTGTGCCTGATTTCCTTGATGAGCTGTACCATCGTGTATTGAACGGCCGAATATCCCACACGGATGTAGTTCACCACCCGTCTCACGAGAAAATGATCCAAGTAGGTCGCAACAATCTGCAATTTGCGACGAATGACTTCTTCAGAATCGTCACGCTTCACCGCGGCCATCAGCACCGTTGTTTGGAGCGTGAAGTCATTGCTGGAATTGTAGTAGATGCCTTCCAAACCCGGCGTGTAGGTATGGGTGGCATCCAGGATCATGCGATAGACCCGCGCAAAGAACGGGATGTCTTTCTGGATGAGTTCCACGAAGTTCGCCTCTTTATTGAGACCAAGCAGTCCCTTCTGGTCGTTTACCCAACGGTGGAATGCCCCACCAATCTTTTCCCAGTCCTCCTCTTTCGCGTTCGCTTTCCGCTGCCGGGTGTCCCGGCCATATTGGGCCCGCAGCCAGGTCTTCAGGAAATTCGATTCGATATCGTCGTCCTTGCCCTTGCCGAAGTGCATCAATGCTTGGATTTCTGCTTTCCACTTGTCATTGGCCGTCGAGCGTACTTCCGGATCCTTGATCCGTCCAAGAAGGTAGGCCTTGAGCATATCGGTGGGGCTGAGCGGTTTGCCCCGATCGTTCATCGTCTCGAAAATCGTGTAGGCGTAGGAGTCATCATCCGTGGCAATTTCGATCAAACCCACCTTGGTCATCAGCCAGTAAGTGAAGTGTTCGATGGCGGTGTCCATCGGATCGGGTTCGTGCGGGTCGGCATCCAGCTCAGCTGCAATGTCGTTGTATCGCGCCACCATGTTTACCAACGACTCCTCTTGGTGGTCGGTATTGAAAACCGTTCCTTCGTAAAGGGCTTTGAGCACCGGTTCACGGTCGGGGATTTTCAGATTGAATGAGTAGGACCCGTAGTCATCAGAGAAGATCAGACTCTCAAGCGTGCTCTTCGCGTTTGAGTTCATGGCCTTCAGCCGATGATAAAGGTAAATCAACAATAGCGTCAGAGAGGTCGTCCGCTGCTGCCCGTCGATCAGGAAGTTCAGACCGCCCCTTCGACTCACAATAATCGACCCCAGGAAATAGTTGTCGTAGCTGCTGACGTCTTTCGTTTCGTGTTCCGGCTTGTATTCGGAAAAAAACTTTGAAGTCAAATCATTGACCAGCTCGTCAATCTGCTTCTTCTCCCATTTGTATTCCCGTTGGTAATCATCAATGGAGAACTTCTCGCCTTTGAGCAGTCCTTGGATGGTTTTGTAGGTAGGTGTGACAGTGGGCATGGGTTAGACTTTGATTCTGCCGGTGACGGCGTGGGCGATGAGAGTGCTGCGGAGGGTTTGGAGGGATTGAATGTGGCTTTCGATCTTTTGAGTAGCCTCAGAGAACCGCGTTTGCGCATCATCAAGATAATCTGCAATTCCGGCCTGTTCCGCCACAGGAGGAAATGTGAAGCGGAACCGTCTGAGTTGCTCCCCAGTTAAATGGGCGATTGTCGCCTTATCAACGCCCGAGAAGGCCGACATCGTCACAGCATTCCGGAATAGATAGAGAAGAAACCTTGGGTCGTCGCCTTTCATCGGTCTGACACGGTGAAGCGCTTTCTGGAAAAAACACGGTTCTTCACTGTCCCACAAAGCGGCACGGCCGGGCTCGCCGCCTTCGCAAACAACAAGGTCCCCACTTTTAACAGAGTAGCGCTCATACTCTTCTGGTCTGAAATCCATCATAGGTAGGTCCAAGCAGTTTATCTTGAACCATTGGACGTCTGTGTTCCGGAGGTAAGGCTGGAGGTGTTTCCCTTTGATTTTTGCTGCGTCTAGCATTTTGCCCAAGCGAACGTCGCAACGACTGTACATGGGCGCGATGATCCAATGCGCCGGGATCTCCCCGATCCATTCGATGCCGGATGGTTTGAGTTTGGCGTTGGGGTTAAGGCCGCGGGTGACGGCGCGATTGATGAGGATGGCTTTTTGTTCGTCGAGGAGATCGATCTGGCGCTGCTTTTTGGCGATCAGGGCGTCGATCTCCGCCGTTTTTCGGTCGAGGAAGGCGACGATGCGGTCTTGTTCGGGTTTGGGGGGCACGAGGACAGGAATCTTTTTGAAGTCCTCGTTTTTGATCTGCATGGAGTTCGGGCGTATGCCCTGCATCAGGCCCGTGTATGCTTCCACATAAAGTGAGCTTCGCAGCAGATGATGGGCATACCGTCCGTTAAGCTTTGGCCGGATCGAGTAGGCTCGATAGGCAGGACTCATATGGCCTTCGTGATCGCTCACGCCAAGCCCGGCATAGTTGAGCCACATCGTGTTAACGGCCAACTGACCTTTACGGACGACGCGGTAATCGGCCAATTGATCTTGGGTCCGCTTTTGAGAATCGGACTCGTATCGCTTGGGTTCCACTCCCCGATAGCCGGAAATAGACAGCATTTCCCCGACGATGCTTTTGCCGTTCTTTTCCGGACTCATTTCGAACAATCCCTGGACTGGCGCGATTTCCCAATGCTCCGGCACCTCCCCGAGCCATTCGACTCCGGAGTCCTTGTAACGCTCGTATTTCGGGAACGTGGTCATCAGGCGGAGAAGCTGAGGATCTGTTCGAGCAGGCCTTCGGTTTCCTTTTCGAGGTCGAGGATTTCCTTCACCACCTCGGCGAGGTCGCGGAGCGGCTGGTGGACGTAGAAGTATTTGTTGAAGGAGATTTCGTAGCCGATGACGGTTTTTTCCGTGT
>SYAP01000022.1 GCA_005787565.1 Verrucomicrobiaceae bacterium | reverse complement strand
ATGCCGAGCATGCCGAGGGAGAGTTTGTGGGTTTCGGGGAAGATGCCTTTGCCGAGGAGGGTGGTGGTGACGGGGCAGCCGAGGGTTTCGGCGAGTTCCATGAGTTGTTCTCCGGCGCGGGAGATCATGGCGCCTTGGCCGGCGAGGATGAGGGGGCGGCGGGATTGGGCGATGAGTTGGAGGGCTTCATCGATGGCGGTGGGGTCGATGTTGAAGGCTTCCTCGGGGTTGTATCCGGGGAGGTCGAGGTCTGGGTCCATGTCGCCGGAGAAGGGGGACTGGGAGACGTCTTTGGGGACGTCGATGAGGACGGGGCCGGGGCGGCCGGTGGTGGCGATGTGGAAGGCCTCGCGGGTGATGCGGGGGATGTCGTTGGTTTGTTTGATGAGGAAGTTGTGTTTCACCACGGGCATGGTGATGCCGAAGATGTCGGCTTCCTGGAAGGCGTCCTTGCCGAGCATCCAGGTGACTTGTTGTCCGCAGATGACGAGCATGGGGACTGAGTCCATTTGGGCGGTCATGAGTCCGGTGACGGTGTTTCCTGCGCCGGGTCCGGAGGTGACGAGGACAGCGGCGGGTTTGCCGGTGGCGCGGGCGTAGCCGTCTGCCATGTGGACCGCGCCCTGCTCGTGGCGGACGAGGATGAATTTCATGTTGGTCTTGACGGTTTCGAGTGCGTCAAAGATGGGGAGCGCGGCTCCGCCGGAGTATCCGAAGATGTATTCGATGCCGAGGTCGTCGAGGGTCTTGACCAGGGCTTGTGCGCCGTCCATTTGCTCCTTGTTCATAAAAATAGGGGTTGGGGCGGAGAACTTGGCTGATGAAGTGGGCTGAAGCAATCAAAAATTGATGTTTTTTCGGTAAAGGTGGGTTTTTTTGATCGGATTGAATGCGAAAGTTGATGTTTTTGGTCAAAGTTTGGGGTGAAGGGTGGGTGGTGGGGATGAAAAAAGCCGCTCTTGGGTGAGAGCGGCTTTTTGGGGGAGAGGGAAGTTGGAGTGGTTGGGATGGGTCAGGGCGAGGTTTTGGTTTCGGTTCCGTCGGTGGATTTTTCCGGGGCTTTGGCGCCGGGGAGGAGGGATCCGGTTTCCTGGACTGAGCCGAAGGATTTGCGGAGTTTGTCGTTGCGTTGGGCGGCGGTGGGTCCGCCTTCTTCGCCCATCATTTCGCGCATTTCCTTGTCGAAGCCTTGGTCGGCATCGTTGGCGGCGGTGGCGGGGTCGACGCCCATGGCGCGGGTTGCGTCGTCGATTTGGTCGCCACGGACGGCGACTTTGTCGAGGGCGGCCTGGTATTTGGCGATGATGGCCTTGATGTCGCCGGCGGAGCGGATTTCGGCGATGGTTTGTTTGAGGGCGGTGACGCGGTCCGGGTTAGAGACGAACCATGCGGTGCCGCCGCCGGCGGTTCCGAAGAGGAGGAGGAAGGTGACGAGGGCTTGGCGGCGGTGGCGGCGTTTCCGTTTGATGTGTTTTTCGTCCATGATGGCGGCGAGCTCATCATTGGTGGCGTGGTAGTCCGGGGCTGGGGCAGGAGCGGGGGATTCCTCGGGGACCGGGGTGAAGGCGGCGGGGGCGCTGGCGACGGGAGTGCTGGCGACGGGGGTGAAGGCGGCCGGGGCTTGAGCGGGGGCGGATGGGACGGGGGTGAAGGTGGATTGGGGTGGTGGGGTGGCTCCGAAGGGGAGGGGGACATCGGGGTCTGTGGAACCGGCAGCGGGAGGGGTGGCTTTCCGTTGATCGGCGGGGATGCCGAAGCGGCTTGGGGGCGTGGATTGCTTGAGCGCCGCTTCAAACAGCTTCTGGAGATCTTCTCGCTGGGCCATTCCTACGCTAAAATACCTAACAGAAGTGTGGTGTCAAATTTTTAATGCCCGAATTATCAAGTTTTATGGATTATGTGGGTTTTGGGAAGAGTCTGAAGGTCTTAAAGTCGAAGATCGAAGGTTTTGTTAAGCGAAACGCGGAGGTGGGTCGCGTAAAAGGCTTCGCCTCACGCGATTGGTGGGGAGAAGTGGTGGAGATTGGGGGATTGGGGTTGATGGGGCGGGGTTGACGGGGGGGATGGTGTGGGGTTGGATGGGGGGCATGATTGACATGTTGGTGCGACTGTATGATTTGCCGGATTCGTCGGGGTTGTATGGGGAGGTTGCGGGGAGGGGGGTGACGTTGCGGCGGGCGCGGGCGTTTGAGAGGCATACGGTGACGGCGTTTGTGCGGGAGCATTTTTCGCCGAAGTGGGTGAGTGAGGTGGAGGTGGCGATGGCGAGGCAGCCGATCGCGTGTTTTATTGCGACGCGGGAGAAGGCGGTGGTGGGGTTTGCGTGTTATGACACGACGTTGCGCGGGTTTTTCGGGCCGACGGGGGGGGCGGAGTCGGCGCGGGGGTTGGGGTTGGGGAAGGCATTGTTGATGCGCTCGTTGGAGGCGCTGCGGGAGACGGGGTATGCGTATGCGATTATTGGCGGTGTGGGGCCGAAGGAGTTTTATGCGAAGGCTTGCGGGGCGATCGAGATTCCGGGGAGTGATCCGGGGACTTACACGGATTTGTTGCCGTGAGGCGGGGCGGCTGCTGATCTAACAGGTTTTTATTAGAGGGCGTGGATGCCGATTTTGTGGCGGTCGCAGAGGGAGGCGACGGAGGATTTTTCGAGGAGGAGGGTTTTTCCGGCTTCGATGGCGATGGCGGAGACTCCGGCGGCGGCGCAGGTTTCGATGGTGAGGGGGCCGATGACGGGGACGTCGAAGCGGAAGTCCTGGTTGGGTTTTGAGACTTTGACGAGGACGACGTTTTTGCCGCGTCCGAGTTCTCCGCCGCGTTTGATGCAGGCGTTGGTGCCTTCGAAGGCCTCGACGGCGAGGACGGTGCCGTGGCGGACGACGATGGTTTGTCCGATGTCGAGGGCGGAGGTTTGTTTGGCGATGCGGAAGCCGAATTCGGCGTCGTGGAGTTGGCGTTTGGCGAGGGAAGGTCCGCAGACGTGGCCTTTTCCGGGGAGGTGGTCTTCGAGGAAGGTGGTTGCGGGGAGGAGGGTGATGCCGTCTTTGGCGAGTTCATCGGCGATGCCGCCGAAGAGGGATTCGGCGTTGCGTTCTTTGACGCGGGCGAGGAGGAGGAGGATGCGGATGTCGGGGCGGAGGTCGAAGAGGTTTTTGGGGGCGATTTGGCCGACCATGACGGCTTCGGTGACGCCTTCGCGGAGGAAGAAGCGGATGAGTTTGCCGAGTTGTCCGACGCGGAACCAGGCGGTGGAGTCGGCGAGGGAGTTGATTTCGGGTTTGGTTTCGTTTTCGAAGGCGGCTGCGATGAGGCGTGTGCCGGGGCTGTGGCGGCGTGCGGCGGCGATGAAGGTTTCGGGGTAGACTCCGTTGCCTGCGATGATGCCGATGGTTCGGGTGGCTGCCATGGGTGCGCTCTGGGAAGGGGGCGACCGGCGGGCACGAAGAGGGGAAAGTAGCGGCTGTGGGACTCGAACCCACACTCGTTAGAACTCGAGTTTGAGTCGAGCGCGT
>SYAP01000295.1 GCA_005787565.1 Verrucomicrobiaceae bacterium | reverse complement strand
TTGCGAGCGCCAGCGCGGAGAAATTTGCCCCTTGTCTTTCATACACCAAATGACCAACCTAACTCCAACCAGTCGCCGCCAGTTTTAACGATCTGAGGGACATCCCCTCGGCTGCTCACCCACCCAGAACACGGTGGCAATCACATTCCGCTTCCAAGGATACTCCTTCCGGAACGCATCCTCAGGACCCTCAACCACCACCCGCGGGGCCTCGGGAACTCCAAACGGATCACTCAGCCCTGGCAACGCCTCACGCCGGTCATCCAGAAACGTCTGGTGAACCCCATCCAACCGCTCCGAAAGCGGAACAGCACCTGCCACTCCGAAGAGCGCCAATCCGGCGATTCCTGTGATGGTGAGGGAAAGTTTCATCGGATTCTTCAATCTTTCAGCACCACCAGCGGTGCCTGACTTGCCGCTACTCTAAAAAGTTTAGGTTTCTTAACAAGAAAAAAGTGAAGAAAATATTGAACGAATTTCAAGATCGATTGTCTTTAATTCAAAGACTTAAAATCAATAACTTATGAGTCACAAAGGACTCCAACCACTCGACATCGCTCAGATATTCGTTAAAAAATCCATCAGCACTCTCGAACTCTCCAACGCGACGAATAGCCAGAAATTACCACCCATTCAATAATTTTTTGGAAATTTTGAACGTTTTCCAAAAATAATTTCAATCTCTTTAACCCTCCTCACTCCATCGTCGACAGCGTGCTGTTGACCCGGATCGACCGCCGAATCGAAAACGTCACGTGCGAAAGCCTGTCGATTCCGAACGGCGTCACCGTCAAGAGCTCCATCGTCCAACGCCCGTCCGTCGAAAAAACCGCTTCATAGTTCTGCAACGTGAGAACCCGGCTCTGCGGCACGGTTTCATTGAGAATCAGCGCGGAACCCGGAATAATCGTCCCCTCCTCACCCAACCTTCGCTCACCAGGGTAAACTTGAACATACGTCCGTGAGTCCGGATACAGGTCGTTCACCGTCACGGTAACCGCCGGGAAACGGTGACGATACACCTTGTCAGGCTCGATTCCTTGGATGAGCCCATCGGCCACCGGCCAGATTTGCACATACCGCTGCGCCAATTGCGATTCCGGTGCCTGATAGTCTGCCAACGAGAAAATCGAGAAACGCTCCTCGCCACGCACCTTGCTCCGGTTGCTTCCGGGAATCTCGGTCACCTCATAATCGAGCTTCAGTTTTCCATTGCTGCTCACCATCGCCTGCGTTTGCAAGATCGCCTGCGACCGGTCAATGCCTGCGCCCACTCCGCTTCCATACGATTGAACATGGCGAAGCAACTTCACCGACTTGGATGGGTCGGGAACATTATTCCCACTCAACAGCCCGCTGATCTGGATCTCCACGGAAAACGGACGATCCGCACGCGTCCTCGGAACCACCGTGTAGGGATCTTCAGTCGTGATCTTCACGTCGGCAGCCGGAATGTAGGCGCTGATATACCGCGTATCCAACAGATAACTCGTCAGTGGCGAGGTCTTGACCGTCCACAACTCGAACCGCGCCCCGCCCGGATCAATCGGCAACGCCGAACGCTGCTCCCCGGCCGATGCCACCGACGCATCCCACTGCACGCCCGAGGGCAACTGCACCTGCCGGATGAAGTTGGTGTAAAGATTCCCCGCCTGCCCATAGGCAAATCCGGAACCTAAGCCAAGGCCTGCCAGCACGATCAGGCACATGTTCTTCTGGAATTTCATGATGGTCATCTTGGAAGCGGGTGGAAGTGGTGGAGTGGCGGAAAACATCGGTTAGTTGAGCGGCTTGAACGTCACTAACAGAACCATGTCCTGAAGGTCGTAACCCCAATCACTGGCCTGGGAGTCATGGTGGGTCAGCTCCATGAAAACGATCACATCCATCGGCCCGATCTTCACCCGGCCTGCGGAATCAAGGTATGGCCGGATAAATTGCTCAAGCGTCGGCGCATTGATCAACGAATAGGTCGTCGGTGGAGTATCTCCATTCACCAGCGCTCGCACATTCCGCGTCCCACTCTGCGAGTTGAAATACGGTCCCCAAGCGTTGTTGTAATAATAGCGGCCGCCAAAACGCAACGGGCGATCCTTCTGCACCGTCCGGGAATAGACGATCGTATTCGGATTCACGTTGAGGTTGGTGCCATAAAACACACGTCCGTAGGAACTGCCGTTGTAGCTCACCAGCGCCTCGGTCGGCACGAAACTGAACGTCGTCGAATTCGACGCCGATGCCGTCACGCCCGCACCAAGCACGCGGATCTCGACCTTCAGGTTCTCCTTGGCAGTAACGGTCGAGTAGTCGGTGATTTCTACGTAGTCTTCCACGATCGATGGATAGGTGATCTCCCAATTCAGCATGGGCATTGCGCCGCCGCGAACGATCGAATGGCTCGCAGTGAGCCACCCGGTCGGGCCGGACGGAGAGGTGGTCTGCGCCGTCAAAGGCGACAAACCGGCGGTGGCAAACATGACTGCCGCAAAGGCAGCCGGTCGGCTAAAGTTCATGGTCGGGGGGATGGTTTGGGGGAATGTCCGCCGGGTGCTCCTCGTGACGGCTTTGGGGCTCGCTCGGATTCGCGTTTGGGGGGATTGGTGGACACCGGCAATCTAATCACTCCAACCCAACCTGAAAGCAGGAAACTTCACGCAATCGCGTAGGTCCGGCTCAACCACGCTGCTGCCCAAAACGCCGCTCCAACTCCCGGATCCCCAACTCACTCAAAGTCGGACGCCCATCCGGCGTGCAATACGGCAGCGAACACGCAAAAAGCTCCTCCAGCAGCGGCTTCGTCTCCGCCAGCTTCGGCACCAAGCCCACCGTCGCACGCTTCGCCAATAACCGCGCCAACCGGTCCGCCGTGAAACGCCCGCCCGGCGTGGACTCATTCAGCAGCTCATCCATCAGATCGCCAAAAAATTCCCGCGGATCATCCACCTGCAACGCCGCCGGCATCGACCGGATCTGCAGCGTGTTCCCACCAAACGCCTCCACCTCGATCCCCGCATCCGCCATCGCCGGACGATTCCGCAACACCAAATCCAAATCCCTCGGATCCAGCTCAATCAACACCGGAACCAACAACCCCTGCGTCTCAATCCCCTCCCCCCCCCTCTGCAACAACCGCTCATAATGAATCCGCTCCCGCGCCGCCCGCGGATCCAACAACACCAACCCGTCCTCACTCTCTAACAAAACAAACCGGTGCAACAACATATCCAACACCCGGAAATCCGGCGCCCCCGCCGCCCTCACCACCTCCTCCTTCGCTTCAACCCGCGACACCGCTCCCCCAGCCTCCACCGCCACCGGAACACTCGCCGTCAGCCCCAACTCCCGCTGCGGCGCACGCGCCCACTGCGCCGGAGAAACCGCCACCTCCAACCCCACCCCCGGCCGATCCGGCAAATCCGCCACCGGCACCGCAGCAACCGCCGCCCTCACCGGAGCCGCAGGCCGCAGCCCCTCCAGCGTCGCCTGCAACAACACCTCCTTCAGCTCACCCGGCCGATGAATCCTCACCTCACGCTTCGCCGGATGTACATTCACATCCACCAACAACGGCTCCATCGTGATCCACAACCACGCCGCCGGATGCAACCCATCCGACAACGCCCCGCGAAACCCCTCCGCCAGCGCCCGTGAAATCACCCCATCCTCCACCGGCCGCCCATTCAGAAACACATGCTGATGCCGCCGACCCTTCCTCGCATGCACCGCCGGCAGCACGAAACCCTCCACCGAAATCCCATTCCCCTCCGTGAAAGGCAACGCGATCAGCTCCCGCGAAAGCTCCGTCCCTAACAACTGCCTCACCCGATCAATCGCCTTCCCCACCGGCGGCAAATCGAAAACCTCCCGCTCATCCCGCCGGAATCGGAACCGCACCCCCGGCGCAGCCAACGCATGCAACCGCAACTGATGCTCCACATGCGCCGCCTCTGTCGTCTCCGCCCGCAAAAACTTCCGCCGCACCGGCAAATTGAAAAACAACGCCTTCGCCTCGATCACCGTCCCCGGCGCACACCCCGCATCCCTCACCTCCCGAATTTTCCCACCATCCACCAGAATCTCCGTCCCCACCACCGCCTCACGCTCCCGCGTCACCAACCGGAAACGCGATACACTCGCAATGCTCGGAACCGCCTCCCCACGAAACCCCAAAGTCCGGATCTCCGCCAAATCCCCGGCCACCCTCAACTTCGACGTCGCATGCCGCTCCAACGACAACAACGCATCCTCCCTCGACATCCCACACCCAT
>SYAP01000294.1 GCA_005787565.1 Verrucomicrobiaceae bacterium | reverse complement strand
TGGCGCTCATTGGGCGTGTTAGAATCTGGCTCCGCACCCCGTTTGCCCTTCCCCACTAAATTCTCGATTGTGCCTAAACTATACAACCAACCAGACGGACCAACTCCTCCTCTAGATATTCGCTAACATTTTGAATCCGCCTGATGAGATTTTTGGGAAACGGGCTGTTACTTGCGAGGGCCGGATTTCTTAGATGATTTTTTCCCCTGTTTTTTCGCGATTTTGGTGGTGGCTTTTTTCGCGGGCTGGGGAGGTTTGCCGGAGGGTTTTGTTATCTTGGGGGAGGGAGTGGTTTGTGGGGGCGGTGAGGCCGGGGTTGGGACGGGTGGTTTTGCTTTCGCCGGCTTTTTGGATTTCGGGCGGGCTGTGGCTGGAGGGGCGATTTGGATGAAGAGTGCTGCGGTGATGATTCCGGCGAGGGCCGGGAGGCCGGGGAGCCAGGTGGAGGCGGGTCCTGCGCCGATCCATTGGGCGGCGATGACGATGGTGGCGATGGAGGCGAAGATGATGCGGTTGGTGAAGCGTGATGGATTGAGGAGGAAACCGCAGGCGAGGGCGATGGAGAGGAGGCAGATGGTTTCGACGGCGACGGAGAGGCGGTTGAGCGGTTTGGGTGGGGTGAGTCCGGACTCGGCGATGATGCCGGCGAGGGTTGCTGGGAGTGACGATGAGAAGCTGCGGGTGGCGGCGGGGGCGGCGGACTGTTCGTCTAACAAGACCGGGTGGAGGGGTTTTCCGTTAGGGAAGAGTTTGGGATCGCCATCGATCAGCTCGCTGGCGGAGATGCGTTTTGTGGATTCGAGTGAATCCTTTGGCGGGACAAAGCGGCCGAAGGGGTCGATGGGGATGACGGGGCCGGTGTTGCCGAATTTCATGAACTCGCCGAGGCGGATTTCTAGGTCATCGGGTTTGAGGTTGAGGCGGGTGAGTGTGGCGACGGTGGGAAAGGAGAGGATGATGCGGTCGTCCCAGCGTGCGAGCATGGGGATTGCAGAGGGGTCGGTTTCGGATTCGATGTTGGTGAATCCAGAGAGGGCGTTTTCGCCGCCGAGGAGGACGGTGGTGATGGGGATTTGGTTGACGGCGGGGATGCGGGTGACATCGCCGTGGATGGCGTTGGGAGCGAGTGAGGCGCGGCGGAAGGAGGCGGGGACGGGTTTATCGGAGATGCCGCGGGTGACGGGTGCGGCGGTGGCGAGGGATTTGAAGTTGGCGAGTTGCCGATCCATGGCGGCGAGGCCGATGTTGTCCGGGTTTTCCCATGCGATGACGGCGGCGATGGAGAGGTCGGTGGCGCCGAGGCGCTGGATGTTTTGCAGGGTGACTGCGATGTCGATGGGGGAGGGGGGGGAGGTTTGGAAGACGCCTTCGGGATCGTCGGTGATGGAGATGAGTGAGGGGGTGTGTTTCGCGAGGTCGCCGGAGGGGAGTCCGACGGTGCGGTAGGTCCACGGGTCGGAGTGGGTGCCTTGGCCGGTGGGAATGAAGGGTGGGTTGGCGAAGCTGCCGGCGACGAGGCGGAAGGCGGTGCGATCGAGCGTGCTGGAGGGGATGAGGAATCCAGCGAGCAGTGCGGCCACCGCGGTGAGGGTGATGACGCTCAGGCGGCGATGGAGCGGGAGAGGCACTGTTTTAGATCAGTGGATGGCCTGGAGGACCGGGGTGAGCGGGGCTTCGAGGGAGGTGCCGGAGATGACGTGTTTGAGTAGGCCGGCGGCGGTGAGGATGTGTGGGCGATACCACTCGTCGCCGGATTTTTTTAGGATTTTGCCGTAGGCTCCCATGGCTTGCATGAGTCGCTGGGCGGCGCATTCGTGGAAGAGGCCGGGCTCCGGGCGTTCGTCGGCGATTTCCTCCCAGAGGTTGAGGAGGGTTTCGCGTTCTTCCGGGGAGTGGTTGAGGTAGGGATCGAAGATGAGTGAGGCGAGGTCGTATTCCTGGCGGCCGCGGCGGAGTCCTTGGAAGTCGATCATCCAGACTTCTTCGTCCTTGATGAGAAGGTTTTGGGATTGAAAATCTCTGTGGACGAGGTGGCGTGCACCGGTTCCGAGGCGTTCCGCGAGGTCTTTGAAGATGGGGTTTTTCCGGAGTGGATCGGCGTCCATGTCGAGGTGGCCTTCGACGAGGTATTCGAAGAAGTATTCCTGTTCCCACGCATAGAGTGATGCGTCGAACGGGGGCATGAGTTCGAGTTCCTTGGGAGGTTTGATGTAGAAGAGTTTGTCGACCTGTTTGAGGGCGGAGCGGTAGTAGGGGAGTCGCTCGGCGATGGGGCGGTCCTTGAGGGAGAGGAGATCGGTATCGCCGAGATCTTCGACGAGGGCGACGCGGCGTTTGAGGTTTTCGTGGAGGATGGCGGGGACTCTGAGGCGGGATTTTTTGAGGAAGTGTGCGACGGGGACGAAATGGTCGTTGTCCGGGCGTTCATCGGTCCAGTGGATGCCGATGAAGGGTTCGTGGCCGGGGGTTTTGATGCGGACGATGGTGCGTCCGGAAGCGCCCCGTTTGATGGGTTCGAGGGAGACGGAAACGGTCGGGTGCACGCCGAGGAATTGGCGTGCTGAGGAAAGGATCGCGTCGGTGGGCATGGGCGGGGGAGACTAGGAGGAAATCCGGAGCATCTGCCAAGGGAAATTCCGGGGGTTTGGGTGAGGGAGGGGATGGTTTCGGCGTTGCGCGTTCGGGGAGATGCGATCATGCTTGGTGCGGCATGTGGCTTCCGGATGGTTTCGGAAGGTTTTCGAAATTATTCCGGTTCATCATGAATAAATCCTCTTTGGATGCGTCGAATCAAGCGTTGGGACCTGACGGGTCCGGCGCGCCGGAAGTTTCAAACATGGATCCGGACGACGATGCCCGTTGTGTCGCACTCGCGCAGCGGGGCGATCTCAGGGCTTACGACAGTCTCGTCACCCGTCACCGTGGGAGGATATTCGCCATGATTCGAAACATGATTCATCAGGAAGCCGACGCTTGGGACCTTTCGCAGGAGGTCTTCATCAAGGCGTGGCAGGCGTTGCCGAAGTTTGAGTCGAAGGCGAGGTTTTCGACGTGGCTTTACCGGATTGCGCACAATGTGGTGTATGATTGGACGCGGAAGCGGAAGATTGAGAGTGCGGGGGAGTTGAACGATGAGATTTTCGAGCGGAACCGGATTGATCCTGCGGCGACGACCGCGCCATCGGGTGGGGAGGCTCCGGACGACACGATGTCGCATGGGGAGTTGCGGGTGAAGATTGAGGCGGCGCTGGGGAAATTGTCCGAGGATCACCGTGAGGCGGTGATTTTGAAAGATGTTCAGGGACTTTCGTATAAGGAAATTGCCGATGTGATGGGGACGTCGATCGGCACGGTGATGAGCCGATTGTTTTACGCGCGCCAGAAACTCCAAACTCTGCTAAAAGATGAATATGATGCCCGATGAGAACCTGCTGGCCCAGTGGCTGGAGGATGAGCTGCAAGGTGAGAAGCAGGCGATGGTTGAGGTTTGGGCATCGTCCAAGCCTGAGCAGTTGGCTGCCCGCGAGGAGGTGCGGCGATGGAAGCGTGAGATCAAGGCAGTGATGCCTGCGGAAGAGGAGCCGCCGTATCCGGATTTTTTCAACAGCCGGATCAAGCAGGCGATTCGAGATTTGGGACGTGTTGAGGGTCCTTTGGCGGAGCCGAAGCCGCGTGGGGTTCCGTTTTGGCGGAGCTGGTTGATGCCGACGACGGCGTTTGCGGGGATGGTGTTGGCATTTGTGGTGGGCAAGCACACGGCGACTCCGGTGACGGTGATGGTTGATCCGCCGAGGCCGGTGGTTGAGCTTGCGCCGATGGTTTACACGCCTGACCGGGCGGTAAATGCTGAGTGGTTTGCGAGTGGTGGGGCGGATGCGACGGTGATTGTGCTGGATGGTGTGCAGGCGATTCCGGATACGATGGATTTCTGGGATACGGCGGCGGTGCCGCAGGGTGGCGAGGGTTCGTCGACGGCAGGGCAGGATTTGCCGAATCCGGAGGAAGTGACGCAATGAACCGGCGATTTTTCAGTTTCGGGTTGTTGTTTTCTCTGATAGGGGCGGCGGGTTTGTGCGCGCAGGAGGATCCGGGGAAGGCGACGGTCGGGCGTGTGGTGGTGACTGTTTATCATGCGACGAATGGTGATCCGAAAGCGGCGGGCGAGCGTGCGGTGGCGGCTCCTGCGGAGGTGGTGCAGCGGTTGCAGAACGAGCAGCGGCTGCGTTTTGAGCATTACCGGCAGTTGGGATCGGATTTGCAGCCGTTGTTCCGGAGTTATGAGAATTGGGCGCAGCCGCTGAAGCCATCGGACGAGGTTTTGGTGCGGTTTGAGGCTGGGAGCCGGCCGGTGAAGGGGGCGGTGCGGTTGGATTTGGAGTTGTGGTTGAGCCGGAAGAAGATTTTGAAGACGAATGCGGAGTTGAACGGGGATCGGCCGCTGTATGTTTTGGGGCCGGAATGGAGGGGCGGGCATTTGATTATCGCCATCGGGCTTGCGCCGAAGCCGAAAGAGGGGCAATAGTTTGCTTATGAAACACCTTTTGATGTGTTGGATTGGCCTTGCGGGGCTTTCGCATGCCGCGGGTCTTGAGTTTGAGAAGAAGCTTCTG
The DNA here is from genome assembly GCA_005787565.1 of Verrucomicrobiaceae bacterium. GTDB lineage: Bacteria > Verrucomicrobiota > Verrucomicrobiia > Verrucomicrobiales > Akkermansiaceae > Luteolibacter. The sequence continues at coordinate 5,079 of SYAP01000294.1, read as the reverse complement.
GAGATCCATGCTCCGGCGGACTCGCCGAATGTGACGGCGGATTTCAAGTTCACGAACACTTCGGACAAGCCGGTTTCGATTTTGAAGTATGATGCGGCTTGTTCCTGCATGGCGGTGCAGATTTCGGGTGGGAAGTTGCGGTATGGGCCGGGTGAATCCGGGACGGTGCGGGCGAACTTCGAGATGGGGAATTTTTCCGGCACGGTGGACAAGGCGGTGGTGCTTTGGCTTGAGGGGGATCCGGAGGACAAGCCGTCGCAGCAATTGACGGTGCGGGTTCACATTCCGGTGTTGGTGGAGTTGACGCCGAAGACGTTGCAGTGGGATGTGGATGGCGACGCGAAGGCGCAGACGATCAAGATCAAGATGAACTACAAGACGCCGATCCACGTGACGAGTGTCAGTGGTTCCTCGGAGGCGTTTACCTATGAGTTGAAGACGATTGCGAAGGGTAAGGAGTATGAACTGGTGATCAGCCCGACGGGGACGAAGCAGCCTGGTTTGGGGGTTTTCCGGATCGAGACGGATTGTGACCTTGCGAGGCACAAGATCCAGCAGGCGTTTGCGGTGGTGCGGCGGCCGTTGCCGGCGGATGCAGGGAGCACGGCGAAGCCATGAATGTGGTGGGGCAGGTGGCGGTGATTGCTGCGGTGGCGTTTGCGGCGTCTGGTGCGACGGCGTTGATTCGTGGGGCACCGGTGCGGCAGGTTTTTTGTGATCCCGCAAAGCTCAAGCCGGATGAGGTTTGTCTTTCGAAAGTGATTGGCGAATGGAAAGGGGCGGTGGTTTGGGTGGATGCGCGTCCGCGTGAGGAATGGTTGGTGGATGGGGTGAAGGGTTCGTATTTGTGGAACCTGGACCCGAAGGAGGATATGAACGCTTTTGCGGCGGAGCTTGCGCCGGTTTTGTTAGAAAATCCGCGGGTGGTGATTTATTGCGGCGATGAGTCCTGCGGGGTGAGCCGGCAGGTGGCGGATCGGATCCGCGAGCTTGGGCTGGGTGGGGAGATCCACTTGCTTTACGGCGGGAGACGCGCGCTGGAGGGATCGGATTTACTCAAGGATTCCAGCGGAGCGCCTTGATATCGAGCGCTTCGAGGAAGGGTTTTCCGGGGTCTTCCTCGGTATTCCATTGGAGGAGGACGGTGGCGGCTTTGGCCTGGCCGTAAGTCCATTCGGACTGGCGCTGGGAGTCGAGGAGTTCGGCGATTTTGGAGTGTTTGCTGAAGTAGGCCCGGGTGATCTCGCGGGTGTTTTCGCGGCTAAGCAATTTCAGGGTGAGTTTGGTGTCCTTGTTAGGGATATTTTCGTCCCAGCAGAACGCATCGGCGGAGACGATGGCCTGGAAGGTTCCGCTCTTGTCGGTGGGATTGGCGGCGTAGGTGGCGAGGCGTCCGTCGTAGAGATCGAGGAAGGGATCGGCGACGATTTTGGGTTCCTGACTGCCCCGCATGCGGACGAGGATCGATTGGGGGATGGGCTTTCCGTTTTGGCCTTCGAATTCGACGTTATAGAAGATGTCGATGTAGTTTTCGATGGTGTTGGGGACGTGAACGTCGGTTTCGATGTTCAGGCGAGGGGGGAAGGGTTTGGCGAGGCTGGAGGATGCGAGGGTTTCCTGGGACTCCTTGGTTTCGAGCATGGGGAGGCGCTCCTGAAGGGATTTTGCGGAGAGGAATTTCTCGAGGACGGCGAGTCCGAGAACGCCGGGTGAGACGGGGGCGATGCCTTCGGCTGGCTCGATGTTTGGATTGATGATGGGGGAGAGGTCCGGGGTGGGTGGGGGGGCGGATGGGGTTTCGTCGACTGGCTTGATGGTCTTCGGGGGCGTTTGGTCTTCAGGGAGGATGACGTTGACGGTTGAGTTACCGGCATTTGCACCGCCTGATTTGGTGTTGGCGAGGTTGCGGTCCTGTTGGAGGAATTTCTGAAGGCCGATGACGACGGCAGCGGCGGCACCGAGGAATAGCATTGGGATGAGCAAGCGCACGAAGAGAGGCCTGCGGTGGGGATGGGGCGGGAGAGGATTGGTGGAGTAGGTGCCGCGGGGGACGGGTTCGGGCATCGGTTTTCCGATGGGTTCGACCGGTTCGGGGCGGGAGGGAAGTTGTCGGGGCTCGGGGCGGTAGGCGGGGCGTTGGGCTTCCGGAGCTGGTTGAGCTTGTGGGGTAGGGGCGTATGCCTGTAGGGGGGAGGGGATGGCGTAGGATGTGCCGGTATCCGCGTAGGAGGGAGGGGATGCTGGTGCCGGTTGGCTGTAGGGGGCCGGGGCGGGTTGTGGCTGCGGTAGAGGTTGTGGCTGCGGCTGGTATTGTTGCGGCTGCGGCTGAGGTCGTGGCTCTGCCTGGTATTGTTGCGGCTGTGGCAGGGGTTGCTGAGGCTGCGGCTGATATTGCTGGGGTTGCGGCTGCAGCTGCTGGGGTTGCGGCTGCTGGGGTGGGGTGTAGGGGGCAGCTTGTTGGGGAGGATTTGCCAACTGTTTGGAGGCAGCCGGTGGAGGTGTTTGGGGGAAGGGTGCCTAGATGGTCTGGCGGCAAGCCGGGCATGGGCCTACGACGCCAGCCAAGCTAACTGGGACAGTCAGGCGGGTACCGCATGCTGGACAGCCAAACGTTATGGAGGAGGACACCATCTTCTTCGGGGCTGATTCTTATCAAGATCCGACGGAGACGTCAATAGTTCATAAAACTTAATTAAATACCATAAAAATGCCCGCCACGGGTGTGTGGAGGGCTTTGGGAAAGTGTGTTTGTGGTTGGCCGGTGGTCAGGCGGCTTGCCGGAGCAGTGCGACGAGGACGCCTTGGATGATGAGTTCCTGAGCGGGAATGAGGTCGGGGTAGTTGGGGTTTTCCGCGCGTAGGAAGGTTTTTCCTTTTTCCACGATGAAGCGTTTGAGGGTGGTTTCACCGTCGATGAGGGCGGCGACGATGTCGCCTTTGCGGGGTTCACGGAACTCGAGGATCACCGTGTCGCCATCGCAGATGTGGGCGTCGATCATCGAGTCGCCACGGACTTTGAGTGCGAAGGTTCGGGCGTGGCGGGGAATGCCGAGGGATGAGATGTCGATGGAGATGCAGCCTTCGCGTTCGGGTTCGGCGTCTTGGGACATGCCGGCGGCGATGCGGCCGTAGACTGGGACATCGACGATTTCGGCGCGATCGAGTTCGTCAGGGAAGGCGACGGCGCGGGCTTTGCCTGGGAGGCGTTGGATGATGCCTTTTCGTTCGAGGGCGCGGAGGTGGCTGATGGCGGCCGTTTGACTGGCGAAGCCGAAGTAATGTTGGATCTCCCGGGTGGATGGCATGAAGCCGGAGCTCCGTTGGGCCATTTTGAGATATTCAACAATCTCGTGTTGGCGCTGGGTGAGGTTCGGTTGTTTCATTTCCCTTGAACAGTGTTCTCAAGAACAAATATTCTAACAGGCTTGGGATCAAGAAAAATTTTCGGGGAAGGATGGGTGCCTGCGGATTGGGGGGATGGATTCTTCGGGATTGGATTTGAATGTTGGGCAAAGCGCCCGCGGGTGAGACATCGCGCTGGCAATCGTTGCGTGGCGGCGGTAGCAAGCGCGGGTGTCCCATCCGCGCCTCGGAGCAACGACCCCAGTGATGACCTTCACTTGGCTTTGGGTGGTGTTTTTTTTTCACGGGATGACACCGGGTTTCTGGTTTCCCGCGCTGACGAACATTCTGCGGGCGCAGGGGTTGGATGGGTGGGTTGCGATCGCCTTTGCGGTTCCGCCGTTTTGTTCGTTGATTTCGCCACTGATTGGCGGGGCGCTGGCGGACCAGCGGGTGACGGCGAACCGGTTATTTGCGTGGAGTTCGTTGTTAGGTGCGGTGGCGCTGGGTTTGGCGTTCTGGTGTTTGGATCAGCGGATGCATCCGTATTGGTTTGTATCATTGTTGGCGGTCTATTCGATTATTTCGGGGCCGGCGTGGGGATTGTTGGCGACGATCGCGCTGACGCATCTGGTGCATGGGGAGCGGCAGTTTCCGTTGGTGAGGCTGGGGGCGACGATCGGGTGGATCGGGGCGGGGTTGACGACCAGTTGGGTGCTGAAGGCGGACACGAGTCCGATTTCCGGATATGCTGCGACCGTTTCGAAGATCCTTGCGGGGTTGGCTGCGTTTTGTCTGCCTCACACGCCTCCGCTAGGGAAGGCGACTTCGTGGAAGAGTCTGTTAGGTCTGGATGCGTTCAGTTTGCTGAGGCAGCGGGACCATCTGGTGTTTTTCCTGGTGACGGCGTTGTTTTCGGTGCCGCTGAACGCTTTTTACATGTATGCGCCCGAGCTGTTAGGAGTGCTGGGTGATCGGAAGCCGACGGCGACGATGACGATCGCGCAGATCAGTGAGATCATCGGGATGCTGTTGGTGGGGTTCGTGATGGCGCGGTTCCGGATCAAGGTGCTGCTGTTGTGGGCGCTTGGGTTGTCCGCGTTGCGCTATGGGTTGAGCGCCCAGGCTGGGGCGAGTGGTGTGATGGGGTGGCACATTGCGGGGATCGCGTTGCATGGGGTTTGCTACACGTTTTACTTCATCACGGCGCAGGTGTTTTTGGATCGCCGGGTGGATCCGGCGTTGAAGGGTCAGGCGCAGGGGTTGTTGACGTTGGTTTCCGGCGGATTGGGGCCGCTGGCCGGGGCGTTTGTGTGCGGTTACTTGAGGAAGTTGCTGGTGGGTGAGGATGGATCGGGTTGGATGGAATTCTGGGGAGTTCTGGCCGGGATGATTGCGGTTTGTTTTGTGATTTTCGCGGTTTTTTACCGTGGGCTGGCGCGTGAGGTTCGGGAAAATCGGGTTTGAGCGGGGCAAATGTCCGATTTTGTGACCACTTGGCCGGATTTGGGACCATAAATTGCTTCAAAACCCGGAAACTTAAGGGCAATTTATCTCTAGCGAAAGGTGACAGCGTGCTTCGGTAAACTGAAAACCTTGGCACAATCGAGAATTTAGTGGGGAAGGGCAAACGGGGTGCGGAGCCAGATTCTAACACGCCCAATGAGCGCCAAGAATGGGTGAGGACAGCGCTTTGTGACGGGAAGCCCCCTGATAACCTTGATCCGTGGCCCTCTG
>SYAP01000293.1 GCA_005787565.1 Verrucomicrobiaceae bacterium | reverse complement strand
GATCTCCCGATCATCCAGATAACACCCCGGATCGCTCCCCCAAAGATCGCCGTTCGCAAACGCCGCACGCGTCCGGAAGCCCCCGCCACACAGCTTGAACCACTTGCAATCCGCACACCGCCCGTGCATCCGCTCCCGCCGCTCCTCCACTCCTAACAGACCCACCGAACGGATCTCGTCCAACATCGGAGCGCTCAGCTCGTTACCACCCTCCCAGATCCGGGAAAACGGCATCCGCTTCACGTTGCCAAGCACCACATCCTGCCAGAACTGGTCCGGATGTACATTGCCCTGCGTGTCGATGTTTGCGATCCCCCTCCCGGAACTGTTAGCCCCGCCCCCGTTCCACCCTAACAACCTCCGCGCCTGCTCCAGGTTCGGATGATTCTCCCGCTCCATCCGCACCAGCAGATACGCCCCATCCGCCGGTTGCGTCACGGTTAGAACCTCGCGGTTAATCCCCTTCGCATGCCAACCCTCCACCCGCCCGATCAGCGTGTCGATCGCATGCCGCGCCGAGTCCGCATCCAGCACCTGCATCACACTCCCGCGCCCGGCCGGCACGAGGTGATAGAAACACACCCGCTGGATCTCCTCATCCTCGATGAAATCCAGAATCCGCTCGATGTTGTCCACGTTGTGCCGCGTCAGCGTCAACCGCAGCCCCGTCTTCTGCCCCACCTCATGGCAGTTGCGGAAACCCCGCACCGCCCCGTCGAAAGCACCCACTTTACCCCGAAAATGATCATGCGTCTCCCCGATCCCATCCAGCGAGATCCCCACATACGCCACATTCGCCGCCTTCAACCGCGCCGCCTTCTCCTCCGTGATCAACGTGCCATTCGTCGAAATCGTCAGCTTCAGCCCCTGCTCCGTCGCCAGATCAACCAGATCGAAGAACCGCGGATGAATCAGCGGCTCCCCACCCGACAACAACAGCGACGGAATCTGATAGGCCGCCAGATCCTTCACCACCTCCTGCATCTGATCCCAATCCAGCTCGCCGGGATACTTCATCGCCATCGAGTCCGAGTAACAATGCACGCACCGCAAGTTGCACGTCCGCGTGATGTTCCACACCACGATCGGCTTGCGATCCCTTGCGGTATGCGTCGCGGCATGGCCGTGGCCGTATCGAAGGTTGTCTGCGGGCTGGGCCTGTCCGGTCCAAAGGCGGGTGAGGTTGATCATGGTTTCTTGCGTTGGGGTTGATAGGAACACGCGGGGTCTTCCGCAAAAGGATCGCCGCTCAGGCCATACGCCCTCGCCCGCGAGCCGCCGCAAATCGTCCGGAACTCGCACCGCCCGCACTTGCCTCCAAGCGCGTCGGAATCCCGCAGACTCACGAACATCGGATGATTCTGATAGATCGCCCGCGGATGTGTCTCCCGCACGTTGCCGCAGTCGAACGGCAGGAAACCGCTCGGACTCACCACCCCCGTATGTGAAATGAACATCACCCCCCGCCCATCGCGGATCCCTAACGGCGAACGCATCCCCTGCCGCCCCGTTTCCCCACCCTTGCCACGCTGCGCCAGCAACCGCCGGAAATGATGACCCTCCGTCGTCTTGATCGCAAACGGAGCCGTCCCCACCAAGTCCGCCATCTCCTCGAAAATCCCCTCCAACGCCGCCGCCTCCGGCACATCCCCCGCCCCCGCCCGACCCGTCGGCACCAGCACAAACACACTCCACATCGCCGGTTTCAGCTCGAACATCAGATCGCGAAACGCCGGAAACTCATCCAAATTCGATCGCGTCAGCGTCGTATTCACCTGCACCGTTAGACCCGCCGCATGCGCCAGCTCCACCGCCCGCAACGTCCGCTCGAACGTCCCCGCCACCCCGCGGAACCGGTCATGGCTCTCCGCCGTCGCCCCATCCAGACTCAGCGAAATCCGCTCGATCCCCGCCGCCCGGATCGCCGCAAAATCATAATGCATCAGCCGCGCCGTCGCCGCCGGGCTCAGCCCCACCCGCATCCCGCCCGCCGTCGCCCGCCGCGCAATATCTAACACATCCCGACGCATCAACGGATCCCCACCTGTTAGAATCAACATCGGCGGCGCCATCTCCGCCAACTGATCCGCCAACCGCAACGCCTCCGCCTGCGTCAACTCATCCAAATGCCGACGCCGCTGCGCCTCCGCCCGGCAGTGCTGGCACGCCAACGCGCACGCCCGCGTCACCTCCCAAAACACCAGAAACGGCCGCGCGGCAAAAGGATCCCGCGAGAGATCCCGCGCAGTCACTCCAGCTTCGGCCATGTCGATCATCACAGTGACAACAAACGCCAACCGCCCCGTCCCTCACCACGCCCGGAGATTCAATCACTCCGCATATCCTGCTCACCCCGCCAAAAACCTCACACCCCCACCAGCTTCGGAATCGAGGCCAGCAACCGCTTCGTATACGCGTCCTTCGGATGATGAAACACCTCGGACGCCTCGCCCGACTCCACAATCTTCCCCTGATACATCACCGCGATCCGATCCGCCAAATAATGCACCACCCCCAAATCATGGGAGATGAAAATCAACGTCAGCCCCAGATCCTTCTGCAGCGACTTCAGCAAATTCAAAATCTGCGATTGGATCGAAACATCCAGCGCGCTCACCGGCTCATCCGCGATCACCAGCTTCGGCTCCGGAGCCAACGCCCGCGCGATCGCGATCCGCTG
>SYAP01000292.1 GCA_005787565.1 Verrucomicrobiaceae bacterium | reverse complement strand
TCGAAGATGGCGTCGAGGGCGGGGGAGTCGGGGTTTTTCTGGATGAAGTCGAGGAGGGTTTCGGAGGCGGTGGTGGTGTCTCCGGGGAGTGCGGTGGCGTCGGCGAGGCCGAGGATGGCGGCGTGGTGGCGGGAGAGGGGTTGGGATTGAGTTTGGTTGAGGATGAGGCTGAAGGCTGAGGCGGCTTCGGGGTATTTTTGTTCGGCGAGGAGGAGGCAGGCCTGGATGTATTCGGCGTGGTGGAGGTCTTGGGGTGCGAGGGAGTTGTTGGGTGGGAGGATTTCGCGGGCTTTTGCGGGTTGGTTGAGGTCGAGGAGGATGGCGGCTTGGCGGAGGTTTGCCTGGGCGGCGGCGGAGGGTGGGGCGATGGCTGCGTAGGAGGCGAGGGTTTCGAGGGCGGCCTCGGGTTGTTTGAGGGAGAGTTGGAGGCTGGAGCAGGTGAATGCGGCTTCGTGGCAGCGGGGGTGGGTGGGGTCTGCCGCGAGTGGGGTGAGGAGGGTGACGGCGTCGGTGAAGCGGCCGGAGGCGGCGAGGGCCATGGCTTTCCAGTAGGGGGCCTCGGGGTGGGAGGAGGCGGGAGGTTTGCCGAGGATGGCGAGTGCTTGCTCGGTGTTGCCGTTGCGGATCCAGGCGTGGGCGAGGCCGATGGAGGCTTCGGCGCGGGGGGAGGGGTCGAGTTTGGGGTCGGCGAGGGCTTCGGTGAAGCGGAATGCGGCGATTTCCCAGAGTTGGTCGGCGAGGGCTTGGCGGCCTTGTTCCATCGGGTTTCCGGCCGCTTGGAGGAGCGGGAGGATGGCGATGAGGAGGATGAGGCGGCAGTGCTTCATTCGGCGGACGGGAGCCTAGAAGCGAGCGGTGGACAATGCCAGCGCGGAAATTGATTGGGTAGAAGCTGAAGGGCTGAAAAGCTGAAAAGCTGAAATGAAGAGAGGTTTAGGGAGTGGTGGGGGGTTGGGTGGGTTGGGGTTGTTTGGGGGAGCGGCGGAGGGTGACGAGTTGGAGGAAGCCGCCGGCGGCGCCTTCTGCGGAGAGGAAGAACTGGTTGCGGCTTTTGAGGATGATCATTTGGATTTGTTCCTCGGGGTCGAGGGAGAGGATGTTGTTTTCCTGCACAACCCATTGGTTTTCGAGTTTGTAGGCGAGTTCGTAGATGATGGTGTTGTTGGCGGGGGGGAAGATGTGGGAGTTGCGGGTTTTGAGTTCTTTGGCGTCGCGGCCGTTGCATCGGATGTTGATTTCGTAGGGGCTGAGGTTGTGGACGCGGAGTTTGCCGGGTGGGAGTTTGGATGGATCGTCATCGATGACGTAGGCGATGTAGGTTCCGTTGGCGGCCGGGGCGAGGAGGATGGTGGCGCGTTTGCAGGAGGGGCCGGGGAGGGTGGCGAGGGCGACGAGGTTGGGGTTGTCCTTGCGGCGTTTTTCGAGTTCGGCGGCGAGTGGGGAGGGTGGTGCTTCGCCGGGGGCGGGTGGGGTTTCTTCGACGATGAGGGGAATGAGTTCGTGTTCCTTTTGTTCCTCGGTCATTTCGATTTTGGCGATGGAGTCGCCGCCGGTTTTGTAGATTTCCATGAGGGCCGGGCCGCTGTAGGAGATGGGTTCCGAGTAGCGGAAGGCGAGGGCGGTGATTTCTCCGTTGGAGTCGCCTTTTTTGAAGGAGAGGCCGGAGATGTCGCTGCCCCATGCGACGACGTCGATGCGCATGGAGACGGTGGCCTCTTGTGCATGGATGGAAGAGACGCCGATGAGGGCGGAGAAGGTAGCCAGCACGGCGGCGAAGAGGGATCGGAGGGTGCGGTTAGATTTCACGGTTGGAGAGCCAGCGGAAGGATACGACTTTGAATTGGCGGCCATAGGTGGTGTTGAGTGCGTTGAGCTGGGTGCCGCGTTCGGTGGGTTCATCGGAGGGGTCGATGTAATCAGGAATTCGTTGGACGATGGCTTCGCAGTAGGCTCTTGCAATCACTTTTCCGTCGGCATCGACGGCTTCGCCGCAGGTGCGGATGCGGAAGGTGTCCGAGCGGGCGGAGATGGCGGAGCCGATGACCTGGAGGATGTCTGCCTGGGTGAGCCAGCCGGGGATGCCTGTGGAGCGGTAGCCTTGCTCGCGTTTGCGGGTGGGGTTGCTGAGCATGGTGCGGTCGGCGATGATGGAGGCGACGGAGCCGAAGTTGTTGTCGGTGGAGGTGACGGCCCAGTCTGGGGTGGATGGGTCGGCATTGGGGAGTGGGTAGGAGGTGTCTCCGCCATCGAGGTCGGCACGTGGTGCACCTTGTTTTTCGGATAGATTGAGGATGTCGCGGGCGGCGGTGATGCTGGCGAAGGCGTTGCGGGTTCCGGCGAAGTTGATGGTGGCGCCGCTTTCGTCGATGGCACTTTGGAGTGCGCCGGAGCGGGTCATGGCGACGTTGACCGGGGTGGTGCGGTCGGTGAGGTCGCCGATGGCGCGGTTGACGAAGTGTGAGAGCGAGACGAAGGGACCGCGGAGGCGTATTTGTTTGACGATCTCGGTGGCGAGGGCGTCGAGTTCGGAATCGGTTAGGCGGCGGTAGCCGGTATAGGAGTCTTCGGCGGTGCCGGTGGGTTGGGCATTGGAGGAGGTGAGTTGATTCAGACTGCGCGGGAATGTGGCACCGGTGCGGTCTGTGGCATCGGCTTTATGTTTGAAGCTGCGGCCGCTGGCGAGGAAGGCTTTCCATGCATCCTTGCTGGTGGAGTTGATGTTGAATGAGCCGTCGATCATGAGTGCGGCGGCGGGTCCTGTGGGGTTGGAGAAGTTGCGATTGGATTCTCCTTTGTGATAGATGAGGGTGGGGTTGGCGGGTTTGCGCGAGGTGCCGCTTCCTGTTAGGGATGAGAAGAAGTAGGTGTCCCAGAGTGAGGCGTTGAGGAGGTAGGAGAGGTCGTAGTAGTTGCGTGAGGTGGGGGTTGCGCCGGATGGGTTGGGAGATCCGGTGATTTCGTAGTCGAAGCGGGATTGGAAGGTGAGGGAGCGTTTGACGAAGGGGGATGCGTAGGAGTTTCCAACGGCGTAGGCGGGTTGGTGGGCGATGGAGGTGCTGACGTCGTCGCCGGTGAGGTCGGCGTGTTGGAGTTGGGCGAGGGAGACGAAGCGGTTGGGGACGTCGAAGAGGATGGCCTTTCCGGAGCCGGAGACTGGAGAGTATCCCCATTTGGGTAGGGCGAGGTTGCGGGTGAATCCGGGTCCGGTTTGGCCACCAGGAGGGTTTGCTGGGAGTTCGCTGAATCCGTTGGTGGATTCCATGAAGTAGGGGGGCGGGTTATAGGAGGTGATGGGTTTGTAGATACGAGTGGCCTGGAGGTTGAAGTCCATGAAGGTCCGGAGAGTGGAAGCGCGTTGGCCCGGTTCGTAGCCATTGGGCATGACGGAGAGGTAATCGGCACCGGGTTGGCTGATTTGGAAGCTGTAGAGCATGAGCGGCACTGGTTCGGTGATTTGCCGTGTTTCCTCGATGGAGAAACGGCGGACGTTGGGTGCGAAGTATCCGTTATCGATTTCGAAGCGGTCGATGGCGCGGAGGAGGTTTCCACCGGAGCTGTTGCTGCTTGAGCCAGCGCCGAGGCGCATTTCGAGGCCAACGAGGGTGGTTTGCCAGCTTTCGCGGATGTCCAGGCCGGGCAGGGTGGTTCTCACAATGGTGGTGTCCATTTCGATGCAGTTGGAGAAGCTGGTGGGGTTGGATGTGGCGAAGGGTGCGAGATCGATGGTGACGCGGCGGTTGCTGCGGTCCCTGAAGGTGCGACCGGCGAGGGTGTAGGCGCGGACTTCTCCTGGTTGGAGGGTGTCCGCGCGGATGCGGAAGTATGCGTTGTTCAATACTGCCGCTTCGTTAGAGGCTGTTAGGATGGCGGTTTCCGCGCCTAGGTCCCAGATTCGGGATGGGAGATTTCCGGCGGGCGTTTGGTTTTTGACGTAAAGTTCGAGGTCCTGTTTCCAGCGGAGAGGGACGGAGTAAGGATTGGCGATGGCGATGGCGATTTTGGCGCAGGGGTTGGTTTTGACGCCGGTGCCTTGGTTGACGAAGCGGACGCCCATTAGGATGCGGAAGTCGGTGACGATGGGGGCGATGGCATTGGCGGTGACGCCTGGGAGGACATTGGGGTTGTTGGATGGGTTGTTGCCGATGGTTGCGCCTTTGACGATGAGGTCGCCGTTTTCGAGGGTGCTGTAGCGATCGTAGAAGTCCTTGAGGACGGTCCAGCGGGGTGCGAGGAGCGAGCGAGCGACGGTGCGGGGGATGATGGTGGTGGAGGTGGTGGGGTAGTTGAGGATGGTGGGGATGGGATTGGTGGTGGGGATGCCGGATTCGAGGAGGGTGGTGAGGTCGATGCGGGTCCCGCCGTTGAGGGTGTCTGAGATGACGCCGCGGCTGTCCGAGGTGGCGGCGTGGAAGATTTCCTTGGTGGCGATTGGGTTGGTGCCGGGAATGAGTGAGGTTTGGCTGGAGGTGATAAGGTTGGTGAGGTTTTCGTGACCGGGATTGCCGGGTGATGGGTATGAGGAGAGTCCGGCGACGGTTTCCCAGCCGCGGCGTTGGGCGACGAGGGAGGCGTAGTCGGTGTTGTCGGTATTGGTGGCTTTGATGTCGATGCGGGCTTTGACGCCTTCATCGCCGATCCACCATGCGTAGCGGCCGCGGAGGGTGGAGCCGGTGTGTGGGGCGATTTCGACGAGTGGAGCGGCGACGAAGTTGTCGGCGGTGGTGGATCCTGCGGATTGGGGGCCGACGAGGACGACGGCTTTTTCGGGGTTTGAGGGTTCGCCGGATGCGCTGACGGTGGCATCGGCGAGGTTTGGGGTGAGGGTGGGTGTGGTTTCGTTTTCGGTGCCGCTGATGAGCCAGCTGACGAGGGCTGGAGCGGGGGTGCGGGTGTAGATTTGGGTTGGGGTGCTGGCGTTTCTCCAGACGCCGGTCCAGTGGCGTGAGCCGGGGACGAGTTGGCTGAGTCCTTTTTGTGCGCCGGTGATGGTGGTGAGGTTTTTGGGTGCGGTTCCGGGGGGGAGGGAGACGCCGTTGGTGTCGCCGGCGATGTCTGCGGTGGCGGTGACGCGTTGGTCGGGACCGGCGTGTTTCTGGAGTTGGCCGAGGGCGATCATGAGGGCCATGCGGGCATTGGAGCGTGCTTGTTCCATGGGGACGTCCACGCTGGACTTACGGATCATGACGGAGGAGAGGGAGAGCATCGCGAGGGCGATGAGGGTGATGAGGACCATCAGGGTAACGGTTACCACGAGCGCGAAGCCTTTTTCACGGCTGACCCGGGCGATGCGAGGGTTTTGCAGCGGTGGAAGGTCGCGGTTTGGGAAGCGTTTCATGGGTTTAATCAATGCCTAAAAGAGGGTATGTGATGGCAATACAATGTAAATTAAATTCTTCGGTGGGTGCTGAGGTTTGGTCGTGAGAAGGAAACGTGACATTTAGACACGTCCATTGGGGGTGGATAGGTTAGTCGGAAGATGACGATTTTCGAAAAATGGGGAGGGTGGAGGAAGAAGTGTCTTGGCCGGGAGGGGAGTGCGGGGCAGTTTTGGGGTGTGACGGCGCGTGTGTTGATCGATGGTCCTTCGGAGCTGGTGTTTGACTACGGGATTCCCGTGGGGATGGGGGTGGTTCCGGGGTGCCGGGTGCGGGTTCCGTTGAGGAGGAAGTCGGCGGTGGGGACGGTTTTGTCGGTGGGTGAGGTGGCTCAGATGGATTTCGCGTTGCGGGAGATTGAGGCGTTGGTGGATCCGGAGCCGTTGATTACGCCGGTTTTGTTGAGGGTGGCGGGGTGGATTGCGGATTATTATGGGTCGAGTCTGGAGTCGGTGATCCGGTCGGTGTTGCCGGAGTCGGTGAGGACGGAGGAGAATTCGGCGAAGACTCGGCGGGTGGCGGTTTTGAAGGGGGATGTGGTTGATGAGGTGGTGGCGAAGTTGGAGAAGCGGGCGCCGAGGCAGCATGCGATTTTGATTTTACTGAAGCATGCGGAGGGTGGGCGGATGGCGGTGGCGGATTTGGGGGAGGGGAATGCGGGGGCGTTGAAGGCGTTGGAGAGGGCGGGGTTGATTTTGTTAGAGGTGGAGGAGGTGCGGAGGGATCCGGAGGATGGGGTGGAGGAGGTATTGGAGTCGGTTCCGCTGGCGTTGAATGCGGGGCAGGCGGCGGCGTTGGATGTGGTGTTGGAGGCGGTGGCGGGGCCGAAGGAGGCGAAGCCGATTCTTTTGTTAGGGGTGACGGGATCGGGGAAGACGGAGGTGTATTTGCAGGCAGCGAGGCGGGCGTTGGATTTGGGGAAGACGGTGTTGGTGCTGGTGCCTGAGATTTCGCTGACGCCGCAGACGGTGAGGCGGTTCAAGGCGCGGTTTGCGGGGATGCAGGAGCAGGTGGCGGTGTTGCATTCGAATTTGTCGCAGGGGGAGCGGTTTGACGAGTGGCACCGGATCCGGAAGGGGGTGGCGAGGATTGTGATCGGGGCGAGGTCCGCGGTGTTTGCGCCGTTGCCGGATCTGGGGTTGATCCTGGTGGATGAGGAGCATGAGAATTCCTACAAGCAGGAGAATCCGCCGAGATATCATGGGCGAGATGTGGCGGTGTTGCGCGGGGCGTTCGAGCCTTGTGCGGTGGTTTTGGGATCGGCGACGCCGTCTTTGGAGTCATGGCATAACTGTCAGACGGGGAAGTATCAACTGGTGAGGTTGAACGAGCGAGCTGACGGGCAGTCGATGCCATTGGTGCGGGTGGTGGACATGCGGTTGGAGAAGGGCAAGCACAAGGGAGGGCCGGCGATTTTATCAGACAAGTTGAGGACGGCGCTGGAGGGTCGGTTGGAGAAGGGTGAGCAATCGATATTGTTTTTGAACCGGCGGGGATTCGCGAGGTCGTTGCAGTGTCCGTCGTGCGGGCATGTTTGCCAGTGTCCGCATTGCTCGGTGGCGTTGACGTATCACCGGACGGATGAGCGGTTGGTGTGTCATGTTTGCGGGTATCAGGCGATTGTTCCGAAGAAGTGTCCGGAGTGCAAGGATCCGGCGATCGCGTTGCAGGGGTATGGGACGCAGAAAGTGGAGGAGGTGTTGGCGAAGGTTTTGCCGACGGCGAAGTTCGCGCGGATTGATGCGGATGCGATGAGGCGGAAGCATGCATTGCGGGATACGTTGCATGCGTTCAAGACGCACAAGATTGATATCTTGATCGGCACGCAGATGATTGCGAAGGGATTGCATTTTCCGAATGTGACGTTGGTGGGGATTTTGAATGCGGATTTGGGGTTGCATGTTCCGGATTTCCGGGCGGGGGAGCGGACGTTCCAGTTGTTGACGCAGGTGGCGGGGCGTGCGGGGCGTGGGGATTTGGCGGGGGAGGTGGTGGTGCAGACGTTCACGCCGCATTCGCCATCGATCCAGTTTGCGAGGCAGCATGATTTCGATGGGTTTTCCGAGCAGGAAATGGAGTTTCGGAGTCAGTTCGGGTTTCCGCCGTTCGGGCATTGTGCGGTGCTGACTTCGCGGTCGACGCATGAGCGGCGTGCGGAGTTCACGTTGCAGACGTTGTTGGTGAGGTTGAAGGAGGATGCTCCGGCGGGGATGATGATCGGGGAGGTTCTGCCATCGCCGTTGATCCGGGCGCATGGGCAGTATCGATTTCAGATCACGTTGCGGAGCCGGAAGGCGCGGCCGTTGAGCCGGCATGTTCAGGGGGTTTTGGCGCGGACGACGTTGCCGGAGGATGTGACGGTGGTTTTTGACATGGATGCGTTGAATTTTTCGTGAGGGTGGGTGTTTGCTGTAGGGGAGAGTGGCTTTCTTGCGTAATAGGGTGATGTTTGACCGGCTGTTTGTGAGATTTTTTGGAGGAGGTTTGTTTTTTCTGTTAGGGTCCGGAGTTTCTGAGGCGGATGTTTATGGTGAGCAGTCGTTGCGTGGGAATCTTGGGGTGGAGCCGTATTTCCGGACGGAGGATGGGCGGGAGGGGCAGCGGTATTCGGAGGCGGAGATCAACCGGTATCGGTTGTATGATTTCTATCGGCGGCAGGCGGATCATCATCGGGAGATTGCCGCGGTTGATGGTGAGATCCTGCCGCCATATCCTGGGTTGGATGGTGGGCGGAGGGGGCATTGGGGGGTGACGAATGAGAAGAGGGTGGGGGCGTTGGAGAGGAAGGAGTCGCCGGAGTGGCCGCGGGTGATGATGCGTGGGGGACGAGGGGTGTTGTATGTGAATCAGGGTGGATGGATGGCATTTGATACGGTGAGGGGTGGTTTGCAGAAGGTGTTGGCGGATGTGCGGATGGGAGTTGTGGAGCATCCGTTTGGGTTTGGGGTGGATCGGTTTGGGAACCGGTTGGATGTGGAGGGGAGGGTGGTTTTGGAGGGAGCGGCGGATGAGTGGAGAGTGGGTGGTGA
>SYAP01000291.1 GCA_005787565.1 Verrucomicrobiaceae bacterium | reverse complement strand
AGGGGTCGTAGTGGATGACGGTGTCTGCTGTAGTTAGGTTGAGGCCGGTGCCGCCGGCTTTGAGGGAGATGAGGAAAATGGGGATGTTTCCTTGTTGGAATTGTTGGACGAGGGAGGCGCGGTCTTTGGTTTGGCCGGTGAGGATGAGGTGGGGGATTTTCGCTTTGGTGAGGCGGGCCGCGATGCGGTCGAGCATGGAGGTGAATTGTGAGAAGAGGAGGATGCGGCGACCTTCCTGGAGGAGTTGGGGGAGGAGTTCCTTGGTGAGGAAGTCGGTTTTGGCGGAGGTGGCGGCGGAGGGTTTGTCGTCCGGGGTGCGGAGGAGCGCGGGGTGGCAGCAGATTTGGCGGAGCTTGAGGAGGGCATCGAGGACGATGATGTGGGAGGATGCGAGGCCTTTTGCGGCGATGGCTTCGCGGACGCGTTCGTCCATGGCGGCGCGGATGGATTCGTAGAGGTCGGCTTGGGTGGGGTGGAGGTCGATGCCGTGGATGAGGATGGTTTTTTCCGGGAGTTCGGTGGCGACCTGGTCTTTGGTGCGGCGGAGGATGAGGGGGGCGACGCGGCGGTTGAGGGTGAGTTGTGTTTTGGGGGAGTGGTCCCGCTCGATGGGTTTGCGGAGGTGGGTGTTGAAGGATTTTTCGTCGCCGAGGAAGCCGGGCATTAGGAAGTGGAAGAGGCTCCAGAGTTCGCCGAGGTGGTTTTCCATGGGGGTGCCGGAGAGGCAGAGGCGGTGGTCGGCTTGGAGCTGGGTGGCGGATAGGGAGGTTTGGGCGCGGGGGTTTTTGATGTATTGGGCTTCGTCGAGGATGAGGGCGTGCCAGTGTTGGGCGGAGAGTTCCGTTAGGTCGCGGACGAGGAGGGGGTAGGAGGTGATGACGACGTCGGCTTGGGGGATGTTAGGGAATTGGGCGGCGCGGTCGGGGCCGTGGAGGACGAGGATTTTGAGGGATGGGGTGAATTTTTCGGCTTCGGCGGCCCAGTTGGGGACGACGGAGGTGGGGGCGATGACGAGGGAGGGTCGGCCGGGATTTTGGAGATGGAGGGCAGCGAGGTGGGCGAGGGTTTGGAGGGTTTTTCCGAGGCCCATGTCGTCGGCGAGGATGCCGTGGAGGCTGTGGGAGGCGAGGAACTGGAGCCAGCGGAAGCCGTCTAACTGATAGGGGCGGAGGTCGGCCTTGAGGGTAGCGGGTGCTGGGATTTGGGGGAGGCCGTTGATGTCGCGGAGGCGTTGGCCGAGGGTGGCGAGGGTGCGAGCGGTTTGGGTGGCGTCGACGGTGAGTGCGTCGGCGATTTGGGCGGCGTTGAGGCGGTCAAGGCGGAGGGGACCGTTGGTTTTGGTGAGGCCGTGGAAGAGGTGGTGGACGCGGTCGAGGAGGTCGATGAAGCGTCCGGCGGGGAAGCGGATGTGGCCGTCTGCGGGGTTTTCGCAGGGGATGAGGAGGGACTCGGGCCGGGACTCGGGGGTGGGGTAGCGGAGGTGCCAGTCGTCGGCGATGGCGCGGGCGATTTGCGGGATGAGGCTGATGCGTTTGCCGTTGAACTCGCCGGTGACATCAAAGCGGAACCAGTCGATGCCGTGGGTGGGGTCTTGATCGAAGGAGGGGAAGAAGTCCGAGGCGTCGTGGATGGTGAGGCCGAGTTTGGGGTCGGACTGGATGTTCCAGCCGTTGTTGCGGAGGGATTGTGCGGCGGGGCTGGAGAGGAATTCGAGCCAGTCGTTGGTAGTGTTTTTTGGCGATGCGATGACGACGGATGAGCGGGTTTTGGGGGTGAGGTCGCGTTCGTGGTAGTGGGCTGATAGAGGGAGGAGGTTGTTTTCCGTTAGATCGGCGAGGTGTTGGGTTTCCTCATCGCGGTTGCGGTGGAGGATGTGGCGGGTTTCTCCATCGATGTGTGAGACGATGGAGGATTCACCGGGGGAGAGCGGGTAGAAGGGCGGGTGGCCGGGGTATTGGAAGGTGACGATGGCTCCGACGTGGCGTTTTTGGAAGACTCCGACGTGGACTTCGGTGATGTGGAGGATGGGGACGGGGGAGGCCTCTGTGATGCGTTCGGCGGGTTTTGCGGCGGGGGCGGGGAGGGGATTTTCCGGGAGGATGGATTGGATTTCGCGGGCGAGGGTTTCGAGTTCGTCGGCGTTGATGTTAGGGCCATCGAGCCAGGTGTGGAGGAGCGGGGTTGGGATGTGGCTTTCGAGGTGGCCGAGGGTTTGTTCGGTAGGGTGGATGTAGAGGAGGGGCTGGGTGCGGATGAGGATGATTTCGTCGGAGGGGAGTTTGAGGATGGGTTGGGCGGAGGCGTTCTGGAGGATCTGCCATGCGGGTTCGGCAGGGATGGCGGGGCCGGGGGAGAGGCGGGTGTAGTTTCTGTTAGATGAGTGCGGGGGATCGGCGATGCCGAGGAAGAGGCGGTTGGTTTTGAGGGCGGCGAGGAGGATTTCCGGCCAGTCGGGGCCGTCGATTTTGGTGGAGTCGGCGAAATGTCGGCGTGTGGACATGGATTCGTCGATTTTCCGGATGAGAATGCGGTCTTCCGGGGTGGCGTAGGATGGGAAGCGGCTGTTGATGAGGTGGAGTTGGGCGGAGTCGATGGTGAAGCCGAGTTTGGTGGGGAAGCCGTTGCGGAGGATGAGGTGGAGTTGTTGTTGGGTGCTGTGAATGGGGCGGTAGGGCTCGATGCAGTAGGCGATGAATTTGGTGAGGAGGGGTTTGGGTTTGGGTTGGGGCGCGGGCTGAATGGCGGCGCGGATTTTGCGGAGCCAGTCGGCGGTGGTGGGGCTGATGGCTGGCTGAGAGGTGGGAGGTGAGGCGGTTTGGCCTTGGGCGATGCGGTTGAGGGAGGCGAGGATGGATGCGGCGTGGGAGCAGTTGCGGTCCGGGCATTTGCATTCCTCCTCAAGTGTGACGCGGGTGCGGCGGAGTTTGGCGTCGTAGGTGAAGGAGAGGTGGAGGAGGGAGGTGCTGGTGTTTTTTCCTTCGATGGGGAAGGTCGCCTCGACGAGGAGATTTCCCGGGGTGGGGGTGTTCGGATTTTCGCCGATGGTGATAGAGGTGAAATCGGTGTTCGGGATTTCGCCGTGGATGGGTGTGTGGAGTTGGTCCCTCCATTCTTCCCGTTCGAGCCAAGGGATCAGGCCCGGGTGGTCTGCCAGGTCCTCGGTGGTGGGGAATTGTGGTGGAACCATTTATCCGAGGAAATAGATGAGGCTAATGGTTGGCGATTCCGGGCCAAATGGGATGACAGGGCTGATTCATTCGGCTGCTTTCGGATCTCCGCCAAGGCGGCTCATTCCAACGACGACGATGGCTCCGAGGATGGCGAGGACGCCTGCCCAGACCAGAGTGGGATCAGCATCGGGCAGAATGTTGATTTGGTGAAGAGGTACATGCTCTCCCTTGCTGTTGAGGCGAGTGGTGAGGGTTTCTTTCCAGGGCCAGACGGTGCGCAGCGCGCCGGTCATGATGCCGGTTAGAGTGATGAGGGTGACGCGGCGGTAGTGATGAAGCAACCAACTGACGACGCGGACGAAGGACAGGATTCCGGTGATGATTCCTGCCACGAAAACGCCAATGGTCTGGAAATCCTTGGAGCTGATCGCGTCGAGAATCAGTTGGTATTTTCCGAGGATGACGAGGAGGTATGAGCCGGAAATTCCGGGGAGGATCATTGCGCAGATGGCGATGGCACCTGAGAGAAAAAGGAATGGGAGTGAATCAGGGGTATTCATGACGGGTAGGCCGACGAGCAAGAAGGTGAGGGTGGTGGAGATGACGAAGGCGAACCAATCGCGGATGTTCCACTGCCAAGTTTCCCGTGATAAAAGAGCGATGGAGCCGAGGATCAGGCCGAAAAAGAATGACCAGAGCTGGACCGGGTATTCCTGGAAAAGGTGGCTGAGAAGTTTTGAGAGTGAGAAGATTGCGGTGGCCAAACCGAGGCCGAGGGGGATGAAAAAAAGGAAGGGGATTTTTTGCCAGAGACCTTTGAAATCGAGGCGAAAGATCATTCGGATAGCCTCGAAATCGAAGGATTTGATTCCATCGAGGAGACGGCTGTAGATTCCGCAGACGAAGGCGATGGTTCCTCCGGACACGCCGGGGATGAGGTCTGCGACCCCCATGAAGAAGCCGATGAGGGTGATGCGAATAAACTGGATTAGGTTCATGAACTGGCAGCAGTGAGGATGATTTTCTGAAGGGAGTCAGGAGTGCTCGGGGCGGGGATCGCGGGTGAGGAGTTCGCGCATGGCGAGGGCTGCGGGTTTGGCTTGATAGAGGATGCTGTGAACGGCGTCGATGATGGGGGTGCGGACGTCGGCGCGGCGGGCGGCCTGGTGGATGGAGAGGGTGTTGGGTACGCCTTCTGCGACCATGCCGAGGTGGGCGACGGCTTCTTCGAGGGATTTTCCAGATCCTAGGGCGAGGCCGACGCGGTGGTTGCGCGAGTGCTCGGAGAAGCAGGTGACGATGAGGTCGCCGACGCCGGAGAGGCCGGAGAAGGTTTCGGGGCGACCGCCGAGGGCGACGCCGAGGCGTGTCATTTCTGCGAGGGCGCGGGTGACGAGGGCGGCGACGGCGTTGTCGCCGAGGTTGAGGCCGTGGGCCATGCCGGCGGCGATGGCGTAGACGTTTTTGATGGCGCCGCCGAGTTCGATGCCGGGGAGGTCGTCGCTGGTGTAGGAGCGGAAGTGGGGGAGGGTGAAGAGTTCCTGGAGTTTGACGGCGAGGGCGTGGTCATCGGAGCCGATGACGGCGCAGGTGGGCATGGAAGTGGCGATTTCCTCGGCGTGGTTGGGTCCGGAGAGGGCGGCGATGGGGTTTTTGGGAAAGGAGTCGCGAAGGATTTGGGACATGCGGTCGCCGGTGGATTTCTCGATGCCTTTGGCGCAGGAGAGGAGGATGCGATCGGGTGGTAGGCCGGCTTGGGCGAGGGTGGCGGCGGCCTGGCGGGTGCCGGAGGTGGGGACGGCGAAAATGACGAGCGAGGTGGAGAGTGCGGCGGCGAGATCGCTGGTGGCGCGGATGTTGGGGGCGAGGGTGATGTCTGTGAGGTAGTGGGGGTTGCGGTGCTCGCGGTTGATTTGCTCGGCGGTATTCGGATCGCGGCCGATGAGGGTGATGGCGTCGAGTTTTGGGGCGAGGAGGACGGCGAGGGCGGTGCCGAAGGATCCGGATCCGAGGATGGCGGCGGATTTCATGTCAGGCATGTCAGGGTTTGGGTTTTCCGAAGCGGTGTTCGGTGCCTTCGCGAATTCGTTTGAAGTTGGAGCGGTGTTTCCAGGTGGCGAGTGCGGCGATGACGATGCTGAAGATGAAGAGGGGTTTGTTCCAGGTGCCGTCCTGGATTTTTCCGTGGAACCATGAACCCCAGAGGGTGAGGACGGGGAGGGTGAGGGCGGCGATGACGCTGGCGAGGGAGACGTATTTGGAGATGAAGAAGACGAGGAGCCAGACGACGAGGAGGATGACGATGGCGGCGGGCATCATGGCGATGAGGACTCCGGCGGAGGTGGCGATGCCTTTGCCGCCTTTGAAGCCGACCCAGGGTGAGTAGTTGTGGCCGAGGATGGCGCAGAGGCCGGTGATGACTTGGAAGACTTGGGCGGTGAGCATGGGGAAGATGCCCGCGTGGTTTTCCAGGGCATCCAGCGCCATCGGGTTCTTCATGCCGGTGAAGCGGATGAGGGAGATGGCGAGGATGGTGGGGATGAGGCCCTTGAGGAGGTCGAGAAGGAGGCAGGTGATGCCGTATTTTTTCCCGACGATGCGGAGGACGTTGGTGGCGCCGATGTTGCCTGATCCGTGTTGGCGGATATCGATGCCCTTCATGCGGGCGATGATGAGGCCGAAGGGGATGGACCCTAACAGGAAGGCGATGAGCGGGCAGAGCCAGAGTTGCATCGGCGGCGGGGTGGGTGGCTCACTCGGCGATGGCGGACTGGATTACGACGGGTTCGACGGGGACGTCGCCGGCGGGGTTGTCCATGAGTTGTCCGGTGGCGGGGTGGCGCATGGAGAGGGTGCCGGTGCGGGTGGCGACGCCTTTGATTTTATCGACGACTTCCATGCCTTCGATGACTTTGCCGAAGACGGCGTATCCGCCGGTGCTGGGGAAGTTGAGGGCGGCGTTGTCCGAGACGTTGATGAAGAATTGGGCGGTGGCGCTGTTGGGGTCGTTGGTGCGGGCCATGGCGATGGTGCCGCGATCGTTT
>SYAP01000290.1 GCA_005787565.1 Verrucomicrobiaceae bacterium | reverse complement strand
GTATCCAAAAAACCGCTGAAGCAAAATGAGTCTCTGAAGGAACGAGTTAAATCCGATTTAGCGGCAATCAAATCAAACCCTAAACTCGTGAGGTCCTTCTTCCATGCTCCAAGTGTAGCCTATGCTAAGGACTAGTCAGTAGGCGCAAGCAAATCACCCGGCGAGAAATAGTAATCCACATCTCCGCGTAGGGTCCATTGTTCCAAGGATTGCGGGATAGAAGCGGTATTGACGATCTCAACATACTCCATCTCACCAAAAGCAGGATGATATATCACCTCGGAAACCTGGACAGCCCCAATCCTCGGGCTGGTGTTCGGTTCACCTTTCGACACCAGCGGACTCCCTGTTTGACCAAGAAGAGTTACCCCATTCAGCGGAATGAGTCGGTCCGCGCCGTCAGGCCAACAACCCAAGGAAGTGCCAGGAATCGCCGGCGTAAAATCCGCATGATCCTGAAACGCCTCAAGTTTGCCGCTTCCTGGATCCGCAGAAATCAGCCACAACCGCCCCCCACGGAATCCATCAAGCGAAAACTCCTGCTCCGTCGCGGTTCCACCCGAGCTGTTCCAAGATCCGTTAGGATTGAAATCCTCCTCGGAAAGAACGAGAAATCCACCAGCGGCCAAAACGATTCCATCCGGAATCCTGAAACGCTGATAGTCCTCCACTGTGGTCGCTCCGGTGGTATTGCTCAAAAACCATCCGCTCAGTTCCACCGGACTGAGAAGCTGTCTGAAAAATCAATTTTCTTGATTTTTAATCTGTACTAATTTGGCAAGGTATTTGAGAAACTTGGCATGGCCAGTTATCCAAGCAGCATGACAGATTCCGAGTGGGTGATTCTCGAAGCCCTTCTGCCAACAAAGCCGGACAACCTTCGCGGGCGTCCTCAGGCACATTCGAGGCGGAGCATCATCGATGGCATTCTCTACATCATTCGGACAGGCGGAGCGTGGCGGATGATGCCCAATGATCTACCTGACTGGAAGACCTGCTATCACTACTTCCGGCTTTGGGCAAAACTTGGACACTGGGAACGGATTCATTCCACGCTGCGTGACATGGCCCGTCTCGCATCCGGAAAAAAAGCCCCGACCGCTGCGATTATCGATAGTCAAAGCGTTCGGACAGCTAGCCAGCCCGGAGTTCGTGGTTATGATGCGGGTAAGAAGATTACAGGAAAAAAACGACATTTACTGGTACATACTCAGGGCAACATCCTCGCCTTGAAGGTGACCACGGCCGATGTGCAGGACCGTGACGGAGCACAACTGCTACTCAGTGTGCTGGCCGTTGCATACGGATGGCTCAAGCTGATCTGGGCGGATGGTGGCTATGCGGGAAAACTCGTCGGCCATGTCGCGGAGATTGCACGTCACAGCAAGGTAAAACTTGAGATCGTGAAACGTTCGGACGATATCAAAGGCTTCAAGGTGTTACCTAAGCGCTGGATCGTGGAGCGCACGTTCGGATGGTTGATCCAATCAAGACGGCTGGTCCGGGACTACGAAGTGAAGACCGAGCATTCGGAAGCCATGATCTATCTGTCGATGAGCAAGCGGATGCTATCCCGAGTCGCCAGCTAGATATCTTTAAGACAGCCTCTCATCCCAACTGGACACAAAAAAGCCGCCGGAGGGTCCCTCCTCCGGCGGCTAGATTCATCAGACCCACACACCCACACCCATGGGGATTAGGCTGACTTTTGCTGTTACACCCTTACATGAATCCGCGACGGGCGCGGCTTTCATAGGACTCAGACATTCAGTATTTCCGAACGTTCAAAGATTTTTAAAAAGATCTCAACTTTTTCGAAATCCCCTACCCCACCTCTCGCAATTGAAACTTGGCACCATCCCCGCCATTTCCAAGTCTCCACGCATGTCGCAGCCCAACATCGACGTCCGCTACGTCGCAAATCTCGCCCGCCTCGACCTCTCCGATGCAGAGGTCGCCACCTTTCAGGGCCAGCTCGATGCCATCCTCGGCCATGTCGAGTCGCTTTCCGCGCTCGACGTTTCCGGCATCGAGCCCACCGCTCACCCCGCCCCTGTCTTCGGCCCCATGCGCGATGACACCCCTGGAAACAGCCTGACTCCCTCCGCATTCCTCGCCAATACGCCTGACCAAGCTCAAGGCCAACTCCGCGTCCCCAAAGTCGTCACCGACGCCTGATCCGCCCGCAAAATCCCAGCGCCCACCGCCATCATGTCCGCCTCCCTCACCGCCCTTCGTCGTCAACTCCTCGCCGGAGAAACCTCCCCAGCAGACCTCCTGAAATCCCTCGCAGCCAGCATCACCAAGCGCGACTCAACCACCGGCGCCTACCTCTCCCACGACCTCGAAACCGCCCTCGCCGAAGCCGCCACCGCCGACCTTTCCCTACCCCTCGGCGGCATCCCCATCGCCATCAAAGACAACCTCAACGTTCTCGGCCAACCCTGCTCCTGCGGCTCGAGATTCCTCGCTAAAAACTACCGCGCCCCCTACGACGCCACCGTCATCACCAAGCTACGCGCCGCCGGTGCAATCCCCTTCGGCCGCACCAACCTCGACGAATTCGCCATGGGCTCCGCCACGGAAAACTCCGCCCTCGGCACCACCCGCAACCCCCACGACTCCTCACGCATCCCCGGCGGCTCATCCGGTGGCTCCGCTGCCGCCGTCGCCGACCGCACCGCCATCGCAGCCCTTGGCTCAGACACCGGCGGCTCCATCCGCCAACCCGCCTCCCACTGCGGCGTCGTCGGCCTCAAGCCCTCCTACGGCCGCGTCTCCCGCTACGGCCTCGTCGCCTTCGCCTCCTCCCTCGACCAAATCGGCCCCCTCACCCAAACCGTCGAAGACGCCGCACGCATCCTCCAAGCCATCGCCGGCCACGACCCAAAAGACTCCACCTCCCTCCAAGCCCCCGTCCCCGACTACCTCGCCCACCTCAACGACGGCGTCCGCGGCATGAAACTCGGCGTCCCCCGCGAATACTTCGGCGAAGGCATCGACCCCGGCGTCCGCCGAAACGTCGAGACCGCCATCCAGTCCCTCGCCGCCCAAGGAGCCGAAATCATCGAAATCTCCCTCCCCCACACCCAACACGCCGTCGCCACCTACTACGTCATCGCCCCCGCCGAAGCCTCCTCCAACCTCTCCCGCTTCGATGGCATCCGCTACGGCCACCGCACCGAAAAACCCAACGACATCCTCGATCTCTACCGCCGCTCACGCGAGGAAGGCTTCGGCCCGGAGGTCAAACGCCGTATCATCCTCGGCACCTACGTCCTCTCCTCCGGCTACTACGATGCCTACTACAGCCGCGCTCAGAAAGTCCGCACCCTCATCCGCCGCGACTTCGAAACCGCCTTCCAAACCGTCGACGCCATCCTCTCCCCCGTCGCCCCCACCCCCGCCCGCCGCCTCGGTGCCTTGGCCTGCGACCCCCTCCACGAATACCTCTCCGACATCTTCACCCTCTCCGCCAACCTCGCCGGCATCCCCGGCATCTCCGTCCCCTGCGGCACCACCGATTTCGATGGCGGCACAAACCTCCCCGTCGGCCTCCAAATCCTCGGCCCCCACCTCGGCGAAGCCAAACTCCTCCAAATCGCCCAAGCCGCCCAAATCTAACAGCGAAATCTAACACCGCCCACCTCGGTATCCCCAACCTGCCATGAACCACCCCATCAACCGCCGCGCCTTCCTCTCCACCACCGCCGCCGCCGGTGCCTCCCTCAGCCTCGCCCCGCACCTCTCCCTCGCCGCCGAGGCCGATGCCGACCCCACCATTCTCGGCCAAGGCGCGCACCGCTTCCGCCGCGATGCCGAGTGGACCTTCAAATCCGCCGAAAAGCCCGTCCCAGTCGCCGACTGCCACGAGATCGTCCGCACCAAGTCCTGCAACCTCATCCTCTGCACCAACCACACCCAGAACAACCTCATCGAGTTCTCGCCCGATGGCAAAGTCGTCAAAACCTTCGGCACCACCTACCCCGGCTCGCACGGCCTATCGCTCTCTAACGAAAACGGCGAGGAATTCCTCTGGCTTACCGATACCCAACGCCGCATCGTCGTCAAACTCGACCTCACCGGTAAGGAAATCCTCACCCTCGGCTGGCCCGAGAAAACCGGCAAATACACCAAGGAAGCCGAATTCTGCCCCACCGAAACCGCCGTCAACCCCCACAACGGAGACCTCTACGTCGCCGATGGATACGGCAGCAACTGGCTCACCCACTACTCCGCCTCCGGCGAAATCAAAGGCTGCTACAAACACGACGACTTCAACTGCATCCACGGCGTCGCCTTCGACGACCGCGATCCCAAAAACCCCCGCCTCCTCGTCACCTCCCGCGCCGCCAACAAGCTCTTCACCCTCTCCCTGGACGGAAAAAACCTCGGCCACATCCACCTCCCTGGCGCCTGGATCTGCCGCCCCGTCATCCACGGCCAGAACGTCTACTTCGCTGTCATCAACTCCGGCCGCCTCGAATGGGGCAGCGACTTCCGCGGCTTCGTCATGGTCCTCGACAAGGACAACAAACCCGTCTCCCTCATCGGCGGCGTCCCACCCACACCCGGCACCGAAGGCGAATCCGCACTCTATCGAAACATCGATCCCAAACCCTTCCTCAACTGCCACGACGTCTGCCTCGACGAAGAAGGAAACCTCTACATCGCCCACTGGGCCTCCAACCAGACCTACCCCTACAAACTCAAACCCGTCTCCTGATCGAGACCCCGCACTGACCCCGCCGTCACCATTTCTGAATTGACCCCATCCGATGCCGCTGATAGCCGCACAAGGATGAAAAGAACGGTCCTATCCCTCTTCGCCATTTTCTTCGCAGGAAATGCATCACTCCACGCACAACCCGAGTGGCGCGTCTTCACCAGCACCACCGGTAGCAAACTCGAAGCCCGCGTCGTTAGCGTCGACGAAGACGACGTCGTCCTCATCCGAAAAGCCGACGGCAAACAATTCACACTCGCCCTAGTTCTACTTAGTTACTAATGAGTCCAAAATAGTAAGGACAATGGCATCATGAGTGCTTTGTCATGCCGCATGCGCAAGGTTAGAGATACAGACGGCAGGAAGTTGACACATATGCAGCTCACCGAACTGAGAACACGTGGAGTTACCGCCG
>SYAP01000021.1 GCA_005787565.1 Verrucomicrobiaceae bacterium | reverse complement strand
TGGGGGGTGGGATGGGGCAGTGGTGTGGCATGTTGATTTTTGAGAGAGCGCGAGAGGTTTCGTTGATTGAGTCTGCGGGAGCGGTTTTGGGGTGGGATCAGGAGACGGGGTTGCCGGCGGATGGGGCTGGGCATCGGGCGGCGCAGTT
Source organism: Verrucomicrobiaceae bacterium (assembly GCA_005787565.1). GTDB lineage: Bacteria > Verrucomicrobiota > Verrucomicrobiia > Verrucomicrobiales > Akkermansiaceae > Luteolibacter. Next base: position 13,743 of record SYAP01000021.1, on the reverse strand, counting down.
GGCGTGGTTGTCGGCGCGGGCGCATGAGTTGGCGACGTCCGAGGATTGGCGGCGGGATTTGGAGGCGGCGGAGGATTTGTTGGATGGAGCGGATGAGCGGACGCGGGCGAATGTGAGGGAGTTGCGGCGTGAGTTTGACCGGGCGACGCGGCTTTCGGTGGATTTGGTTTCGCGTGCGTCGCGTGCTTCCTCGATGGCAAAGCATGCGTGGGCGGAGGCGAGGAGGCATTCGGATTTCGAGGCGTTCGCGCCGCATCTTGAGTCTTTGTTAGAGATTGCGCGGGAGAAGGCGGAGCGGTGGGGATATGTGAATGAGCCGTATGATGCGTTGTTGGAGAGTTATGAGCGGGGGACGTCGACGGCGGAGGTGGCGGGTTTGTTCGAGGGGTTGCGGCCGGAGTTGAGGGAGATTGCGGGGAGTGCGGTGGCGCGGGCGGCGGAGCACCGGCGGGAGTTGCCGGCGGGGCCGTATCCGGTGGCGGTGCAGGAGGCGTTCAACGCGCGGGTGGCGGCGGCTGTGGGGTTTGATTTTGCGGCGGGGAGGATCGATACGACGACGCATCCGTTTTGCACGACGTTGGGGCCGCGGGATGTGCGGTTGACGACGCGGTATGACGAGGGGGATTTCACGTCGTCGTTGTTCGGGGTTTTGCATGAGGCGGGGCATGGTTTGTATGAGCAGGGTTTGCGGGGTGAGGATTTCGGTTTGCCTTCCGGGAGTGCGGTTTCGTTAGGGATTCATGAGTCGCAGTCGCGGTTGTGGGAGAATCATGTGGGGAGGTCGCTTGGGTTTTGGGAGGTGTGGTATCCGGAGGCGTGCGAGGTGTTTCCGCAGTTGCGGGGATTCGGGTTGGAGGATTTCATGCAGCATTTGTGGAGGGCGGAGTTTTCGCCGATCCGGGTGGAGGCGGATGAGGCGACGTATGATTTGCATATCTTGTTGAGGTTTGATCTGGAGCGTCGGTTGTTGGACGGGAGTTTGGCGGTGAGGGATGTGCCCGGGGCGTGGAATGATTTGTTTGTCGAGTTGTTTGGTTTTTCTCCACCGGATGACCGGCACGGGTGTTTGCAGGATATCCATTGGTCGATGGGTGGTTTGGGGTATTTCGCGACCTACACGTTGGGGAATTTGAATGCGGCGCAGTTGCATGAGGCGGCGCGGCGGGAGAGCGGGGTTTCGGTGGCGGCGGATGGTGCGGAATACGGACCGTTGTTAGGATGGTTGCGGAGGGAGGTGCACGGGCACGGCGGGGTGTATGATCCGGGTGATCTGATAGAGCGTGCGACCGGTGCGAGGCCGGGTCCGGAGGCATATCTCCGGCATCTCAGGTCGCGTTATCTGGGGTGACGGGGTTGATTCAGGCGGGGAATCAATCCCTAACATGCTGATTTCTAACGATTTTATAAAAAATCAGGTCGATCCTCATTTTTTGTTAGATTGGCAAGGCGATTTGTGTAGTTTGCGGGCCACCGGGGGTCCGGAGATTGCTGATGATTTACCTTGTTGCGAATTTGGAGGCTCATACGCGGAAGCCAGTTTTGATGGACTGGATGATCCGGGATTTGGATCCGAATTGTCCGTTGCATGCGCGGTTGCGGACGACGGGATTGTCGGGGAGGTTTGACGGGAAGCCGGAGGTGCGGATCGAGTTGAGTGCGCCGGCGGGATGTGTGATTCCGGAGGTTTATATTCGTGGGACGATGTGGGTGGTTTCGGAGAGGATCCAGCGTGGGTTGAGAGAGGCGTTCGGGGATGGGTTGAATCATGTGGAAGCGGAGTTCCGGAGGGGTTCGGGTGCGCCGGATTGGAAGCCTTATTTGGTGGATACGCGATGGGTGGGGGATGTGGTGGATTGGCGGAAGTCGGATTATTTCGTGATGCCGTCCGGGGATCGGGTATTGAATTTGGAGCGAGTGGCGTTCCGGCGGTCTGCGGTTCCGGATGGGCCTGCGGTGTTTCGGGCGAGGGATTATCCGGCGTTGTTGTTTGCGAATGAGGCGGGGAGGGAGCGGATGTTGGGTTGCGGGATGGATGAGGGATTTTTCCGGGAGTTGCCGTTGAGGGTGGGGGTGAGGGGAGGGGTTTGAGGGGGGAGTGATGAATCCGGCTTTGGATCCGGCCCGGTTTGTGCTTGGATGAGGGCCGCATGACGGTGACGGAAGGAACGATGACGACGATGACGAGGGCGCAACTCCGCTTGGAGGGGTTTGAGCTGATTGACGGGACGTTGGGGTATTTGCTCGATTGTCTGAGGGATGCGTTGGTGAGTACGGGGGAGACGGATTTGTTGCCGTATTTGCCGTGGTCCGGGAGTGATCCGGAGGCGGGTGGTGCGCCGGAGGGTTTGCCGCAGTTGTATTCGATGGGTTTCCAGTTGTTGAACATGGTTGAGGAGCGGGTGGCGGCGGAGATCCGGCGTGAGCGGGAGAAGGTTTTGGGAGCGGCATCGATCCGCGGGTTGTGGCCGCAGGCGTTGCGGGATTTGCAGACGATGGGATTGGGTTCGGAGGAGATTCTGGATGTATTGCGTGAGGTGCGGGTGGAGCCTGTTCTAACAGCGCATCCGACGGAGGCGAAGCGGCCGAGTGTGCGGGAGCGGCACCGGGCGTTGTATGACGAGATGGTGCGGAATGAGTTTCCGAAGTATACGGACCGGGAGAAGAGGAGGATCCGGGAGAAGATCGTGACGATTCTGGAGACGTTGTGGCGGACGGCGGAGATCCATTTGGTGAGGCCGGATATTTTCAGCGAGTTGCGGAATGCGATCCATTATCTGCGGGATTTGTTTCCTGCGGCGATCAACCGGTTGGATTTGCATTTTACGGAGGCGTGGCGTGATGCGGGGTTGCCGTTGGAGTTGTTGAGGTCCGCGGGGAATGTTCCGCGGCTGTCGTTCGGGACTTGGATTGGCGGGGATCGTGACGGGCATCCGCTGGTGACGGCGGAGGTGACGGAGAAGACGCTGGGGATGATGCGGACCGCGGCGCTTGAGTTGTTAGAGAGGGAGTTGCACGGGTTGGCGTTGCAGTTGACGTTGTCGCGGCATTTGACGCCGGTGCCTGAGGAGTTGCAGGCGCGGATCGACGAGTTGTCGTTTGTGGTGGGGCCGGAGGAGAGGGTGCGGGAGTGGATTGATCTGCATGCGGAGGAGCCGTGGCGGCAGTTGGCGGGGTTGATGGCGTTGCGGGTGGCGGGGCAGGCGCGTGGTGGGGCTGGGTATGGGCGGCCTGAGGAGTTGGCGGAGGATTTGAATCTGCTTTCGCGGACGTTGGCGGAGGCGGGCTGTCATTTGTTAGAGGAGCAGGCGATCCGGCCGTTGAGGCACAAGCTGGAGATGTTCGGGTTTCATCTGGCGACGTTGGACATGCGGCAGAATTCGGAGTTTCACGACAAGGCGATCGGGCAGTTGTTGGTTGCGGCGGGGGTTCCGGATGGCGGGAGTTGGGCGATGTGGCCGGAGGCGCGGAGGTTGGAATTTTTGAATGAGGAGCTGCGATCGGCGCGGCCGTTTTTGCATGATTCGGCGCGGGTGGGTGAGGAGGCGGATGAGGTTTTGGCGAGCCACCGGGTGTTGGCGCGGCATTGGCGGAGGAGCGGTGATGCTGGGCTGGGGGCGTTGATTGTTTCGATGACGCGGCAGGTCTCGGACCTGCTGGGAGTCTATCTGTTAGTTCGTGAGGCCGGGCTGATGGAGTTGACGGATACGGGACTGGCGTGTCCGTTGCAGGTGGTGCCGTTGTTTGAGACGATGGATGATTTGGATCGTTCGCCGGGGATTTTGTCGGTGTTTCTGGATCATCCGGTGACGCGGAGGTCGCGCGAGGCGCGGGTGATGGCGGGGCGTGTGGCGGAGCAGCAGGTGATGTTAGGGTATTCGGATTCGAACAAGGATTGCGGGATTCTGGCGGCGCAGTTCGCGTTGCACCGGGCGCAGGATGCGTTGAGCCGTGTGGGTGTGGAGCGGGGGGTGAAGTTGTGCTTTTTCCACGGGCGCGGGGGGACGATTTCGCGAGGGGCGGGGCCGACGCATTGGTTCATGGCTTCGTTGCCGCATGGTGCGATGAGCGGGGCGTTCCGGATGACGGAGCAGGGGGAGACGATCGCGCAGAAGTATGCGAATCTGGCGAACGCGACTTTCAATCTGGAGTTGTTGTTGGCGGGGGCGGCGGTGACGAGTGCGAGGCACCGTCATTTGGCCGGGGTGGAGGATGCGTGTGAGGCGATGATGCCGAGGTTGGCGGCGGCGAGTCAGGAGGCGTACCAGCGTTTCCTGCATGCGGAGGGGTTCATTGATTTCTATCGGCAGGCGACGCCGATCGATGCGTTGGAGAACGCGAGGATCGGTTCGAGGCCGGCGCGGCGGACGGGGAAGAAGGGGCATTCGATCAGTGATTTGCGGGCGATTCCGTGGGTGTTTTCGTGGACGCAGGCGCGGTTTTATCTGCCCGGGTGGTTTGGTGTGGGATCGGCGCTGGCGGAGTTGAAGGAGGAGGATCCGGCGGCGTTTGCGGCGTTCAAGGCGGGGTTGGCGAAGTCGTCGTTTTTGGGGTATGTGCTGACGAATGTTGAGACGAACCTGGAGTCGGCGAATCTGGAGTTGATGAGGGAGTATGCGGAGTTGGTGGAGGATGAGGGATTGCGCGAGCGGTTTTTGGGCTGGATTGTGGAGGAGTTCGAGCGGACGCGGAGTTTGTTGGCGGAGTTGTTTGATGGTGAGATGAAGGACCGGCGGCCGCGGATGTCGAAGACGTTAGAGATTCGGGAGGCACCGTTGCGGGTGCTGCATCGTCAGCAGATCGCGTTGTTGCGGGAGTGGCGTGGGCATTTGGCGAAGGGGCGGAAGCATTCGGCGGACGGGTTGTTGCCGAAGCTGTTGCTTTCGATCAATGCGATTGCGTCGGGGTTGCGGACGACGGGTTGAGGTGGGGCGAGGAGTGCAGGGATGTGGCCGCCCTTCGATGTTTGATGCGAGGTGCTTTCGTGATTTCACCTTCTGCGGCGCAGGAGGGTGAGGGTGCCGGCGAGGCTGAGGATGAGGGAGGTGGGTTCCGGGATGACTTGGGTGACCTGCATGGAGAGGGAGCCGACGCGGAGGCCTTGGTCGCCGTTTGCTCCGCCGGTGAAGGCGATGAGGTCGAGGGTGTCGCCGGGGCGGCCGTTGTCCGGGAGGGCGATGGTTCCTCTGGTTTCGAAGGAGCCGCCGAAGAAGAGCGAGAGGACGTTGAGAAATTCAGGGGAATCGAATGTTGCGAAGGCGGTCACCAGTTCGGCTTCGGTGTAGCCGAAATAAGTGTCGGCAAATTCCCCGACACCGGTGCCGGGTTGGAGTGCGACGATCAGGCTTCTATCAAACAGCAGGCCATCCTGATCATACGATTCGACGATGCCGAAGTAAGAAAAGGTGAGGTAGTCCTCAAGCGAGGATGTCGGGAATATTTCGAAAAACTGGAGTTGGGTTCCCGGGGAGCTAACTCCATCCAAGGCGGCACCCGAGGTTCCATCGAAGGTCCGCGACTGGATGAATGCGGACTGGCCGTTTGTTAGATAATAACCTTCGACTGGGTCACCGAAGGAATTGGTGAGCGGGATGAAGTCGAGACTGACATCGAGAGTGACGAGTTGCTGGGCGTGGAGGGTGCCTGCAAGCAGGAGGGAAGAGATGATGTTCGCGCGGGTGGTTTTCATGGGGGGGATCTACCATGCCCCATGAAGCGGATTTCGTGCCGCCGGTCAAACTCCGGGTCAATGAGTTAGGTCAATCCATCCTTGAAGGTGAGATATGAAAAAGATCAGGATATCAGATGGATCGGTGCAAAGGTTTGATGCTGATGGGTTGGGGGCAAAAGAAATCAGGGGGAGGTTTGTTCAAGGGAGGTGAGGAAAGTGCGGGCGGCGGTGATGATTTTTTCCATGGATTCGGGGTCGTAGGGTTGTTTGGCGTCGCTGGACCAGACGACGCCGGGCCAGGCGTCGTCGTTGGATGAGCGGGCGATGAGGTGGAGGTGGAGTTGGCGGACCTGGTTTCCGATGCAGCCGAAGTTGAGTTTTTCCATGTGGAAATGGGATTCCATGAAGTGGCTGACATCGCGGACGGTTTCCATGATTTCGTGAAACCGGTGAGGATCGAGATGATGGAGGTCGACGGCGGATTCCGGGGCTTTGGGGACGATGATGATCCATGGGAAGCGGGCGTTGTTTTTCAGATAGAGATGGCAGTCGCGCAAGATGCCGATGAGTGGGCCGGATGCGGCGAGGCGGGGATGGGGAGTGAAGTCCATGAGGGATTGAGGTGGGATGGGGTGGTGGATGGCAAGGGAAAGTGTGGAGTGGAGGGAGCAGGTTGGTGGATTTTGTTAGACCGGATGATCGGGATTTGGCTTGCATGGTTGGGATTTGCGGGTATGCCAGCCGCCGTGTGCCCGCTTGCGGGCGCCAGGGGTCGGTCGTCCGGCCCGGCCTTTGCCTGTCTTGATCGATGAGAGATGGTCCCAGGATTTTCACCTGAAAACAACCTCATCGACACCGCCAGCCGCCCCTTTTGATCGGGCGGGCAGGCATTTGATATCATCATGACAACACCACGATTCGACACGCTGCCATTGGCCGCGCCGCTTCAGCAGGCCTTGCAGGAGCAGGGGTATACGATTCCGACGCCGGTGCAGGCGCAGGCGATTCCGCTGCTGTTGCAGGGTCGGGATTTGTTAGGTTGTGCGCAGACGGGCACGGGGAAGACGGCGAGTTTCTCGCTGCCGATTTTGCATGCGATTCATGAGCGTCCGCGTGCGCCGAAGCCGAAGGGGACGCGAGCGTTGGTGTTGGCACCGACGCGGGAGCTGGCGTTGCAGGTGGCGAAGAGTTTCACGACGTATGGGAAGAATGTGCGTTTCCGGCAGACGTTGATTTACGGGGGAGTGGGGCAGAATCCGCAGATTGCGGCGATGCGTGGCGGGGTGGATGTCCTGGTGGCGACGCCGGGGAGGTTGTTGGATCTGATTGACCAGCGTTGTGTGGATCTATCGACGGTGGAGTTTTTCGTGCTGGATGAGGTGGACCGGATGTTGGACATGGGATTTTTGCGGGATGTGAAGCGGATTGTGGCGATGTTGCCGGAGAAGCGGCAGTCGTTGTTTTTCTCGGCGACGTTGGCACCGAACATCGTGCAGCTTGCGGTGAGCATATTGCGCAATCCGGCGCGGGTGAGCATCCAGCCGGAGACGACGACGGCGGAGCGGATCGAGCAGCGGGTTGCGTTTGTGGATCGTGATCACAAGCGGCCGTTGTTAGAGTTGCTGCTCGCGGAGCAGGCGAACGCGAAGGAGGCGAAGCTGACGATGGTGTTCAGCCGGACGAAGCATGGGGCGAACAAGCTGGCAAAGAGTCTTTCGATGGCGGGATTTGCGGCGGATGCGATTCATGGGAACAAGTCGCAGGCGCAGCGGGAGAAGACGTTGGAGCGGTTCCGGATGGGATTGACGCCGGTGTTGGTGGCGACGGATGTGGCGGCGCGTGGGGTGGATGTGAAGGATGTGGGTTTGGTGGTGAATTATGATTTGCCGAATGAGCCGGAGGCGTATGTGCACCGGATCGGCCGGACGGGTCGTGCTGGGGCCTCGGGTCTATCGGTTTCGTTCTGTGCGAACGACGAGTTGGATTATCTGCGGGAGATTGAGAAGATCATCCGGATGGAGGTGCCGCGTTGGAAGGATCACGAGTGGTATTTGCCGGAGCTTGAGGAGCATTATCGCCGGGGAGGTCGGGGGAGTGTGCCACAGGGTCAGCGGCAGGGTGGGCAGGGTCGATCCGGAGGAGGGCAGGGGCGGCAAGGTCGTCAGGGTCAGGGCCAAGGCGGGCAACCGCGGCAAGGCGGACACTCTTCGAGTGGTAGGCAGGGTGGTTATGGGCGGGTGGCTGCGGTTGGGGGAGCTCCGCAGCGAGATGGTGGTGGAAATCGTTCGCGCGGGCGGAGGTGATCCGTGTGTGCGGAGGATTTCCGGATTTACTCATCGTGATGGAAGCAGAGCGTCACGATGAGTGCGACGCCGATTCCCCAGAGTGCCCATGGGTTTGAGAAGAAGTATGGATAGATCATGAGGGCGATGCCGATGGCGACAGGTTTCCATCGCTCAAGGGTTTTGCCATATCGCCAGGCGCCGAAGCCGATGGTTCCGAAGATGAAGCCGGCGAGGAGGTTGTAGGGATTGAACATCCGGGTTTTGGAATAGCAGAGGGCGTGGGAGGTACCAATGAAAAAGCCCCGACCGGGTAAGACCGATCGGGGCGGGCGGTTGGATGGGTGCGAAGCCGGGTTTCAGCGGCGGCGGCGGAGGAGGCCGAGTGCGCCGATGGCTCCGAGGAGGGCGGTGGAGGGTTCCGGGATGGCGAAGGTGAAGGTGCCGGCGCCGCTGACGATGCCGTCGGTGACGTGATTGCCGGAGATTTCGAAGGTGAGTTGATAGACGCCCTCGTCGGTGAAGCCCCAGTTGAAGTGTTCGTGAGCGCCGGGAGGGAGATCGAAGGACAAGGCGAGGTTGTTGGAGTCGAGGAGGGTGACGGGATCGAGATTGATGTCGTAGGTCCAGAGGAGGAAGTCGCCGGGGCCTGTGACGCCGGTGAGTTTGAGGGTCATGTTTCCATTCCAGTCGGTAGGTTCGAGTTCCTCGAGGCCGAATCCGACGAAGGGGGTGCCATTGTTTGAGGCTTGGGTGGCGTTGTCGGGGAGCCAGAAGTAGGTGACGCTGTTGAGGGAGGTGGTGGAGGTGAGGGGGACTTTGATGATGGCCTCGTCCGCTTCGTATTCCGAATCGGTTTCCACGCGGACGCCATCGACGATGGCGCCGTCGGGTCCGCCTTCGTTGTGGAGGTGTGGTTCGAAGCCGTCGAGGCTGTCGTAGCCGAACGCGGGGACATCGATGTGGCCGCCGGAGATGACGACGGCGGCGGAGAGTTGCAGGGTGCCGAGGGACAGGATGAGGGAGGAGGTGATGAGGAGTGGTTTCATGTTCGTTTTGAGGTAGAGGAGGTGAAGGAAAGCGACGCCACAAATCCGCAAATGCACAAAAGATGCAAGAACAAATCCAATTTTGATGCAATTTCTTTACAAGAGCAGCTATCCGGCGCTATAAGCGGGCATGCGCAGCACCAGTCCTGATTCCCGAGTGAGGTTTTCCGGCGGCTTCACGTTGGTTGAGGTGATGGTGGTGGTGACGATCATGGTGGTGCTTGGGCTTTTGGTGACGACGGGGGTGCGACGGGCGATGGACAACGCGAAGGCATCGGCTTGCATGGGGAATTTGCGGAACATCGGGTTGGCGATGAGGCAGTATGCGGATGATCACCAAGGGAAGTTTCCGGAGACGACGCACAGCACGGCGTTGGAGTATTCGTGGATTTTCGCGTTGGAGGAATATTTGGGGGAGTTTGAGGAGACGCGGACGTGTCCGGGGGATCCGAAGCGGCGGGAGCGGATCGAGGCGAAGGGGACGAGTTATGTGCTGAACAGCTTTTTGTTTGTGCCGCAGGTGGATCCGTTTGGAGAGCCGATGGGTGCGCAGTTGAACCGGTTGAGTGCGATTCCGCAGCCTGAGCGGACGCTGATGGCGTTTGTGTGTTCGGACCGGGTGGGAGTTGGACCGGGGAATGATCACACGCATTCGGATGGGTGGAGTTCGTGGTCTGGGGTGACGCGGGATATTTCGCCGGACCGGTTTGGTGGTGGAGGCAAGGATCACGACAGCGGCAAGTCGAACTATCTGTATGTGGATGGGCGGGTGGAGTCGATTTCGGCGAAGGAAGTGAAGCGGCGGATCGAGCGTGGTGACAATATTGCGATTCCACCGGGAGTGGAGGGGTTTAGATGAGTGCGATGAGATTTCAAGCCGTGTTGTTTGTTGGGTTGGCCGTTGCGGCGGCGGCGGAGGGGATGATGCCTCTAACAGGTCATGTTGATCTCAACAGCAACTGGATTCCAGCGGGAGCGGAATGGGAGTCGAGCGTGACGGATGATTCCGAGACGGAACGCTCAATGGACGATGTATTTTTTGTGGTGACGGACCGGCCTTATGCGCTGACGGCTGAGGGTTCGGGCGGGCGGGTTTTGAGGAGTTCCAACAGTGTTTTCAATTTCATCGGTGTTGCTGCGGGCGAGCCGGTATGGGTGGTTCCGAAATCCAGCAATCCGCCGGAGAATGCAGCGGTTGGGTTTGGGGATCTGACGACGTTCGCTCCGTATGGGAAGTATCTTGAGACGGAGGCGCGGGTTTTGCCGCAGCCGCAGACGGTGGCGTTGCCTTGGGTGCGGCATACCTATCAGGGGATGACTTATCTGGGGACGGGAGATGGGAAGTTTTCTCTATCAGACCGGATCGGGAGCACGACTGTGGTTTGGGTTTCGCCGGAGAATGATCCTGCGGACAATTTCCTGATGTTCAGCGGGACGCACCTTCATTTGAACTGGTGGTTTACAGCGCAGGGGGTTTATCGGTTGACGTTTTCGCCATCGGCGTATCTTGGGCCGGGGAAGACGAATCCGACGGGGAGTGGGGAGCCTTACAAGTTGACGTTCGCGGTGGGGCCGGTGGCGCACTGGCAGGCGTCGCATTTCAGCGGGGCGGAGTTGGAGCAGGAGTGGGTGGCAGGGATGATGGCGGATGCGGATGGGGATGGACTGTTGAATTTGGTTGAGTATGGATTTGGTTTGGATCCGAGGTCTGGAGATGTGGCGGGGGAGTTGTCCGGGTTGGGATTGCCGGTGCATTCGTTGGAGACGGAGTTGGGTGTGACCTATCAGGTTTTGGAGTTTCCGCGGCGGCGATCGGAGGGGCAACTTGCGCCGTTGGAGTATGTTGCGGAGTTTACGGGGGATTTGTCGGCGTCGGAGTGGGCGGTGGGGGTGGATGAGGAGGTTTTGGATTTTACGGGGGACGAGGCGGTGTTGAATGAGCTGTGGGAGAAGGTGCGGGTGCGATTGGCGGTGGCACCGGGGGCGGAGAGGGGATTCGGGCGTGTGCGGTTGGTGTTGCCGGAGTGAGGAAATTTCTCGTCACATGCGGGGGCTTGGCTTGAAACTGGGGCCGTGATTCACCCCACCGCGATTGTTTCTCCGCAGGCCGTGCTCGGGCGCAATGTGCGCATCGGGCCGTATTGCATCGTTGGATCGAAAGTCGAGTTGGGGGATGATTGTGTGCTGCATTCGCACGTGGTGATTGAGGGGCCGGCGAGGATCGGGAAGGGGAATGAGTTTTTTCCGTTCGCGGTGGTTGGGGGGAAGACGCAGGATTTGAAATACATCGGGGAGCCGACGTTTCTGGAGGTGGGGGACCGGAATGTGTTTCGGGAGAACTGCACGATTCACCGCGGGACGCATGGGGAGCTGCCGACGCGGGTGGGTTCGGACAATTTGTTTCTGTGTTACTCGCATGTGGCGCATGACTGCCAGATCGGGGATCATGTGATTTTGTCGAACAACGGCTCGTTGGCGGGGCATGTGGTGGTGGAGGATCATGCGATTGTATCGGGTTTGGCGGCGGTGCATCAGTTTTGCCGGATCGGGAAGCATTCGATCATCGGGGGGTGTTCGAAGGTGGTGCAGGATGTGCCGCCATTCATGATTGTGGATGGGAATCCGGCGACGACGCGGGGGTTGAATCTGGTGGGGTTGCAGCGGCGTGGTTTTGCGGAGGATGATGTTCGCGCGTTGAAGTCGGCCTACAAGAAGCTGTTTTTGAAGAAGGATGTGAATTTGGCAAATTCGATCAGTTCGTTGAAGGCGACGCATGCGGCGGACACTCCGCAGGTGGCGCATTTGATTCATTTCATCGAGGAGTCGCAGCGCGGGGTGATTCGTTGAGTGGTTTGTGGGGTTGGAGGTAAAAAAGGATTTTCCTCCGGGCGGAAGCTGGCAGGGTGGCGGGGATGAGTCCGATTACGATTGCGGGTTTGAAGGAGATGGCCGGGGAGGTTCCTGTGGTGGCTGCGGTTTTGGCGCAACTGCAGTCGAGGACGGTGCGGATGACGAAGGGAGGGAAGCCGTATTTCGATTTGGTGTTTGCGGATGCGACGGGGGTGATGCCGTTGAAGATCTGGTCGGATACGCCGATGCATGGTGCGGCGGAGCAGTTGGCGGGTGGTGCGATGTTGCGGTTGGAGGCGGAGTGGACGCAGAACACGTATGGATTGAATGCAGCGCATTTGGAGTGGTTCGCGCTGGACGATGAGGCGATCGCGAATTTTCTAGCAGGGGATCCGGTGACGCGGGAGAAGCAGGAGAAGGACTATCGGGATATTGTGGGGTTTTGCGGGTCGATCCGTGATCCGCGGTTGCATGCGTTGTGCGAGCGGTTTTTGGCGCAGATGGGTGAGCGGTTCCGGCGGACGGCGGCGGCGAGGAGGAACCATCATGCGCGGCGTGGGGGATTGGTGGAGCATGTGGCGCAGATGATGCGGGGGGCGGACATGATCAGCGGGATTTATCAGGAGTTGAACCGCGATCTGATGTTGGCGGGGGTGTTGTTTCACGATTGCGGGAAGCTGTGGGAGAACAGTTATCCGGAGGATGGGTTCGGGCAGATCCACAGCATCCACGGGGAGATGTTGGGTCACATTCCGCTGGGGATCGAGCTGGTGAACCGGCTTTGGCGGGATTTGTTAGATGGGTCGCAGTCGGAGGGGGCGGACTGGGGTGCGTTGAAGCCAACGACGGAGGAGACGCGGTTGCATTTGCTGCATCTGATCGGGAGCCATCACGGGCAGTATGAGTTCGGGTCGCCGGTGTTGCCGAGGACGCCGGAGGCTTATGCGTTGCATTACATCGACAATCTGGATGCGAAGATGGAGATGTTGCGCGATGCGTATGCGCAGGGAAACGAGGTTGCACCGGGCATTTATGAGCGGGTGTTTCCGCTGGCGGCGAATCTGGTGAGGCCGTTGGCGGCGGTGGTGTTGCCGGAGATGGTGTCTGAGGAGAGTGAGGAGGAAGGTGATGATGGAGCTGAGGTGATCCATCAGAGAGCTTGAATGATGGCCAACGAGCGCTCGTGCAGGGTTGTCTTGGAGAGGAAGATGGAGGGCACGGATTGCACGGAAAACGCATCCCCGAAACCTTCCAACGCGTCCTGCTATGGAGCATCAAGCGCCGCCACGTTTCGTTGCCCTCCAACAGAACGCGATGACGGATGCAGGGAGATGGAGGGCAAGTGGAATCGTGTCTCTTGTGATCTTGAGTCTCAATCGATCTCCTTTCGCAGATCACGACAAGTCCACAACTGCTTCGCCGCTCCCGCAGCTTTGCCGCGCATCTTTCTCGCTCCACTTTTCCGTTTCGGCCCGAAGCGCTCGCGACATCGTTCGAACAGCCCGTCCACAAACGCCCGGCTTCCCACTGCCGCGCCATCCGTGAAGTACCGCACTTTCCATCGCAGCATTTGGCCCAGAGCCACATCCCGGGCTGCTTCTAGGCGCTCTAACTCCTCCGCTGCTGTCGCCCGATCCATCCCCTTCTTCAGAACCTTCTTCTGCAACTCTCCCTCGGCCGTCATCACCTCCTTGGAAATCTCCTGGCCCTCCTGCAAAAGCAACATCCGGTATCCCTTTGATACTTTCCCGGCCCAATGCCGTGCATCCGCCTCCCAGCCCTTGTCCGCCATGATTGCCCGGACAAGGCCCGCTTTGGCCTTTGCTCCACTCTTGCCCGTTGCACCCATCGCCTCGCCATAGCTGCTCCACCGATATTCCGCCGGGTCCTGCAC
>SYAP01000289.1 GCA_005787565.1 Verrucomicrobiaceae bacterium | reverse complement strand
GTTTGTGAGCTTTTTTTCATGATGCGAATGATGTGCCGGTGGGGTTTGGTGTTTTTGTTAGGTTCGGTATCGGTTTCGTGTGGTGGTTATGGGCGGGTGGGATTGGCGGAGGCTCCGAAGGTGGTGAATGTTTCGGCGTATGATCCGAAGGAGCGGCAGCGGGGTGGGGATTCCTTTTCGGAGCATGAAGTCTCGGCGTTGCGGCGGAACGGGGTGCATGGGTTGATCGCGCGGTGCGGGAAGGGGCGGTTGCTGGATGAGAAGTGCGGGTCGTTTCTAACAGCATCGGATCGGCAGGGGATGAGGTTGGGGACGTATTATTTCATGCTGAAGGGGGTGGATCCGGTGTGGCAGGCGGAGCGGTATGTTTCGAGGTTGCGTGAGATCGCGGCGGAGCGGGGATTGCGCGGGAAGGAGATTTTGTTGGTGGGGGACTTTGATCAGGCATCGACGGCGGGGGAGATGGTGGCGTTCATTGACCGGGTGGAGCGGCTGACGGGGGTGTTGCCGGTGGTTTATCTGGAGAACAGCAATGCGCTGCGGGCGAGCTTGAGCGGGGCGACGGCGGCGCAGAAGCGGCGGATCCGGCAGTGTCCGTATTGGTTGGCGTTGTATTCGCATACGGGTGGATTCCATACGCCGAAGGATCTGATGGAGGCTTACGGGATTTGGAGTGATTGGGCGATGTGGCAGTATGGCGGGGTGTTTTGGGAGAACGGGAGATCGGCACCGAAGGTCTATCAGCATGGTCCGTGGCGTGCGCCGACGTATTTCGGGACGATGGATCGTCCGTTAGAGCATAATGCGTTCAATGGGAGTGTGGGGGATTTGGCGGCGTTTTGGCAGAGGCATTCGTGGCGGGTGCCTTGATGGAGTGGGGTGTGGGTGTTTTGGGATAGGGATTTGGGGTGGGTGTGAGTTTTTTGGGTGAATTTGCTGGGGTTTTTAGGCTCCGGGCAGGATGCCCGGGCCACTTGGCGTGGGAAATAGCGGAGGGTTTGGCTTGCGTGGTGGGGGTATCGGGTTTCCCCTTTGAGGCGATGATTCCAGATGCGGCGACAATACGAGTGATGGGGTGGAGGGTGATGTGGGTGTGGTTTGCGTTGGTGGTGGGAATTTGGGCGCAAGGGGGGCGTGGGGGTGCGCCGGCGGGGCCGTTGAAGGCGGAGTTGTTTGAGGTGAAGGCGGTGGAGAGGGAGCGGATGGTCTCGGCGATCGGGACGTTGCGGGCGAATGAGTCGGTGGAGATTGTGTCGGAGCTTGCGAAGCGGGTGGTGGGGATACCGGTGGCTGAGGGTGCGGAGGTGAAGGCGGGGGATGTGTTGTTTTTGTTAGATGATGCGGATTTGAAGGCGGCGTTGGATGAGACGTTGGCGCGGTTGGATTTGGCAGAGATGAATGCGGAGCGGGCGGGGCAGTTGTTGCCGCAGAACGCGATCAGCCAGCAGGAGCACGATGCGGCGCAGTCGGAAGTGACGGTGTTGAAGGCGCAGATTGCGGCGCAGGAGCTGGAGTTGGAGAAGACCAAGATCCGGGCACCGTTTGACGGGCGGATCGGTGTTCGGCGGGTGAGTTTGGGGGCTTTGGTAGCGCCGGGTGCGGTGTTGGCGAGCTTGCAGGATGTTTCGAAGATCAAGGTGGATTTCACGTTGCCGGAGCGGCATGCGGGGGAGGTGAAGGTGGGGCAGCGGATGCGATTTGCGGCGGCGGGTGGTGCGAAAGAGCATGAGGGAAAGGTGACGGTTGTGGAGCCGGTGTTGGATGCGGTGACGCGGAGCTTGCAGGTGCGCGGGGTGGTGGATGGAGCGGAAGGGCTTTTTCCTGGTGGATTTGCGGAGGTGGAGTTGACGCTGGATGGGGTGACGAACGGGTTTCCGATTCCATCGGTGGCGATCATTCCATCGGCGAGGGGGCAGGCGGTGATGGTGATCGAGGATGGGAAGGCGCGGATGCAGGCGGTGGTGGTGGGGGATCGGACGGCGGCGGAGGTGCTGGTTTTGAAGGGGCTGAAAGAGGGGGATGTGGTGGCGACGAGCAATTTGCTGAGGATCCGGCCGGGGAGTGAAGTGATTGCGGAGGGCGGGAATCAGCCATGAGTTTGGCAGAGACGAGCATCCGACGGCCGGTGTTGGCGACGGTGATGTCGTTGGTGATCGTGTTGTTCGGGGTGACGGGATTTTTCTATCTGGGGGTGCGTGAGTATCCGGCGGTGGATCCGCCGTTGGTGACGGTGCAGACGATGTATCCGGGAGCGAATCCGGATGTTATCGCATCGCAGATCACGGAGCCGTTAGAGCAGGTGATCAACGGGATTGCTGGGATCCGGACGATCAGTTCGGAGTCGCGGGCTGAGCGGAGCACGATCACGGTGGAGTTCACGCTGGATACGGATCTGGATACGGCCGCGAATGATGTGCGGGACCGGGTGTCGCGGGCGGCGCGGACTTTGCCGGTGGATGCGAATCCGCCGGTGGTGGAGAAGGCGGATGCGGATTCCTCGCCGATTCTGTTTTTGGCGCTGACGAGTGAGACGAAGAGCATTCTGGAGGTGAGTGATCTAGCAGACCGGTTGGTGCGGGAGCGGATGGAGACGATTCCGGGAGTTTCGTCGGTGCGGATTTTTGGGGAAAAGAGATATGCCATGCGGTTGTGGATGGATC
The DNA here is from genome assembly GCA_005787565.1 of Verrucomicrobiaceae bacterium. Taxonomy (GTDB): domain Bacteria; phylum Verrucomicrobiota; class Verrucomicrobiia; order Verrucomicrobiales; family Akkermansiaceae; genus Luteolibacter. The sequence continues at coordinate 4,402 of SYAP01000289.1, read as the reverse complement.
CGGTGAAGCTGGCGACGCACGGGATTACTCCGGGAGATGTGCAGGCGGCGTTGGACAGGGAGAATGTGGATTTGCCGGCGGGGAGGATCGAGGGTGAGACGACGGAGCTTTCGCTGAGGGCGTTGGGGCGGCTGGATACGCCGGAGGAGTTCGGGGATTTGATTTTGAAGCGGGAGAATGGCCGGCAGATTCTGTTCCGGGATGTGGGATATGCGGAGCTGGGTGAGGAGAATTTGCGGACGGGGAACAAGAGTGATTTGTTGTATCGGATTGGGGTGGCGATCATTCCGCAGCCGAACACGAATGCGATTGCGATTGCGGATGAGTTTTACAAGCGGTTCGAGCAGGTGAAGCTGGAGTTGCCTGATGATGTGAAGGCGGAATTGGGGTATGATTTCACACGGTTTGTGAGGCGGTCGGTGGATGAGGTGAAGGAGACGCTGGTGATTGCGTTCGGGTTGGTGGCGTTGATTATCTTTTTGTTTTTGCGGGACTGGAGATCGACGATCATTCCGGTGATTGCGATTCCGGTGAGCATCATCTCGGGATTTTTCATCATGTATGTGGCGGGGTTTTCGATCAATGTGCTGACGTTGGTCGCGGTGGTGCTGGCGATCGGCCTGGTGTGTGATGATGCGATTGTGGTGTTGGAGAACATTTATACGAAGATCGAGGGTGGGATGGAGCCATTGGAGGCGGCGTTGAAGGGATCGAAGGAGATTTATTTCGCGGTGATTTCGACGACGCTGGCGTTGGCGGCGGTGTTTTTGCCGGTGATTTTCCTGTCTGGGTTGACGGGGCGGTTGTTCCGGGAGTTCGGGATCACGTTGGCTGGTTGTGTGTTGGTGTCGTCGTTTGTGGCGCTGTCGCTCTCGCCGATGATGTGCCGAAAGCTGTTGAAGCGGCATGAGCCGGGGTTTTTCTATCGGGTGACGGAGCCGTTTTTCCGTGGGATCACGTGGATTTACCGGGTGAGTTTGGGGCCGATGTTGCGGTTGCGGTGGTTGGCGCTGCCGATTTTGATAGGGAATGGGTTTTTGATTTATTGGCTGATCGGCGAGTTGCCGCGGGAGTTGGCACCGTTGGAGGACAGGGAGAACATTCGGATCAACGTGACTGCGCCGGAGGGGTCGACGTTCGAGTATACGGAGCACTGGATGGACCGGATCGCGGTGCATGTGGAGGATACGGTTCCGGAGGCGTCGAGCACGTTCAGCATTCTGGGCGGGATGCGTGCGGGTGAGGCCAACATCGCGACGCAGAATGTTTATCTTGTGCCGCCTGAAGAGAGGACGAGGAGCCAAGATGAGCTGGCGACGCAGTTGTTAAAAGAGATGAGTGATTTCACGGGGGTGAGGGCAGTGGCGACGCAGCCGCCGACAATTGGTGACCGGCGAGCGGGGCAGCCGTTGTCATATGTTTTGCAGGCACCGAATCTGGAATCATTGGTGAAGGTTTTGCCGGAGTATCTTGCCGCGGCATCGAAGAGTGCGGTGTTGAGGCAGGTGGATGCGGATTTGAAGGTGAACCGGCCTGAGGGAGTGGTGCGGATCGATCGGCGGAAGGCTGCGGAGCTGGGGATCACGGTGGAGGAGATCGCGCGGACGTTGGAGTTTTCCTATTCCGGGCGTCGGTTCGGGTATTTCCTGAAGGATGGGAAGCAGTATCAGGTGATCGCGCAGATGCAGCGGGAGGATCGGAATGATCCGGGGGATTTGGACAAGTTGCATGTGCGGAATGCGGCGGGGACGATGATTCCGTTGTCGAATGTGGTGACGCTGGAGGAGTCCGCGAGTCCGGCGGCGATTTTCCGGTTCAATCGTGCGGTATCGGCGACGGTGCAGGCGACGCCGGCTCCGGGATATACGCTGGGGGACGGGATCGAGGAGATGGACCGGATTGCGGAGGAGGTTTTGCCGGAGGGGTTCCGGACGTCTCTATCAGGTCAGTCGCGGGATTTCGCGGAGAGTTCGTCCTCGCTGTTGTTCGCGTTCCTGCTGGCGCTGCTGATCATCTATCTGGTGCTTTCGGCGCAGTTCGAGAGTTTCCGGGATCCGTTCATCATCCTTCTAACGGTTCCGCTGTCGGTGGCGGGGGCGATGTTGTCGCTGCATTTCACGGATCAGACGTTGAATGTTTTCAGCCAGATCGGGATCATCATGTTGATCGGGCTGGTGACGAAGAACGGGATTCTGATCGTGGAGTTCGCGAACCAGCGGAAGGCGGCGGGGCTGGATCGGTTAGAGGCGGTGAAGGAGGCGGCGGTTTCGCGGTTCCGGCCGATTTTGATGACGAGCTTGTCGACGATTCTGGGGATTTTGCCGATCGCGCTGTCGTTGGGGGCTTCGGCGGGTTCGAGGCAATCGTTGGGGATTGCGGTGGTGGGCGGGTTGGTGTTTTCGGGGTTTCTAACGCTTTTTGTGGTGCCCGCGACTTACGTGATGTTTTCGCGGAAGCGGGTGGAAGCGGTGGACTGATCAGAGGCCGCTTTTCTGGATGAGGTCGCGGAGTTGTTTTTGGAACTCGATGATGTCTTCTTGCGATGGGCGGTAGCCGGGGGTGTCGGGGTCGAGGCCCGGGCGGCCGGTTTGGTCGAGCATCCAGATGGCGGTTTCGCCGTCGCTGAAGGTGACTTTTCCGCTGACGAGGGCACCGGGGAGAGCGAGGTGGTCCATGGTGGTGGTGACGGCGCCGGTGGGGATTTTTTCGACGATTTCCTCGGGCTTTTTCTCCTCGGGTTTTGCGTCTTCCTTGAGTTCGAGTCCGAGGTCGAGGACGAGGAAGCGGGTGTCCATGTAGGTGATGGCGATCTGGAACTCGTCTTTGAGTTTGCGTTGGAGATCCGACATGGTCGCCCCCTCGGCGGCCCATCGGGTGAGGGCGTCTTTTTGATCGGGGGTGAGTTGTTTCGCGCTGAACATGGGTCCTTTGTGAACGGTGCGGGGCGATTGCCAAGCCCGGAGTGTGTTGGAGGCGATTGCTAGCCTTGGATGGCGGTGTTGCGGGCCTGGACGGCGAGTGTGAAGGCTCCGTCCTCGCCGTGGCGGCGGATGGAGAAGCGGACGCAGCGGCGTTGGCCGGGGGATGGGCACCAAGTGGCCTGCCAGAAGTAATACTGGAGGCCGTTGGGGCCGGCGATGGTGATGCGGGAAACGCCGACGACGCCGGAGGAGTTGCGTGGGGAGGGGTTGCAGACGCGGGTGTTTCCGGACCCGGCGAGGCGTTGGATGAGGGCATCGCGCCAGGTGCGAGCTGCGAGGAGCGAGGGCTCGGGGCCGCCGTGGGTGCGGTCGGCGAAGAATTTCGCGAAGCGTTGGCCTCGGCGTTGGAGGCGGACCTGCCAGCCGAAGGTGCCGTGGGAGGGGCTTTCGAGGCGTGTGATTGCGCTGCGTTCGAGGTCGCCGTTCATCGCTGGCGGGGACCGTCCGCCGGGGGATGCGGGTTGTCAACCGGTTGGGCAGGAGAGACCCCGGAACGTGGATTATTTGGAATTCGAGTTCTGTCCCTTGCCCTCATTCTCGCCGAGCGACAACTCATGCTCGAAATCGCTTTTGGCCTTCTTGAACTCTCCCAAACTCTTGCCGATCCCTCGCGCAAGCTCAGGCAACTTCTTGGCTCCGAATAACAGCAGGATCACGACAACAATCATGATCAGTTCAGGCATTCCAATGGTGGGCATGGGGATATTGGGGGTAAGTTGATGAAGAATTAGAAATACACACACTCGCTCCGCGGGTTCGCCCAAGTGGCGTATTCCACGTCGATGGGGAGGAGCAGCGAGCGGGCGTCACTGGGAATGAAGGTGAGGGTTCCGCGTGGGACCAGCCGGGGATAAAGCGCGGCGAGTTGAAACCACTCGTCAAATCCATAGTCCGGCCACTCAGAAAACTGGATGGGTCGCTCACCCAACCCTGGAACCCTTGCGGTCTTTGGCAGGCTGCCGTGCCGCCAGTGCCAAACAAAGGCCTCGATGAGTTCCCGCACCGGAATCCCTCCCCAAGCGCCAAAATGCCCGCCAAGGATCGGCCGATAACGGACCTGCTTGGAGACATCCGCATTGTAATACCCGGGCACCCGCCACAATCCGAGTTCAAGCCCATCCAAAGAGTCCGTGCGGGCGATTTCCGACGAAACCTCGTTCATCCGATCTGTATCGATCACCGTCACCCAAGCCTCTTCTTCCAGCGCGAGAAAGCGCCAGAAGCCACCCGGGCAGTACCGCACCGATGAACTCTTCATCAAGACAACCTCCCAGCCCAGATCCAGCAGCTCAGGCATCAAAAACGGCGCTGCTGAACTTTTAGTGGGTAGCCGGGGGGCAATCCGCGCCCAAAATGGGTTGCGGGATCGCTTGGTGCCGGGTCCCAAGCCCCCTGAAACCCCGCCTCGCCCCCTCAAGGTT
>SYAP01000288.1 GCA_005787565.1 Verrucomicrobiaceae bacterium | reverse complement strand
GAAAGTCGAAAGTCGAAAGTCGAAAGTCGAAAGTCGAAAGTCGAAAGTCGAAAGTCGAAAGTCGAAAGTCGAAAGTCGAAAGTCGAAAGTCGAAAGTCGAAAGTCGAAAGTCGAAAGTCGAAGATTTGTTAGATGGGGGAGCGTGGGTCTTCGCGGGCGTCGCGGAATTTCATGGCGGCTTCGGTTCGGGAGCGGACGTGGAGTTTTTCGTAGACGTGCTTGAGGTGGACGCGGACGGTTTCGACGGAGATGTTGAGGCGGTCGGCGATTTCCTTGTTGGCGAGGCCTTCGCAGAGGAGTTCGAGGATTTCGGTTTCGCGTTTGGAGAGTTTGACGTCGTCTAACAGGCTTGGTTCGGAGCGAGGGGTTTGGTGGAAGGCTTCGACGACGCGGCGAGCGATTTCCGGGGACATGGGGGCGCCGCCGGTGCGGACGTCGTGGATGGCCTGGCGGATTTCGGCGGGGTTGGAGCGTTTGAGGAGGTAGCCGCAGGCGCCGGCTTTGAGTGCGGCGAAGATTTTGTCGTGGTCTCGGTAGACGGTGACCATGACGACTTTGATTTCGGGGAGGAATTGTTTGAGGCGAGCGGTGGCATCGATGCCGGACATGCCGGGGAGGTTGATGTCCATGAGGACGATGTGCGGGCGGAAGGCGTCGATTTTCTTGAGTGCGTCTTCGGCGGTGGCCCAGACGCCGATGCAGCGGAGGGAGGAGTCGGATTCGACGACTTTGCGGAGGGAGTTTCCGAGCGCGGAGTTGTCCTCGACGATGGCGATGTCGGTGATTTCGGTTTTCGCGGACATGACTGGGTTCGGTTTTGTTAGATCAGGTGGGTGAGGGGAGAGGCAGAGAGAGGGTGACGGTGACGCCTTGTCGGGGGATGCTGGTGATGGATGAGGATCCGCCGCAGGATTGCATGCGTTCGGCGAGGTTTCCGACGCCGTATCCTTTGGTGTGTGAGGCTTCGGCGGATTGGTTGAAGCCGCGGCCGTTGTCCTGGATGCGGACTTCGAGGTGGTTCGGGGTGAGGGTGACGGTGAGGCGGGCTTCGGTTGCGCCGGAGTGTTTGACGAGGTTGTTGAGGGCTTCGCGGGCGGCGAGGAAGATGCCGTGGCGGATAGTTGAGTCGAGGGGAAGGTCCGGGATGGAGCGTGGGATATCGGTGCGGAGGGGGATGGCGGCGGTGTCGAGGAATTCGCGGGCGAAGGCGGCGAGGTAGTCGATGAGGGAGCGGAGGGTATCGTCTCCGGGGTTCACGGCCCAGACGATTTCGTCGAGGGTTCCGACGACGGCTTTTGCCTTGTTAGAGAGTTGGCCGAGGGCGGGTCGCATGACGGTTTCGTCCTCGCCTTCGGCGGCGAGTGCGGAGAGGATGGAGATTTCCGTTAGGGAGGCGCCGAGGTCGTCGTGGAGGTCGCGGGCGATTCGTGAGCGTTCCGCTTCGCGAGCGTGGCGGATTTTGAGTGCGTTGATGCGGCGTTTGAGTCTGTTGCGTGCGATGGCGGAGCCGACTGCGGCGGCGGAGAGGAGGGTGAGGAGGGTTGCGCCGATGATGAACCAGGTGGATTCCCAGAAGTGGGGGTGGATGCGGATTTCCATGCGTGCGGGTATGGCGCTCCAGACGCCATCGCCGTTGACGGCGACGACTTCGAATTCGTAGCGGCCTGGGGGGACGGCTTCGTAGGCGGCGACGCGTTGGGTGCCGAGTTCGCGCCAGTCGCCGTCGAGGCCTAACAGGCGTGTGCGGTAGGTGACTTTTTCGGGTGAGCTGTAGCTGAGGCCGGCGAAGCGGAATTCGATGCGGGAGCGGCCGGGGCCGGCGTGGATGGGACCTGTTAGGTCGTCGTGGGGTTGGCCGTTGAGTCGGGTGCTGCGGAGGAAGACGGGAGGGGGGACGCGGTTGATGCCGATGAGGTCCGGGCGGATGCGGACGACGCCGTTTCCGGTGGGGAACCAGAGTTTGCCGTCGCGGGCTTTCCAGCCGGCGGGTTGGTAGCCGCCGACGCATTCGCGGGTGGGGAGGCCATCGGAGCGGTCGAGGCGGAGCCAGTGGAGGGGTTGGTTCTGGCTTTTGGATCTGGCGAGGAGTTCGGCGCGGCTGGCGCGGAGGATGCCGCCGAGGGAGCCGAACCAGAAGTGGCCGTTTCCGTCGTCGAGGATGGTGGTGAGGCGGAGGTCGGGGAGTCCGTCGTCGAGGGAGAAGCGGTGCCAGTTTTTCCCGTTCCAGAGGGAGAGTCCGCCGCCGAGGGTGGTGACCCAGATTTCGTTGTTAGACCGGGCGAGAATGCCGGAGATCCACCAGTGTCGGAGGGTGGAGGGGTCGCCTAACAGTGAGAAGCGTTGTTGTTTTCCGATGAGGATGCGGCCATCGCTGGTGCCGACGATGATGGAGGAATCCGGGGCGAGGGTGAGGGTGGTGACATCGCATGGGGCGATGCCGTCGGCGATGGTGTAGTTGCGGACGAGGGTGCCATCGAAGGAGGCGAGGCCTTGTTCGCCGCCGAACCAGAGGGTTCCAGCGGGGTCCTGGAGGATGGCGCGGACTTTGGATGGGACCTGGGATTTGGAGAACTGGGGTTCGATGTTTCCGTTCTGATAGAGGAAGACGGAGCCGCCGCGGGAGGCGATCCACATGCGTTTGTCGCGGTCTTCGAAGAGGCATGCGACGGGGCGGTGGTAGCCGGTGGGGACGAGTTCGAGGTGGTGGACGGAGGTTGGTGTCCAGAGGTCGATGCCGCCGCGGCGGTTGGCGATCCACCAGACGTCTTCGGAGTCCTGGAGGAGGCCGAAGATTTGTCGCTCTAACAGGCCTTCGCCGGTGGAGAGGACTTCGACGCGGGCGTTTCTGATGCGGACGAGGCCGTTGACGGGGGTGGCGAGCCAGATGTTTCCCTCGCGGTCTTCGAGGAGTTCGTTGCAGGTGTAGGGGGGGTCGAGGCCGGGGAGGTCGATGGGGGTTGAGGTGCCTGAGGGATTGGTGACGGTGAGGCGGCCGGTGGGGCCGAGGGACCAGCGGTCGCCGTTGTCGAGGGTGAGTGCGGGTAGTGTTTCTAACAGGACGGCGCGGCCGTTGGTGATTTGCTGATCGAAGTCTTTGGCGAAGCGGGTGAGGAGGTCCGGCGAGGGTTGTGGGACGGGGGATGCCTGGCCATCAACGATGCGCCAGATCTCCTCACCGCGGAGGGCGTGGAAGACGCCGGGGCTTTCGGCGATGAGTTGGGTGACGAGTGGTGCGTTGGGTGCGGGGGTGCGTTCGATGACGCTTTGGAGGCGGTCGTCGCGGACTTGGAAGAGGGCGCCCTGATAGGTGGCGACCCAGATGCTGTTGTCGGGGAGTGCGAAGAGGCGGGAGAAGGCGAAGCGGAGGCGGCGGAGTTCGCCATCGGGCTCGACGGGCATGAATTCGATGCCGTCGAAGCGTGCGATGCCTTCCGCGGTGGCGATCCAGAGGTGTCCGTCCGCGGATTGGACGATGGAGCGGACGACGTTTCCGGGGAGTCCGTCTTCGGACTGCCAGATTCGGACAAGCGGGGTTGGTCGCTCGCTTGCGAGGAGCGGGAGGAGAGAGGCGAGGAGGGCGAGGAGGAAGAATCGCACGTGAGTGCAGTTTGGGTGGCTGGCGGGTGGTTTGTCGAGGTTTGGGGGGTGTGGAGGATTTGCCGAGAATGCGAACGGCCACGGGCGGAGGATGATCCACCCGTGGCCGTTGGAGATTTGGAGGGATCAGCGACGGCGGCGGATGAGGCCGAGGAGGCCGAGTGAGCCGAGGAGAGCTGCGGCGGGTTCCGGGATGGAGACGAGTGCGATGTTGTTTCCGCCGAAGGAGTAGTCGATGGAGTAGCCGGAGGGGAGGTTCACGACGGATGCGAACTGGGTTCCGACGAGGCTGCCATAGGTGGCGAAGATGTAGGATGCGTCATCGGCAGGGGCGGTGATTTGTGAGAAGTCGACGGTGGCGTTGGTGATGTTGAGGGCGTTGGTGACGGCGAGGAGGTCGATGGTTCCGGAGCCGGAGCCGTTGTATTCGATTTCGAGGGTTCCGTTGATGGTTGCGGAAGTGACGGCGAGGGATTCGATGGAGGTTCCTGGGGCGAGGAATGCGGTGGCGGCGATGGTGACGGCGCCGTTGATGGTGCCTGTTCCGCCGAGGGTGGCGGCATTATTGACCGCGACGGTGGCGGCAGGAACGGTGGCATTTGCGAGAAGTGTGCCATCGTTGACGATGTAGCTGATGTTTGTGCCTCCACCGCCTTCCAGAGTGAGAACGCCCGATCCGGTTTTGGTGAGTGTGCGGGCACCTCCGGTGGACAAAGGTTGCTGGGCAAGGGTTATTCCTGATGAACCGGTGTTGATCGAGCGGCTGCCGTTGTAGCGCAGGCTAACGTTGATGGTTTGGAGGTTGGACGAGTTGTTGACAAGGTTTCCCATGCGGATGGCATTGCCGGTGAGAGTGAATGCCCCGGCGGTGGAAGCGAAGGTGATGGCGTTGTCGCTGCCGGTGAGGGTGATGTTGTTGTTAGGGGAGAGGCGGGTTGATCCATCGAAGGTGATGGTGTTTCCCGCATCCAATGCAACGGCGGGACTCCAGTTGGCTGTATCGTTGAAGTTGTCAGTGGAGCCAAGACCGACCCAGGTTACCGTGGCCCCGTGAACGGATGCGATACTTGCGATGAAGAGCGCGAGGAAGTGTGTGGCTTTCGATTTCATGGGTTTTTGGCAAGCTACAAGTGACTTGGATGCTAGCGGGAATCGAGGTGTGGCCAATCCCCCGAACGGGTAATCCCCGGGAAGTGATCAGGGAATGAGGATGCGGTAGAAGGCGCGGTCCGGAGGCGGGTTGGTGTCGGTGAAGTTGCCGGTGCCGATGGTAGTGTGGATGGTGGACCATGGGCCTGCGGGGGAGGGGCTGCGCTGGACGTGGAAGGTGACATTGGGGGCGGTGGGCCAGGAGAGTTGGAAGCCGGTGGGTGTGTTAGAAAGAGATGCCTTGAAGGCGGAGGAGGGGTCGAGCGGGAGCAGGCCTAACAGGAATTCGATTTCGTTGGTGGTGCCGTCGTGGTCGGGATCGGCGGTGGGTGCGGCGTCCGGGTGGGTGGTGGAGGCGAAGTGTTGGATCTGCCAGGTGGCGAAGGGTGAGAGCAGCGGGGTGAGGTTCACGCGGATCTGGTTCGGGGTGGAGGTGATGAGGGATGCCTGGTAGCCGGGCGGAATGGAGCCGAGGCGGAGGCCGGTGGCCACGAGGGAGCCGGTGTGGGTGATGAGGGTGTAGGTCCCGGAGGTGAGGCCGGGTGCGGGGAGGAGGTCGATGATGCCGCTGGCTGTTAGGTTTCCGTTGATGGCGAGGGAGTCCGGGGTGGTGCCGAGATGGAATGCGATGCGGGAGTTTTCGGTGACCTTCAGGTTTCCGGAGATGGTGAGGGGGCCGGTGGGTGAGATGGTTCCGTGGCAGGTGGTGTTGCCGCCGATGGTGCCAGAGCCGGCGAGGGTTGCGGGTTGTTCGAAGGTGATGTTAGATGCGGAGGTGGAGCCGTTGATGGTGAGGGTGCCTTGTTGGGTGGTGAGGGAACCGTTGAGTGTGGATGTTCCGGTTAGAGTGAGGTTTCCGGTACCGGTTTTGATGATGGAGAGCGGGCCGTTGCCGTTGGAGAGGGTGCCGGAGAAGGTGGAGTGGTTGTTGTTTCCGCCGATGGTGTAGGTGACAGGCTGGTTGTTTCCGGAGCCGCTGGAGCCGGAGAGGGATGAGCCCGGTGAGCCATCGAGCGAGCCGAGTGCGATGGCATTTCCTGAGCGGGCCGAGAGGGAGCGTGTACCGAGATCGAAGGCGGTGTTAGAGCCGCCGTTGCTGCCGAAGAAGCGGAAGGATCCTGAGCCGGAGAGGGTGATGCGACCGGTGAAGTTGTTGAGGGAGCCTTCGAGATCGAAGACATTGGTGGCGACGAGGGTGAGGTTTGCGGAGCCGGAGATGGCCTTGATGCCGTGGGTTCCACCCGGGCTGCCGCCGGAGATGGCGGAGTCCGTGAGGACGTGGGTGGGGTTGATTGGTGTGAGGGTGGAAGTTGACCAGGTGCCGCCATCGAGAATGATGGTGCCGGAGCCGAGTGAGGATGCGTGCTGGATGGCGAGGGTACCAGAGCGGAGGGTGGTTCCGCCGGTGAACGAGTGTGCGGAGGTGATGGTGAGGGTGCCGGTGCCGGATTTAAGGAGGCTGGCGGTACTGGTGACCGAGCCGGAGCCTGTCAGGGTGAGATTGCCCTCGCCTTGGATGATGATGGCGGCGGGTTCGAGGAGTTGGGTGATATCGACGGTGGTGTTAGAACCGGCGGGTGATGTGAAGAGGGTTGTGTCGCCGGTTTGGAAGCTGGTGGGTGTCTTGAAGACGGTCCAGTTGGCGGTGGTGGTGTCCCAGAGCTGGTTGGTGTTGCCGGTCCAGAGGATTTCCGCAGGGGCGCGTGGTGGGTTTGTCAGGATCAGGGTGATGGTTCCGGGGTTTCCGCCGGATGGGGGGAGGTGTTGGATTTCCGCATTCAGTGGGAAGCCGGGAGGCGGGGACCATTGGAAATCGGGAGTGCCGGAGATGGTTCCGGTGTAGCGGAGGATTTGATAGGTTCCGGAGGGTTTGGATTCCGAGGTGAAACGGGTTATGCCGGAGAGGGTGAGGTTGCCATTGATTTGGAGGGTTTCTATGGCTTCCGCGCTGCCGCCTAGCAGGAGGGTGGCGTTATTCTGGAGGATTGCATTGCCGTTGATGGTTCCCGGGCCAGAGAGTGTGCCGCCGCTTTGCACGGTGATGGTGGTGCCGGTGGTGGATCCGCTGATGCGGAGGGTGCCGCCGGTGACGGTGGTGTTTCCGGTGTGGGTGTTAGATCCTGATAGATCGAGTATTCCCGGGCCTTCCTTGATGAGGTTGACGGAGCCTTGGAGGGTGCCGGAGAAGGTGCCGTCGAGGCCGAGGGAGCCGATGCGCCATGTGACGGGGTTTTGGGCGCCTAGGCCTGAGCCTGAGCCGGCGGAGATTCTTGAATCGTGGGTTCCTGTCAGGTGGCCGATGGGGATAGTTGCGCCTGAGTTTCCGCGGTTGATCATGGTGAGGGGTCCTGAGAGGTCGAGGTGGGCGAGTGGCATGCCGGAGGAGTTGGCGACGCGGAACTCGCCGCCAGCGGAGTCGGTGAGGATGTTAACTTTTCCGGTGAATGCGCTCCAGTTTCCGGTGATGTCGGCGCGGACGAAGCCGGTGAAGCAGTTGAAGGTTCCTGATCCGGTGAGCGGGCCGGCGAGGGTGCAGCGGCCATCGAGATTGAGTCGGCCGGAGGAGCCCGAGGGGACGTGGATGGGCCAGGATGAGAGGTCGGCATTTCCGCCTTCCGAGTTGTTCATGGTGAGGGTTCCGCCAGCGAGTGTGAGGGTGCCGGAGCCGAGTGCGGATTGATTGGCGATATCGTTGCCGAGGCGAACGGTTCCGGCATTGATGGTGGTGCCGCCGGAGTGGGTGTTGGCGTTGCTGAGGGTGAGGGTTCCGGGGCCGGTTTTGGAGAGTGAGCCGGGGCCGATGATTTCACCCAACCAGATGAGGTTGGAGGCGGCGGTGGGGATTTCGAAAGTGGTGCCGGTGCCTTGGAGGGTCGCGCCGCGATCGGTGGAGGAGGTGTTTCCGGTGAAGCGGAGAGTGATGTCTGTTAGGTTCAGGTTTGATGGTGAGGCGGTGGCTGAGCCGAAGGGGCCGGGTTGGCCGGCGGGTGAGAGATTTGCAATGCTGACGATGCCGCCGGTGAGGGAGGTGGGGCCGGTGTGGGAGTTGGTGGTGGCAAGCGTGAGGGTGGAAGCGCCTGATTTTGTTAGGGAGGTATTGCCTGCGATGGTGCCGGGACCGGTGAGGATGTAGTCGGTGGGTCCGGTTAGGGTGACGGATGCAGGGACGAGGGTTTCCGCGAGAGTGATGACGTTAGAGCTGGCTCCGGCGGAGTCGAAAGTGACGTGGTCGCCGGTGACGAAGGTTGCGGGACTGCCGGCGAGGAGCCAGTTTTCTGATTGGTGGAGATCCCAGAGGTTGCCGGAGCCCCGCCAGGTGATGGAGGCGGGAGTGCGAGTGGCGGTGACCTGAAGGACGATGGCATTGGGAGCGAGGGCGAGGGTGGCGGGGAGGCCGGAAAGTCCTTGGTATGTGAGATTGGCGAGGCTGCCGGTCAGGTTACCGGTGTAGGTGATGAGGGTGTAGATGCCGGGGGTCGGGGTGGCTCCGAGTGAAGTGAGGCGCAGGATGGTTCCTCCTGATAGATCGAGATCGCCGGTGATGGCGATGCGATCGTGAGTGGCGGCGGGGGTTGAGGCGAGTTGGAAGTCGATGTTTGCGCGGTTGAAAGTGGTGTTGCCGGTGATGCTGAGGGTGCCGGGGCCGGTGATGCCGGGGGAGATGGTTGAATGGGGTTCGCAGATGAGGCCCGAACCGAGGGCACCTGTTCCTAACAGGGTGCCGTATCCCTGGATGGTGAGCGGGCTGGTGGTGAGGTGGCCGGTGAGGGTGAGGGAGCCTTGGTTGATGATGGTGGGGCCAATGAATGGATGGGTTCCGTTGATGGTGAGATTTCCGTGACCGGATTTGGTGAGAGACATGTCACCGGTGAAGGATCCGGTGCCGGTGAAAGTGAAATCGTGATCGAGCGGGTTGTGGACGACAACGGCGGCGGGCGAGAGATTTACTGCTAGATTGACCGGGGGATTGATCTGGCCGGAGCCATCGAAGAGGATTGTGTTACCGGAGGTGAATGGGGAGGGGGCGGGTTGCGAGGAGTTGGTATTGAAGTTCGGGGTTATGGTATCGAAGGAATTTCCGTTGCTGCCGCCCTTCCAGATCAGGTTGCCTTCCCAGATGGGGGAGCGCGGGGGAGCGGGCATGTCGTGACCGAGGAAGAAGCCCGGGTGTGGGGGTTGGTTGTAGCCGGAGTTCTGCCATGCGACGGCGACGCGGTAGTGCGGGTCGTGCATGAGGGTGTAGAGCCTGTTAGATGCGGGTATGGTTGTGGTGTAGATGCGGAGGGACGTGTTGTCCGAGGCGCGGAGGATGATCTCCTCACGCCAATCGCCAAGGATGTCCGCAGTGAGGGCGGGGGTGGCTTTGGTGCCGTTGTTGGAGGACGCGCCGGTGGCTGTTAGGAGGCGGGTGGTGTTGCCATTTGCGGGAACCCATTTGTCGATGCGGTTCTGGTCGAGGAGTTCGCGGCAAAGGTCGGCATCCCACCAGACGCCGAAGTTGTAGGACGGGCGTGAGGTGGTGGGGATGGGGTCGCCGTTCAGATTGAAGACGACGGAGCTGTTTGAGGCCCAGCGTTCGAAGCCGGGGTGATTGGGATCGATGTCGAAGGTGACGCCGCGACCGACGTCGCTGCCATTTCCTGATAGACTCCAGAGGACTTGGCCAGTGCGCGCGTCGTGGTAGGAGATGCCGTGTGGGCCGTATGAGCCGGGGTCTTCGTGAGGCATGAAGAACTCGAGTCCGGGCCGGGCTGGGTCCATGTCGGTGAGGTGGGTGGCGTCGCCGTGGCCGAGGCCGGAGTTCCAGAGTGGGGTGCCATCATCGTCGATGGCGCAGGCACCGTAGGAGATTTCATCGAGGCCGTCCTGATCGAGATCGCCGATGCTGAGGGAGTGTGCGCCCTGGCCGCGATAAGCGGCGTTGCCGGGCGTGCCGTCGTCGCTATCGAAGGTCCAGCGGTTTGTTAGATTGGCGTTCCGCCAGTCCCATGCGGAGATGACGGTGCGGGTGTAGTAGCCACGGGCGAAGATGAGGCTTGGGCGTTTACCATCGAGGTAGGCGACGCCGGCGAGGAAGCGGTTGACGCGGTTGCCGTAGCCATCACCCCAGATGTCCTCGATTTGCTGGGAGGTGGGGGTGAGGGTGGAGGGGTGGCGTTGGGGGACGAAGAGGGTGGAGGAGATGGCTGCACCGGTCTGGCCGTTGAAGAGGGTGAGGAATTCCGGGCCGGAGAGGACGACGCCGTTAGAGCTGCGGTGATCGGCGGTGGGATTTCCAATGGGGTTTCCGATGCCATCGATGGTGCCATCGCTGGTCATGGAGGCGACTTCGGATTTCCCGTCGCCGTCGAGATCGTAGACGATGAAGCAGGTGATGTGGGCGGAGGCGTTGACGTTGGGGCCGAGGTTGATGCGCCAGAGACGGGTGCCGTCTAGCTGATAGGCGTCCAGCAAGACAGGACCGGTGTGTTCGCCGATGCCGCCGCCCCAGGAGTTGGCGGGTTCCCAGCGGAGGATGATTTCATATTCGCCGTCGCCATCGAGATCGCCGGTGCTGGCGTCGTTGGCGGTGTAGGTGTATGCGGTGCCATCGGGTGAGGTGCCGCCTGGTGGGATATCGAGGGGAATTTCGAGGTATTGGCGGGTGG
>SYAP01000287.1 GCA_005787565.1 Verrucomicrobiaceae bacterium | reverse complement strand
TTTGCCGCCGGTGACGTTGGAGGTGGGTGGCACGAGTCCTGTGATTGTGGTTGGGGATTTTCCGCTGGAAGTGGAGGCGACGCGGATTTTGTGGGTGAAGTGGCTGATGGGGGGGCAGACGTGTGTGGCGCCGGATCATGTGTTTGTGCCGAGGGCGCGGGCGGGGGAGTTGATGGCGGAGCTGAAGAGGCAGGCGGCGGAGTTTCAGCCAGTGCCGGGGGATGGGCCGGCGATCATTACGGAGCGGCATGCGGAGCGGTTGAGGAAGTTGCGGGAGGGGTGCGGCGGGGAGTTTGTTGTGCCGGATGGGGAATCGGCGCGGGTGGTGGGGTTGACGCCGGTCTTTGAGCCGGATGAGGGATCGGATTTGATGAGGGAGGAGATTTTCGGGCCGTTGTTGCCGGTGGTGCCGTATGATGATGTGGATGAGGTGATGGGGAGTATCGGGAGGGGGGCGACGCCATTGGCGCTGTATGTTTTCTCGTATGATGAGGAGTGGGTGGAGCGGGTTTTGCGGGGGACGCGGTCGGGCGGGGTGACGGTGAATGATGTGGTTTTGCATGTGGGGAATCATCATTTGCCGTTTGGTGGGAGTGGTGAGAGTGGGGTGGGGAATTATCATGGGGAGGCGAGTTTCCGGACGTTTTCGCAGGAGCGGTCGGTTTTCCGGCAGGGGCGGTTCAAGCCGATGCAGGTGGCGTTGAACGGGCCTTACCGGAGGTGGCAGGAGCGGATGATGGAGTTGTTGGTGCGGTGGTTTTGAGGAGGGGAGAAGAGGAGAGGGAGAGGGCTTTGCGCTTTTCATTGGATGACCATTGGCTGGCCGACGAGACGTCGGCGGTCCCGGGTGGGGTGGATTGGGGGAAGCTTGGCTTTGACCGCGGGGGGAAACCCGGTTATGGGCACGGGCTTTCTCATGAAGGAGCAGATTTCATCCATCCAAACCGAAGCCCTTGAATTGATTGCGAACGCCGGGGATGTCCGTGCGCTGGAGGACGCCCGGGTGGCGGTTCTGGGGAAGAAGGGGTCGCTGACGCTGGCGGCGGCGGGGATCAAGGATGTGCCGAAGGAGGAGAAGGCGGAGGTGGGGCAGTTGTTGAATGCGGCGCGGTCCGCGATCACGACGGCGCTGGAGAAGAAGCAATTGGCTTTGCAGGAGGTGGCGGATCGGGCGGCGTTGGCCGGGATTGATGTGACGTTGCCCGGGCGGGCGGTTTTGACGGGTGCGCTGCATCCGCTGACGTTGATCCGTGATGAGGCGATCGGGATTTTGCGGCGGATGGGTTTCGCGTTGGCGGACGGGCCGGAGATCGAGGATGAGTTCCATTGTTTCGATGCGCTGAACACGCCGGCGGATCATCCGGCGCGGAATGAGAAGGATACGTTTTATTTCGATTCCGGGAAGTTGTTGCGGACGCATACGTCGAGCGTGCAGATCCGGACGATGGAGGGTGCAAAGCCGCCGGTGCGGATCATTGCGCCGGGGTCGGCGTATCGGCGGGATGAGATTGATGCGACGCATCTATCGGTTTTCAATCAGTTAGAGGGTTTGTATGTGGCGGAGGATGTTTCATTGCCGGATCTGAAGGGGACGCTTGAGTATTTCCTTCAGGAGTTGTTCGGGCCGCAGACGGAGGTGCGCTTCCGGCCGCATTTCTTCCCGTTCACGGAGCCGAGTTTCGAGATTGATGTGAAGCTGACGGTGAAGGGGCAGGCTCCGCGATGGATCGAGGTGGCGGGATGCGGGATGGTGGATCCGGCGGTTTTCGAGTCGGTGAGCAAGACGCGGAAGGATGATGCGTTTGATCCGGCGGCGGTGACGGGATTTGCCTTTGGCATGGGCTTGGACCGGTTGGCGATGATCCGTTGGGGGATCAAGGATATCCGTTTGCTGATTGAGAACGATGTTCGTTTTCTGAAGCAGTTCGCGTGATGTGGAATTTTTAACCGCGAAGACGCGAAGTTCGCTAAGTTTTGAAGATGAATTAAGAATGAAGTCCCTCGAGTCCATCGCTTCGGATGTCGTTGACTCCGCGTTCAAGGTCCACAGCAAGCTGGGACCGGGATTGCTGGAGAGTGCTTATGAGGCTTGTTTGGAACATGAGTTGGTTCGCAGAGGGTATTCCGTCGAGCGGCAAAAGGCCCAAGCGATCGAGTATGATGGGATCGTGATTGATGTGGGTTATCGAATTGATCTTCTGGTGGAGAATGCGGTTCTGATTGAACTCAAGGCAGTGGAGCAACTGGCTCCTATCCATCAGGCCCAGATTTTGACCTATCTCAAGTTATCTCAAAAGACGATCGGGTTTCTGATCAATTTTAATGTTCCGCTGATCAAAAACGGCATTCGCAGGGTGGTGAATCAATATCAAGAGAATCCGCCCGTGGAGCATTCATGAAGCTTTACGCAATTTTATCCATATTCAATTTACCACTATGAACGTATCACTCAACTGGCTTTCTACTCATCTCGATTTGTCGGGGAAATCGATCAAGGAGATTGATGATTTGTTCACTTTTGCGGGGGTTGAGGTGGAGGGGATTGTGTCGAAGGGGATTTCCTCGGAGAAGATTGTGGTGGCGCAGATCAAGGAGGCGGTGCAGCACCCGAACGCGGACCGGTTGAAGGTGACGCAGGTGGATGCGGGGGAGGGTGTGTTGCGGCAGATCGTGTGTGGGGCGCAGAATTACAAGGTGGCGGACAAGGTTCCGTGTGCGTTGCCGGGGGCTGCATTGCCGGGTGGTTTCACGATCGGTGAGACGGTGATGCGGAAGGTGGAGTCGCGCGGGATGTTGTGTTCGGCGCAGGAGATCGGATTGCCGCCGGGTGAGGATGGGTTGCTGATTTTGCCGGAGGATGCGGTGATCGGGAAGCCGGTGAAGGAGATGTTTGATTCGGATACGTTGTTAGAGCTGGAGGTGACGCCGAACCGTCCGGATTTGCTGAGCCATTACGGGATGGCGCGGGAGTTGGCGACGTTGTTGAAGACGCCGTTGAAGGTGATGGAGATTCCCGAGGTTCCGACGGTGGCGGCGGGTTCGATCCGGTTGGAGTCGGAGGGGTGTCCGCTTTATTCGGCGGTGCGGATTTCCGGGGTGACGGTTAAGGAGTCGCCGGAGTGGCTGAAGGGTCGGTTGGAGTCGATCGGGTTGCGGCCGATCAACAACATTGTGGATGTGACGAATTTCGTGCTGCATGAGCTGGGTCAGCCGCTGCATGCGTTTGATGCGGGGAAGGTGAGTGGCGGGATTGTGGTGAGGCAGGCGCGGGAGGGTGAGGTGTTTGGTGCGCTTGATGAGTCCGAGCATGTGTTGAAGGCGGATGATCTGGTGATTTCGGATGAGTCCGGAGCGGCGCTGGCTTTGGCCGGGGTGATGGGTGGGTTGGAGAGCGGGGTGACGGAGGGGACGACGGAGATTTTACTAGAGTCGGCGTACTTTGTGCCGCAGGGGATCCGGCGGACATCGCGGCGGACGGCTTTGATGTCGGATTCGTCGTATCGTTTCGAGCGTGGGGTGGATCCGCAGGGTGTGCTTGCGGCGTCTGCGCTGGCGGTGAAGTTGATTTTGGAGACGGCGGGCGGGAGTGTGGCGGGGGCGACGGAGGTGGCGGGCGAGGCACCGGTGCTGACGAAGCCGGTGGCGCTGGATGCGGCGCGGTTGGATCAGTTGATGGGTGGGTCGATTTCCCTAACGGATGCCGGGGCGATCCTGACGCGGTTGGGTCTAACGGAGCGGGCGGATGGATTGTGGGAGGTGCCGTCTTTCCGTGCGGATTTGCAGAGGCATATCGATTTGGTAGAGGAGATCGCGCGGGTGCACGGGTTGGCAAATGTGCCGTCGCGTTTTCTCGGGGCGTTTGTTCCGGCGAGTGCGGTGGATCTGGCCTATGATGCGGACTTGGTGTTGCGGCGGCGTTTGGCGGCGCTGGGGGTCTATGAGTGCCAGACGATCAAGTTGATCGCGGATGGGCAGATGGTGGATGCGTTGCCGTTGAGGCCGATGCAGGATGGGGATGTGATCCGGGTGAAGCTGCCGTTGAGCGAGGATCATGCGGTGATGCGGCCGAGCATCGTGCCGGGGTTGGTGGCGTCTGCTGTTAGAAATGTGCGTCAGCAGGCGAAGTCGTTGAGATTTTTCGAGATGGGCCGGGTTTTCCGCAATGCGGGAGGCGGGAAGGCGAAGGATCAGGAGAGCGAGACGCTGGGGTTGCTGGTGTCCGGTGGGGCAGCGGTGGGCGGGTGGAATCAGGCGGAGCGGCAGGCGGATTTGTATGACCTGAAGGGGCTGGTGCAGGCGCTGGTTCCAAACAAGACGATCCGTTTTGTGCCGCGGGAGCGGGAAGGGTTCGCGTTGGGATGTGACATCAAGGCTGATGACCAGAATGTGGGTGTGGTCGCGCGGTTGTTGCCGGCGCGGGAGCGGGAGTTGGATTTCGTGTCGCCGGTGTATGTGGCGGAGCTGGATTTAGGGAAGTTGAGGAAGTTACTGGCCGGTGTGGATCATGTTGAGGATTTGCCGCAGTTTCCGGGTTCCTCGCGGGATGCGGCGATGGAGGTGGCGGCGACGTTGCCTGCTTCGGAGATCGAGGGGGCGGTGCTCAAGCATGCGGAGCCGTTGCTGGTTTCGTTCGAGTGTTTCGATGTTTTCGCGGATGCGAGCGGGGTGAAGCTGGCGGCGGACCGGAAGTCGGTGGCGTATCGGTTTCACTACCGGGACTCGGGACGGACGTTGCAGTCCGGCGAGGTGGATGCGGCGCATCAGCGGATGTTAGAGATGCTGACGCAGAAGCTTGGTGTGAAGTTCAGGTGAAGAGGGGGGAGTTCCGAGTGAGAAGTGAGAAGTGAGAAGTGAGAAGTGCCGAGTGAGAAGTGCCGAGTGAGAAGTGATCAGTGAAGAGAACCTCGGATCAGACTTCGCCACTGCCTTGGAACAAGAACAAAGAGTGGCGATCTAGGAATCGCTGTGCCTATGGAAAGCCGATGAAAATCGCCTTGCCTCTGGCGGGGACACCTCATGGGTTTCGGTGGATCGGAGCCTACCGCTTCTTCAAGCTTCGAGTTTCGGCAACTACTATTGGCAACCGGTCTATGCGATCAACCAGAGCACTTCTCGCATTTTTGCCAGAGATCCGGCGGCTATCGCATCGATGTAAGTCGAGATCTGGGGCAAGTCCCCCGGCGTGCCGCTCACCCTGGAGGAGTTCGCCGCAAGGGAGCCGCTGTGGAACGCCAAGGTGCTCAAGCATCAGGAAGCAATTGAACGCGCGGAGGCCGAAAAGCAGCAAAGGAAGCGCGAGCGTCGAAAATGGAGGGCCGAGCGGGAACGGCAAAATCCTGCTCTGCCTCCTTCTCCGGCCACCCCAACGCCTTCCGGCGGCCGCAAGTTGCCGTGTCCTTGTGGAAGTGGCCGCAAGTTCAAGAAGTGCTGCGGCGGGTGATCTCTCTCCTCCTCGGACTCAGGCGGTGCAAGTGGCTTTTAAATGGTTTGTATCTCTCGTGATTTAAGGGGTTTTACGTCGGCTTGGGCGACGAGGAGTTTGCACCACAACATTCCGGGTGTGGGTTCGATGATGCGGATTTCGGCGCGGTCGGGTTGGTGAAGGAGGTTGGAGGCGAGGTATTGGAGGAAGTCGTGAAGCTGTCGGGTGAGGGATTGGATTTCCTCGGGGGTGGGGATGGGTTTGGGGACGGGTGCCTTCTGGTCGATGGATTCGGGGCTTTTCGAATCCCAATCGATGACCTTGTAGTCGGCGGCGCGTTTGACCCAACCAGCGACATCGACTTCCTGGTGGACGAATTCATGAACGGCGGGGAGGGTGGACTTGAAGTCCCAGTCGAGGACCTTCTTGTTGCCGAGTTTGCGGAGGGAGTCGGCGATTTCGAGTTCCTTGATGTCCTTGTTGAGCAGGGCCATGAAGTCCCATTCCATGACCTGCATGTCGCCGATCTGTTTGAGGGAGTTTTTGATTTT
>SYAP01000286.1 GCA_005787565.1 Verrucomicrobiaceae bacterium | reverse complement strand
GTGGGTGAGTGGGAGGGATGAAGGTTTCTTTGCGGTGGAGGATGGGTGGGTTGGCGCGCTGGCGGTAATCGTCGCGGCGGATTTTGCCGGTGATGAGGTCGACGAGGATGGATTCGGCGAGGGCCGGGTGGGGGAGTTTTTCGAAGTCTGGATAGGCGAGGAAGGAGATTTTGGGGGAGGAGGTGTGGAATTTGAGGAGGTTGAAGTGGGGGTGGATTTCGAGGCGTTTGCGGAGTTCGGCGACGGTGATGTGGAGGAGGGAGGGAAGGGGTGGTGAGTCGCCGGGGTCTAGCAGATAGATCGCGCCGGGGAGGCGTTTGCCGTAGGGCAGTGCGTCGAGGGCGGTGCGGTATTCGGCGGAGGTCATGGGGGTGAGTCGCGTAAAAGGCTTTGCCTCACGCGATTGGTGCGTCGCGTAAAGGGCTTTGCCCCACGCGATTGGTGGGTCGCGTGAAGGGCTTTGCCCCACGCGATTGGTGAGGAACGAGGTTTGGAGATTGATGATTTGAATCGGAAGAGGCGCGACTAAGGGAGCTGAACTTCGGGGTCATTTCCGCGATGAAGATGGATGAAGTCGTCCATGTTGAGAGTGTGGATCACGGAAGCGTTGGCTTTTTTTGCCGCGACCAAGTGCATGTAGTCATAGACGCCGCCGCCGCGTATTCCGCGGGATTGAGCAACTCGGAGTGCCTCGATGATTTCCACGGAAGAGAGTTCAATCACCGTGACGCGTGGAAGAACGGTTTCCGAGAGCATCCGAACGGCGAAATCGGCAGTGACCCTGACGACGAGTTTTCCGCCGGTCAGGGTTGAGAAGGTTTCAAGCAACGCGTGTGAGTAGATGCAGTTGTCGCCGGTCAGCAGACGTGCGAGGCACTCGGCATGCTTGAGTTCGTCGGAGGCGAGTGCGGCGACAAGCACCGAGCTATCGAGCAGAGCGCTCATCGCGGGAGTGAGCGGTCGGCCAAGGCGTCACGGTCGGCGCGGACGGCGGAGGCGGCGTCCATCGGGATGTTCTGCCGTGCCATCACGAGAACGCCCTTTTCGATCATACCCTCGGAAACGACTGGAGGCTCAGGGCAAATGTCGATGCGGTTCGGGCTGACATCGGCACGGACCTGATCGCCCGGCTTCATTCCAAGCAGGCGTAGCGCGTTGTTTGGCAGCACCAACCTGCCAGCTTCATCGAGACTGAGTGTGGTGTTCATGACGCCTTCATTGCCACATCCATTGCGCCTTGGCAAGCCACTCGGTCCCGGGCCGGGTTGGAAGATGCGAGCGGAGAGACGGGGGAAGTGGAAGAGTCTTAAGGTCGAAGGTCTTAAGGTCTTAAGGTCGGAGAAGAGAGGGAATCGCGAAGGCGCGGAGGTGAGTCGCGTAAAGGGCTTTGCCCCACGCGATTGCCAAGGGTGTCGCATTGGCTTGCCGACGAGGCTGTCGGCGTTGCCGGGGTGGGGATTACTTTTTGTTGGGTGGGGATTGTTGGGGTTGGATTGATTTGGCTTCTTTCATGATTTCGGTGAGGGGAACGGTGATGGGTTCGGGGCTGGTCCATTGGTAGCTTTGGTGGTAGCCGACGAATTTCACGCGGACGGAGCATTGTTTTGCCAGTTCCTCGGGTAGTGAGAAATCGACATAGCCTTCGGTAGGGCCGAGGACGTCGAATGATTCGAGGGAGATGGGGATTCGCATGGATGGGCCGATCAGTTCCATGGAGGCGGTGCCTTCTTCCCCGTATCTGGTTTCCCAGTAGGCCCGGATGCGAAACCGCCAGCCGCCGTTTTCCTGATGGCCGCGCAGCCAGTGATATTTCAATGTGTTGCGCGGTTTTTTGGGGGCTGGTTCGGCGGAGGTGTTGGATGGGAGGGTGATGATGGAAATGAGGAGGAGGGCGATGATTTTTTTCATGTTGTGAGTTTGGGGAAGGGGCTGATTTTTTCCATCGAATTTTCCGAGGGTTCAGGGTTTGGGGCGGGTGGTGAGATGGACGGTGGTGGCGAAGGGGGCGAGGGCGGCGGTGAAGAGGATGGCTTGCCAGAGGAGGGCGCGTTGGAAGGCGGTGTGGTCGCCGGTATCGAGGCCGGCGAGGAGGAGGGAGAAGGCGAGGGAGGCGGCTCCGTATCCGAGGTTGAAGACGAGGCCTTTGACGGAGAGGAGGGTGGCGCGTTGATCGGAGGTGGCGACGCTGTGGAGGAAGCGGCTGACGGTGAAGCCGATGAAGCCTAACAGTGTCATGAGAAGCATGGCGGGGATGAGGCCGAGCCATGGCCAGGCGGGGACGAGGGCGAAGAGGCCGAGGGAGGCGACGCAGCCGCCGATGAGGAGCGAGGCGTTGGTGGAGACGCGGCGGTTGACGCGGGCGGCGATGGTGGGGACGAACCAGTTTCCGATGGCGATGGCGGATCCGATGAGCCCGAAGGCCCAGCCGGGGATTTGGATGAGGCGGTAGTATTGGCTGACGAGGGTGGCGAAGTTTCGCGCTACGGAATCGATGAGGACGGCACCGAGGAGGACGATGGCGATGTGTCGGGTGGTGAAGGCATAAGCGGCGGTGCGGAGGGTGAGGCGGAATGCGGAGGCGCACTTGCCGCGTGGGTCGGCGTGCTGGGGGCGGGTTTCTTCGAAGCGGAGTGCGATGAGGAGGCAGGCGATGCCTTGGAGGAAGACGAGGGCGACGGGGAGGCGGTGGGCGATTTCCAGGGAGACGTGGAAGGTTTCTCCGACGAGGTTGTTCCACCATGAGGGATCGTAGAGGAGGCCGCCGAGGGTCATGGCGATGAGGAGTCCGACGGAGCGCCAGCGCATGGTGGTGGCGAGGACGGTGTCCCATGCGGCTTGTCGGCCTTCTTCGGGGAGGGAGTCGTATGCGATGGCTTCGTCGGCACCGCTGGCGGCGGCTTCGGATGCGCCGGAGAGGATGCGGTTGAGGAGGCAGAGGGCGAAGAGGAGCCAGCCGCCGTCTTTGGGGGCAAGGAGGAGGACGCCCATTTCGACGACCATGAGGGAGGCGGAGAAGACGAGGAGGCGTTTGCGGCCGATGGTGTCTGCGAGGGCGCCGGAGGGGACTTCTAACAGGAAGATGGAGGCGGCCCAGGCGGCGTTGAGCATGACGTATTGGTCGAGGGTGAGGCCGAGATCGGTGAAGAGGACGGCGAGGACCGGGTAGTAGGCGCGGGCGTTGTAGAAAAGTGTGAAGAGGACGTAGAGCCGCGGGTTGCGCCATGCGAAGGGGCCGGTGCGACGGATGAGGGATGGCACGGGCAAGGTCTCGCATGCGGCATGCCGCCACGCAAGCGGGGATGATGGGGGCGTTAGAATACCGGGC
This sequence comes from Verrucomicrobiaceae bacterium, assembly GCA_005787565.1. Taxonomy (GTDB): domain Bacteria; phylum Verrucomicrobiota; class Verrucomicrobiia; order Verrucomicrobiales; family Akkermansiaceae; genus Luteolibacter. The sequence continues at coordinate 88 of SYAP01000286.1, read as the reverse complement.
GGCGGCTCCAGCGTTCGAGGGCGAGGCGGATGCCTGCGGCTTTGTGGAGGGTTTCGTCGTATTCCTTCTCGGGATCGGAATCGGCGAC
>SYAP01000285.1 GCA_005787565.1 Verrucomicrobiaceae bacterium | reverse complement strand
GGGGTGGTGGCGGAGGTGGTGACGGAGTGGCCCGGGGCGGAGGTTTTGGCGGAGGCGGATGCTTTGGTGATTTATGCGGATGGGTGGCATGCGCATCCGGCGAATGACCGGTTGGCGGAGTTGGAGGCTTTCATGAATGCTGGGAAGGGGTTGGTGGCGTTGCATTGGGCGACGGGGATCCAGGCGGAGAGTCCGGAGAGCAAGTCGCAGGGGGAGGATCCGCGGCGGGCGAAGTGGCGGGGTTTGATGGGGACGGATTTTGAGGCGTTTCACTCGATCAGCACGTTTTGGCAGGCGAGGTTTGAGACGCCGTCGTCACATCCGGTGATGCGTGGGGTGAAGCCGTTCGCGTTGTATGATGAGTGTTATTTCCATTTGCGGGAGTGCGGGCATGAGCACGGGAAGGTGGAGCCGTTGTTTCCGGTGAGGCCGGCGAAGGAGTTGGTGGAGCCGGGGTTGACGCCGTATCGGGGGAATGATGCGGCGCGGGCGTCGATGGAGGAGGGAAAGGATCAGTATGTGGCGTGGGCGTTTCCGAGGCCGAAGGGTGGGCGTGCGTTCGGTTTTACGGGTGGGCATTTCCACTGGTCATGGGCGCATGACGAGGTGCGGAAGATGGTGCTGAACGGCGTGCTTTGGTCGGCGGGGGGAGAGGTGCCGAAGGGTGGATTGGTGACGAAGACGCCGGATGCGAAGCGGATGTTGGAGGGGTTGCCGGACAAGAATCCGGGGTGGACGGAGGATGCTTTGCAGAAGGCGCTGGACCGGGCGGCGAAGGGTGAGTTGGTGCCGTGGTTGGAGTTTACGGAGAAGGCGTTGCCGGAGTGATGGAGGCGGGTGTTGAGAGGAGCTGTTAGAGGGAAAATGTTAGAAAAGGGTTGGTGCTGTTTTTCAGGTTCCGGGGGCTTTGAGGGTTTCGAAGTAGGCGTCCATGGCGTTGAGGGCGCCGCGGCGGAGGTCCGGGGTGGTGGCGGTGACGGTGAGGCCGGAGATGAGAGCGAGGAGGAGGGTGGCCTCGGCTTGTGGGTCGACGGAGGGGTGGACGAGAGCGGTGGTTTTGCCGCGTTGGAGGAGGTCCGCGATGGCGTTGCGGAGGGTGGCGAAGAGGTTTTCGAGGGCGGCGGCGGGGGATGGCTCGCTGTTGGCGAGTTCCGCGTTTAGGGCTGTTAGGGTGGTGAGTGGGGAGAGAGGATTGGGGGTGGCGAGTTGGGTGCGGCAGAGTTGGCGGAGGTCTGCGGGGGAGTTGAGGAGGGAGAGCGGGTGGATCCAGTCTTGTTCGATGGCCGGGGTGAGGCGTTCGGTGACCCAGGCGGTGGCGATGGCGGGTTTGTCCGGGTAGTGGTGGAAGAGCGCGCCTTTGGTGAGGCCGGCGGCGGCGACGAGGGGGGCGGTGCCGGTGGCGTGGTAGCCGTGGCGGGAGAAGGCGGCTGAGGCGGCGTCGAGCAGGGCGGCGCGGGTGGCGGCGGGTTGTTTGCGGCGCGGTTTCATTCTAACAGGTTAGACGGGTGGCCGCGGAGGGGGGTCAGTAGCCGTTGGCGAGGCGTGAGACGAGTGCTTCGCCGGCGCGTTCGAGGGCGTCGGGGAGGGCGTTGTTGCGGGCGGTTTGGAGGTTGGCGTCGACGAAGAATTTGCTTTTGCCGATGGAGGTTCCGCTGGCGAGGATGACGGTGGGGTTTTTGGCGTCTCGGAGGGTCCACTCGAGTTCGACGGTGGAGTTGAGTTCTTCGGGGAGGAGGGTGTCGAAGCGGCGGCCGCGGAGGGAGGAGTATTTGATTTTGGAGATTTTGCCTTCGAGGATGGCGTCGGTATTGTCGGTGGAGCCGAGGCGGTAGGTCCCGTCCTGGGCGAAGGCGGAGGTGACGGCGGAGGTGGCGAGGGCTTCGGCGCGGGGGTGCTGGGTGTCGTTTTCGAACATGGGCACGGCGACAGCTTTGACGTGGGCGAGTGGGGCGGGTTTGACACCGCCGAGCTGGTATCCGGCACAGGAGGCGAGGAGGAGAGCGAGTGGGGCGAAGAGGAGGAGTTTCATGGGCTGGGAAGCGCGGGGCTTTCGCGAAGGTTTGCTGATTTTACTCGCCGAGTTCTTTGAGTCGGGCGCGGGATGCGTCGTGGAGTTTTCCGGAGCCGGTTCTGCGGACGATGTCGCGGTAGTAGACTTTGGCGGATTCGATTTGGCCGGTTTTGAGGTAGAATTCGGCGACGTTGAAGGTGCGTTCGAGTTCGAGGCCGCCGAGGTTTTCGATGAATTTGCGGGCTTCGGCGGAGCGTTTTTGGCCGGGGTATTGGATGAGGTAGTCGTTGAAGGATTCGCGAGCGAGTTCGAGGGTGGCTTGGTTTTGGTTACCTTTGCTGGCTTCTTCGGTGAGGATGACGCCGACGCGGAAGAGGGCTTCGGGGGCTTCGGGGCTGTCGGGTTGGTCGCGGATGAGTTTGCGGTAGGCATCGATGGCTTCCTTGGGTTTGTCGCGGCCTTGATAGAGTTCGCCGATGGTGAATTGGGCGCGGGAGGAGGTGGCTGAGCGTGGGGCGTTGTCGCGGACGTTGCCGAGCATGGTGACGATGCGATCGAGGGGAAGTTTGGATTTGAGGCCGAGGAAGCTGGATTTGACTTCGCCGTCTGCGGCGGCTTGGGCCATTTTGGCTTGGCGTTCGAGGGCGGTGGCGTAGAGGCCGTTGCCTTGGTAGCGGGTGATGAATTTCTGATAGGCATCGAAGGATTTGACGACTTCGCCTTTTTGTTCGAGGAGCTGGGCTTGGCGGTAGCGTGCCTGTCCGGCGCTTGGGGCGGAGGGGTATTCGTTGGCGGTTTTGTCGTAGAGTTTGATGGCGCGGTCGGCTTTTCCTGCATCGTCGGCGGCTTTTGCTTTCTGATAGAGGGCTTCGCCTTCTCCGGTTGAGGCTTGGGGGTTGCCGGAGATGAGGGGGATTTCCGGATCTGATGAGCCGCAGGAGGCGAGGAGGAGGCCTGCGAGGGTCAGGGCCGTGAGGGAGGCGAACCGGTGGGTCATGGGGGGAATGATAGGAGGTTGGCGGGGCGCGGGAAGCGTAAAATCGGGGGAGGGATTGGAAGCGGGCTTGGGTGGCGGTCGATGCCGAGGGGTGAGGGTGTAGTCGGGCGGGGGATTTTTTGGATGGGCTCAAGTCATGATTTCAGGGCTGATTGGGTCAAGGTGGACTTTGATGGTGTCTTTTGGTCGTGGGACAAGAGGGTTGGGTTCGAGGGTGGCGTTGATTGGAGGATCACAGCCGGACCCGGAGGTCTCGGAGGGAGAAGAGGAGGTTGGAGGCGGATTTTGCTGAGCCTTTGAGGGGGCGGGCGCCGGTTTTGCGGGTGGAGGGGAAGCGGTGGCGGGCGGCTTGGAAGGTGTCGTTGACGAAGGCTTTGCTGCCGATGACGGCACCG
>SYAP01000284.1 GCA_005787565.1 Verrucomicrobiaceae bacterium | reverse complement strand
TGGGGAGTGTGATTTCCTCGGTGGGGAGGGAGGGTTGGGGTTTTGGTTGGGGTTCGTTTGTTAGGCGGAGCTGGTGGTTGCGGTACCAGGCGCGGAGGCGTGGGGTGAGCCAGGAGACGAGGCGGTGGAGGGCGCGGGCGGGGGGGGTATTGAAGGGTGGGGGGATGGGGCGGAGTGGGAGGGTGCGGCTGATGAGGGATTGGAAGGGGGCGTTGCCGAAGAGGCCGTGGTAGATGACGGGTTGGCCGGTGGCACGGATGGGGCCGCCGCCGTAGACGAAGCCGCGCCATTTGGCTCCGCCGTTGGGAGAGAAGTGGGTGGGGTGTTTTTGGAGGAGGAGTTTTTCGGCTTTGCCGTAGCCGATTTGTTGGCGGAGGAAGGCGCGGATGGAGGGGCGGCGGTGGTGCCAGACGAAGGCTCCGGGGGCGAAGCCGAGGCGGTGTCCGGCGTGGGAGAGGCGCCAGCAGAAGTCGACGTCGTCGCCGGCGGTGCGGAATTGTGGGTCGAAGCCGCCGATGGAGTGGAAGGCGTCTTTGGTGACGGCGATGTTGCAGCCTGGGAGGTGTTCGGCTTCCTCATCGTCTAACAGGACGTGGCTGGGTGCGCCGGGGAGTGCGGCGATGACTGCTTGGGTGAGGGTGTGGGGTGGTGGCGGGAGGTTTGGGCCACCGACGGCGGCGTATTTTCCGGAGTGGAAGTGGGGGAGGAGGCGGGTGAGCCATTCGGGATCTGGCTCGCAGTCGTCATCGGTGAAGGCGAGGATGTTTCCGTGAGCGGCGGCGGCACCGGCGTTTCTGGCGGCGCTGAGGCCGGAGGGTGGGAGTTGGATGAGGCGGACGTTGGGGAAGCGGGTGGCGACGAGGTGTGCGGTGGCATCGGTGGAGCCGTCGTCGACGACGAGGATTTCGTGATCGTTTCCTGCTAGATTGTAGCAGGCGGTGAGGCAGGTGTGGATGCGGTCGTGGCCGTTGCGGGTGCAGATGATGACGGAGAAGGTGGGGTTGCCGGTGGGGGTGGGTGGAGGAGGTGGTGGGGACCAGGCGGTGGTGGATGCGAGGGCGGGTTTGGGGTTTCCGAGGCGGTCGGTGAGGCCGAAGTCCCAGTCGAGGATTTCGTTGCCGTTGTTCCACCAGCGGTCCGACCAGGCGTAGAGGGTGAAGGCGGCGGTTTCGAGTTGGCGGGCGGCGGCGAGGGCCCAGCGGAGGGTTTGGGCTTGTTGGGTGAGGCCGTTGCGTTGGCTGTCGAGGCCGAATTCGGAGATGACGAGGGGGCGGTCTCCGGCGATGTGGTGGAGGCGTTTGAGGTAGGAGCGGAAGGCGGGTTCGTTTTCGAGGTAGAGGTTGAAGGCGGTGAAGTCGGCGTTTTCGGGTTCGAGGTATTCGGTGGAGGGGTAGTTGGCGTAGGCGAAGAGGAGGTGTGGGGCGATTTGTTTGCCGAGGGTGATGAGGTTTTCGAGGGTTTGGCGGACGCGGACGGGGCCGATCCAGCGGGCGAGGTCCGCGGGGATTTCGTTGCCGACGTAGATGCCTGCGAGGGCGGGGTGGTGGGCGATGTGGCGGAGGTTTTCGGCGAGGTTGACTTGGGCGGCGGAGAGGAAGTGGGGTTGGCGGATGAAGTCGTGGTTTTGTCCCCAGTTGAGGCCGGCGAAGACGGAGAGGTGGTGGGATTGGGCGGCATCGAGGAGGTGGCGGTCCGGCATTTGATAGAGGCGGAGGGCCTGGATGCCGGAGGCGGCGATGCGTGAGAAGTCGTGATGGAAGGAGGCGGGCCAGCCGCCGGGGAAGGGGCCGTAGGTGACGCAGAGTGGGAACACGCGGGTGCCGTGGGCGCTGAGGAATTTTCCATCGGCGCGCCAGCGGGTTGCGGGTGCGGGTTCGGTCACGCCGGGAGGCTAATGTTTGGTGCGGGGATGGGAACTACGGAATTTTGGGGATGAGTGCCGAGTGAGAAGTGGGAAGTGGGAAGAGGGTTTGATAAGGAAGGCAGGAAGGAGAGAGGGGGGATTGTGAGGGGGGATGAGGAATGTAGGGATTTGGGGAGGTTTGGGTTGAGGGGGGTTAGGTGATTTTTTTGCGGGTTTTCCAGAGGTTTTGGAGTGGGGTGATGGTTTGGGCGAGGGCGGCGAAGAGGGCGACGAAGAGGAGGGCACCGAGGGAGGCTTGCCAGGGGGTGAGGCGGTTTTCGAGGATGGGGCGGAGGCCGATGCCGAAGATGCCGCCGTAGAGGAGGATGACGTGGGCGACGTAGATGGGGAAGGTGTTTTGGCCGATGGTGAGGAACCAGGAGTCGCGGGGTTGGTAGCGGTTTTCGATCCAGACGAGGGTGCCGAGGACGATGAGCATTTCGCCGATGCGGCCGTGGAAGAAGTCGTGGATGATGAGGGGTGGGGTGTGGGTGAGGTTGAGGAGGGTGTGGGCGAGTTGTTGGTCGATCCACCAGCCGCCGAATCTGAGGGCGATGCCGAGGGTGATGATGGCGAGGGGGGCGGTGGGTTTTGAGAGGTGCGGGCGGAGGGCGCGGACGGCGACGCCGAGGGCAGCACCGTAGAAGGTGTAGCCGAGCCAGGGGGCGATGGGGAAGGGGGAGCGTGGGCCTTTGAGGGTGTTTTGGAGCCAGGTGGGGGCGTTTTGTGGGATGTGGGTGGGTTCGTGGTCGAGCCAGATTTTGAGGAGGTAGATGGTGATGGCGGCGGTGGCGTAGATGGCGGCGAGGGGGAGGCCGCGGGTGCGGCGGGCGAGGGAGAAGAGGAGGATCATGCCGAGGAGTCCGACGCCGATGCATTGGAGGACGTGGAAGGCTTCGAGCCATGGGTCTTTTTCTCCGTGGAGGAGGGCGGGGAGGAGGCGGAGGTTGAGTTGGAGGAGGTAGCCCCAGATGAGGAGTTCGGCGGCGCGGATGATGCCTTTGCGGACGCGGGGGATTTGCCAGAATCCGGGTTCTTTGGCGCCGGAGAGGAGGTAGGCGAAGACGAGGCCGGTGACGGTGAAGAACATGGGTGCGGTCATGCCGCGGATGTAGAGCCAGGTGTCGTAGATGGGGTGGCCGGGGAGTCGCCATTGTTGGGCGAGGGTGAGGTCGACGAAGTGGCCTTCGAGCATGAGGAGGATGGCGATGGAGCGCGCCATGTCGATGAAGCGGAGGCGGGGGGAGGGCAGATTGAGGGGTGAGGTCATCCGTGGGTTGGATGGAGCATTTCACCGGGATGGGAGGGTTGGCGAGTGCGGATGCGGTTTCAGGCGTTGCCAGCGGGGGAGGAATGGCGAAGAATCCTTTTGAGAGAGTTGTTGCCGTGGAAATTCCTGATCCCAAAGCCGAGAAGCTCGATATTCCGAAGAAGGCGATTTACCGTCTTTCGATTTATCACCGTTGCTTGCAGAAGTTGTTAGGCAATGGGGTGGATATGGTGAGTTCGACGACTTTGGCGAAGGCGGCGGGGGTGAAGCCGGCGCAGTTGCGGAAGGATTTGGCGTATTTCGGGCAGTTTGGGACGCGGGGGTTGGGGTATCCGGTGGAGTTGTTAGGGAATACGATCCGTGAGACGTTGGGGCGGGAGCATTTGCAGCCGGTGATTTTGGTGGGGGCGGGGAATTTGGGTTCGGCGTTGTTGCGGTATCCGGGTTTCGAGAAGGAGGGTTTTGAGGTGGTTGCGGCGTTTGATGCGAATCCGGAGGTGGCGCGGGTGCGTGTGACGACGGTGCCGGTGATGGCGGATGGGGAGTTGGAGAGGTTTGTGACGGAGCATCCGGTGAAGTTGGCGATTTTGTGTGTGCCTGCGGAGTTCGCGCAATCGGTGGCGAATCGGTTGGTGGCGGCGGGGATCCAGGGGGTTTTGAATTTCTCGCCGATTGTGTTGGAGGTGCCGCCGGATGTGACGGTGAACAATGTGGATTTGGCGCTGGAGTTGGAGCATTTGGGGTATTTTATCCGTTAGGAATTGGGGGAGGGGTTTGGGGTGGTTGACAAGGGGGTGGGTGGGAAGGGAGGGTTTGGGGCATGCGACTGGCGGTTTTGATTTTGGTTTTGGCTGGGATGACCGGGTGTGACCGGGCGCGGGATTTGGGTCCGCCGAGGGCGGTGGCGGTGAGGGCGGATGGGGCGTTGGAGTTGGCGTTGACGACGTTGAATTTGCGGTATGAGACGGCGGAGGATCGGGGTTCGCGCGGGTGGGTGCGGCGGATTCCGCAGGTGGTGAGGGCGGTGAGGAAGTTGGGGCCTGATGTTTTGGGGGTGCAGGAGGGGTTGCATGGGCAGGTGGCGGATTTGTGGGCTTCGCTGCCGGATTATGAGATGGTGGGGTGGGGACGGGATGATGGGTTGAGGAGGGGGGAGTATTCGGCGATTTTTTATCGGCGGGATCGGTTTGAGGCGGATGCGGTGGATGTGGGGATGTTCTGGCTTTCGGCGAAGCCGGAGGTGGCGGGATCGATGACGTGGGGGAATGGGATTCCGCGGGTTTGCACGTGGGTGAGGTTGGTGGATCGGGCGAGCGGGCGGGGGTTTTATGTTTTCAATACGCATTGGGATCACCGGCATCAGGGGTCGCGGGAGAGGGCGGCGAGGTTGATTGCGGAGAGGATCGATGGGCGGAGGTGTGGGGATGAGCCGGTGGTTTTGATGGGGGATTTCAATGCGGTGGAGAGCAATCCTGCGGTGGCGTTTTTGGCTGGGGAGCGGGTGAGTTTGGCGGGTGAGGAGGGGGAGTGGGATGGTGGATTGTTGGATGTGTATCAGGTGCTGAATGCGGGTGAGAGGAACCGGCGGACGTTGCATTTGTGGAGTGGGCAGCGGGACGGGTATTTCAAGATTGATCACATTCTGGTGTCGCGAGGGGCGCGGGTGATTTCTTCGGGGATTTTGGAGAATCAGGAGCCGATGATTTCGGATCATCATGCGGTGAGTGCGCGGGTGGTGTTTCCGGGTGGGGTGGGGGTGTCGGAATGATGAGGGATTTCACCGCGAAGGCGCGAAGGTCGCGAAGGTGGGGTGGTGTGAGATGGTGCTTCTAGGGTGTGTTTTTCGGCTTGCTGCATTCCGTTGGTGGGGGTGAAGTTGTGGCGATGATGGGTTTAGGAAAGCGATTGGTTTGGCTGGGGGTGGTGGTGGCGATTTTGTTGGCTTCGCTGCCGTCGTTGGCGGTTGGGCAGGGGGCGCGGGTGAATTTGGCGGATGGGTTTGATTTTCCTGTGGGGAAGCCGGATGGGGCGGGGTATTACAAGGCGCGGGGGTTGAGGTTGAGGTCGCCGCAGCATTTCGGTGAGGACTGGAATGGCCGTGGGGGCGGGGATACGGATTTGGGGGACCCGGTTTACAATATCGCGGATGGGATTGTGACGTGGGCTTATGATGTGCGGGTGGGCTGGGGGAATGTGGTGATTGTGCGGCACGCGTATCGGGATCCGGCGAGCGGTCAGGTGAAGTATTGTGATGCGCTGCATGGGCATTTGGACAAGATCATGGTGCGGGTGGGGCAGCAGGTGAAGCGGGGGCAGCAGATCGGGACGATCGGGAGCAACCGCGGGATGTATGCGGCGCATTTGCATTTTGAGATCCGGCATAACATCAACATCGGGATGCGCCGGAGCAGTGTGCCTGCGGATCTGGTGAACTGGGCGGATCCGACGCAGTTTATCAACAAGTATCGGCGGTTGAACCGGGAGTGGCGGCCGGTGCCGGTGCCGACGGGGACTTATCCTGAGTATCAGGGGTTCAAGGGGCTTTGAGGGGGGAGTGGGAGAAGAGGTTTTTTGGGGGAGGGCTGCTGGCAGGATGCCAGGGCCAAGGTTTTTTAGCGGGCTAGGGCGCAGAGGATGGCTTTTTGGGCGTGGAGGCGGTTTTCGGCTTGTTGGAAGATGGTGTCGGCGTGGAGTTCGAGGACTTCGGCGCTGATTTCCTTGCCGCGGTATGCGGGGAGGCAGTGGAGGACGATGTGGCCGGGGGCGGAGTGGGCGAGGAGGGTGGAGTTGACTTCGAAGCCGGCGAATTCGGCTTCTTTTTCGGCTTGGCCTTCCTGGCCCATGGAGAGCCAGACGTCGGTGTTGATGACGTGGGCTCCTTTTGATGCGGCGGCGGGGTCGGTGGTGATGGAGACGTTGTGGGCGTTGAGATTTGTTAGGAAGTCGGCGGGGGGCTGGCAGGCGATGGGGGAGGCGACGACGAGTTCGAAGCCGAGGTGTTTGGCGGCCCACATCCAGGAGCGTGTCATGTTGGAGAAGCCGTCGCCGATGAAGGCGATTTTGCGATTTTCCCAGGTGCCGAGTTTTTCGCGGATGGTGAGGAGGTCGGCGAGGATCTGGCAGGGGTGTTCGTCGTCTGTTAGGGCGTTGATGGTGGGGATGTTGGAGAATTCGGCGAAGTCGATGACGTCCTGTTGGGCGAAGGTGCGGATGATGCAGCCGTGGACCATGCGGCCGAGGACGCGTGCGGTGTCCCGGATGGGTTCGCCGCGGCCGAGTTGGATGTCGTTTTTGGAGAGGAACATGGGGAATCCGCCGAGTTCGCGGATGCCGACTTCGAAGGAGACGCGGGTGCGGGTGGAGGATTTGGTGAAGATGAGGGCCCAGGTTTGGCCGGCGAGGGGTTGTGGATTGCGTGTGCCGCGGTTGGCTTTGAGCACGGCGGCGTGGTCGAGCAGGGCGGTGAGTTGTGCGGCGGTGAGTTCTTCGATGGAGAGGAGGTGTTTCATCTTCTTGTTAGGAGGAGGCGGTGCAGAAGCAGGCGAGGACGTCGTGGATGATGGCCAGGGCTTCATCGGTTTCCTCGTCGGTGACGTTGAGAGGTGGGAGTAGGCGGATGGTTTCGGGACCGGCGGCTGGGACGAGGAGTCCGCGTTCGAGGAGTTGTGAGACGACGACGAGGGCAGGGTTTTTGCCTTCGGGGACGGGGATCATGGATGGGTCGAGGCCGATGCCTAAGAGGAGGCCGATGCCGCGGACTTCGGTGACGATGGGGAGGTGCCACTGGCGGATGGTTTCGCGGATGCGGACTTCCTGGTGGAGGGCGTGGATGGCGAGTTCCTTTTCGCGGATTTCGCGGAGGACTTCGAGGGAGGTAGCGCAGACGAGGGGGTTTCCGCCGTAGGTGGAGCCGTGGGAGCCGGGGCCCATGAGGGAGGCGAGGGTAGCGCCGTTTTCATCGACGGGGCGTTCGCCGAGCCAGAAGGCACCGATGGGGACGCCGCCGCCCATGCCTTTGGCCCAGGAGATGCCGTCGGGTTGGATTTCCGGGGCGATCATGCGCCATGCCATGGAGTCGCCGCAGCGGCCGAAGCCTGCCTGGACTTCGTCGAAGAAGAGGAGAAGGTCGTGTTTGCGGCAGAGGTCGGCGAGGGCGCGAAGGAACTCGGGGGTGGCGGCATGGACGCCGCCTTCGCCTTGGACGGGTTCTAGGAGGATGGCGACGGTTTCGGGGCGGACGGCGTTTTCGAGTGAGGTGACGTCGTTGTACGGCAGGTAGCGGAAGCCGGGGAGGAGCGGGTCGAAGCCTTCCTGGATTTTGGCTTGGCCGGTGGCTGCCATGGAGCCGAGGGTTCGGCCGTGGAAGGACTGGCGGAAGGTGAGGACTTCGAAGCGCGGTGAGCCATCGGGCTGCGGGTGTTTGTGGCCGAAGCGGCGGGCGGATTTGATGAGGCCGTCGTTGGCTTCGGCGCCGGAGTTCGAGAAGAAGACGCGGCCCGGGAGTTTGACGTGGTGGGTGTTGATTTCCGAGGCGAGTTCGGCCTGGAGGGGGATCTGATAGAGGTTGGAGACATGAATCAGTTCTCCGGCCTGTTGGCGGATGGCTTCGACGAGGCGCGGGTGGCAGTGGCCGAGGGAGCAGACGGCGATGCCCATGCAGAAGTCGAGGTAGGATTTCCCGTTTTCATCCCAGAGGCGGGCACCGTTGCCGCGGACCGGGGCGAGCGGAAAACGCCCGTAGGTCGGAAGCACGTGTTGCTGGAATTGTTCGTTGGTTTTCATCGGGAACGGGGCGGAGGCTAGCGTCCGGTGGGGACATGGCAAACCGGGAATTTCGTAAAAAAGGGATTGCATCCCGGCGGGGGGCCGTCCTAGTTTCGCCCGCCCGACGGCAGAAAGCAGGCGCGG
>SYAP01000283.1 GCA_005787565.1 Verrucomicrobiaceae bacterium | reverse complement strand
TTCCTCTTCGTGGTGATCGTCGTGATCGCAGATGAGTTTGAGGAAGACGGAGGTGAGCATGATGAACACGGTGGCTTGGATGAGGCCGACGAGGAGTTCGAGGAAGTAGAAGGGGAGTGGTGGGAGCCAGCCGAACCATTTTCCGCCGAGGATGGTCATGTTTTCGAGGATGTTTTCACCGGCGAAGATGTTTCCGTATAGACGGAAAGAGAGGGCGACGGGGCGGAAGAGGATGGAGACGATTTCGAGGATTCCGACGAAGAGGAAGACGAGGATCATGAAGACATACATGACGCCGCCGAATTTTCCTTTGGGTGCGAAGATGTGGGCGAGGAAGCCTTTGATGCCATTTTCGCTGATGGCCCAGTAGAACCAGAGTAGGGCGAACAGGAAGGCCATGGCGGCGGTCATGTTGAGGTCTGCATTGCCGCCGCGGAGGAAGGGTTGGAAGGTATCGTGTGGGTCGACGCCGGAGCCGGTGAGTGTCCAGCCGAGGGTTCCGACGCCGGGGATGAGGCCGAACCAGTTGGTGAAGAGGATGAAGACGAAGAGTGAGCCGAAGAACCAGAAGGTGCGTTTGACGAGGTGCGGACCGAGGATGCTTTCGAGGAAGTTGTAGAGGCTTTCGGTGAGCCACTCGGTGAAGTTTTGGAGGCCGTTGGGGATGAGCTGGAGGTTGCGGGTGGCGAGTTGGGCGACGACGATGAGGAAGATGGCGACGATCCAGACCATGATCATCGAGTTGGTGACGATGAAGGGACCGAATTCGAAAACGGTCTCTGCCGAGGGTGGCAGATGGTCATGGCCTTCCGCTGCGGCGAAGCCGGAAACGATGCCGAAAAACCAAACGGCTAGGGTTGAAAGGAAAAGTCGCATGCGCGTCGCCCGAGGAATTGGGTGCGCGGGTCATAAAGGGTTTCCGTGAAACTACGCAAGAGCTATTTGTGAAAAATTTCACAAGCGTGGGAAAAGCGTGAAAAAGTCTGAAAAGCAGGGACTTTCGAGGGTGCTAGAGAGGTTGTCTGCTGGAGTGGAAGGCGGTTTCGGCGTCGATTCCGGTGAGGAGGCGGTTGCCGCGCAATCCGGCGGTGGCGACGACGCGGAATCCGCAGTCCATGGATTGGTTGAGGAGTTCTTCTGCGGGGAGGCAGAGGCGTCCGCCGACTTCTTCGAGGTGGTATTTGACGGGGCCGATGCCGTGCATGCCGCGGTAGATGACTTCGGTGCAGGCGAGGTAGTCCGAGGTGCGGAAATCGAAGAGGAAGTCGTAGGGTTTTCCCTCGTGTGAGGCGGCGCGGGTGAGGGCGGCGTTCATTTCCTCCGGGGAGAACGGTGGGCGGAGCATGACGAAGGCATCGACGGCGAGGGTTTCGGAGGCGGGTCGGAAGCGGACGCCGTCTTTTTTGGCTTCGAGGAACCATGGGCCGTCGTCGTTGTTTTCGGGGAGGTGGATGCCGCGTTGTTGGCAATCGAGGCGGGAGCCGAGGAAGAGTGCGGCGTGTGGCCAGAAGCCGGGGAGGAAGAGGTTGCTGAGGGCGTCGTCGTGGCGGGTGACGAAGACATCGCCGGGTTTGGCGCGGGCGAGGGCGGTGTTTCTGAGATCCGGGTTGATGCGTTTGGGGGTGCCGGGTTTTTTGATGCCGGGTTGGCGGAGTTCGGCGATGGCGCGGCCGGAGGCTTTGAAGAAGCCGAACATGACTTGTCGCCATGCGGAGCGGTGGCGGCGGAGGAAGGAGAACCAGCGGTAGGCGAAGAGGCGTTTGAGGGCATCGCTGCGGCGGCGTTCGATGCCGGGTTCTTCGGCGATGAGGATGGGGATGAGGGGTGATACGACGGGGTGGGAGGCGAGGTTGAGGATGCCGGTACGGTTGGCGTTGTGGAAGTCGGAGGCGGCTAGGAAGCGGCGGAGGTTGTAGGCGCTGGTGGATGACTGATAGATGGCGGTGAAGGATTTTCTGGGGATGCCGGCGCGTTGGTCGGCCTCGTCGAGTTTTTTCCAGATGACGGGCCGGTCTGCGGCGAGTTGGATGACGAAGCGGTTGGCGCGCATGAGGAGGCATGCGGCGGTGAAGGCGGTGGCGAAGACCGGCAGGCGGCCAGACCAGTCGGTGGAGTTGCGGCCTGCGGCGGCTGCGATTTCGCCGAGGGTGGTGAGGAGGGCGCTGCGGAGGGAGAGGTATTGGGAGTAGCGAAGGCGGACGTATTCCTCCTCGTCCGGGAGGAAGTAGCCGCGAGCGGAGGCGGATTCGACGCAGGAGATTTCAAACGAGAGTGCGGATGCCTCCGGGATGGCGGCGGAGGCGGCGAGGATTGACGAGACCGCGCGTTCCAGGACGGTGGTTTCGCAGTTTGGATTTTCCTTTGGCACTTTTCCAATTGGTGGGGGGAGGCGTGGGGCGAGTCAATGGTGATGGGGAGCGGTGTAATCTAACATCATCTAACGAAATTTTGCGGGAGATTCGTGATGGGGTTTTGAAGTTGTGTGGAGCGGGTGGGGACAAGCTTGTGGGTTGACATAAGTCAAGCTGTGACTAGGGAAAAATCGTAATGAGGCTCCGCGTTTTCCCTTGCCATGAAGAGGGTGGGTTCGCAATAGAGGGTCGCCATGAATAAAGCCGAACTCGTTGAAGCCGTCCAAAAAGCCCTCGGAAAAGACGCCACCAAGCGTGCCGCCGACGAGGCTGTCGAAGCCGTTCTTGATGCCATTGCAAAGGGGATCAAGAAGGATCAGAAAGTCCAGATCATCGGATTTGGAACCTTTGATGTGAAGAAGCGTGCCGAGCGCCAGGGACGCAATCCGAAGACTGGCGAGACGATGACGATTGCTGCGTCGAAGTCGGTTGGTTTCAAGCCATCCGCGGCGCTGAAGAACAGTCTTTGAAGATTGGTCGATTGATTTTCGTTTCGAGCCGAAAGGCCGAGAAGCGGCTAATGATCCTGAAAAACCCTAACCAATGCCCCGGCCGGAAGGTCGGGGCTTTTTCTTTTTGGGGTTGGGGAGGTCTGTGGAGATGAGATGATTCAACGAAAAAATCCGCCATGTTTGGGCATGGCGGATTTCGAGCTTAAGAGGGGGTGGATCAGAACCAGCCTTTGCGGCCGGTGATGTAGGTGTCGACGAATTCCTGATCGGACTTGGTGAGATAGATGATTCCTTCGATGAGTCCGACGATTCCGAAGAGCCCGCAAGTCACGAGGCTGACGATGAGCTGGATGACGCCTTCCTTGCTATAACCAAGGACAAACTTGTGGGCACCGGTCCATCCAAGAAGGATGCCGAGTAGGCCAGCGAGCAATTTTTTTTCGGCACCGGCAGGGGCGGGGGATACGGGTTCTGTGGACATTGTTCCAGTCCTCTACTAAGCCGGGGCGGGCAATGCAAGCCCCAAGCATTATGAAACCAAGAATTACTCTCGCTGAAACGACGTTGCCGGATGGTATGACCTTGCAACTCCAGGAGCATGACGGGCGTCATTCGCTGTTGGTGGCGGGGCAGCAGATTGCGGGGCCGGCGACGTTGGCGGCGGAGGAGGAGTTGGCGCGGTTGGCGGCGGCGCCGTTTCGTCCGGCGCGGCAGCCGAAGGTATGGTTGTGTGGGTTGGGGTTGGGACAGACGTTGAATGCGATCACGCCGATTTTGCAGCAGAAGAAGGCGTCGTTCATCGTGGCGGAGCCGTTGCCCGAGGTGGTGGCGTGGCATGGGAAGCATTTTCAGCAGGGGGCGTTTCACCAGGATCCGCGGGTTTCGTGGGAGCAGGATGCGGGGCCGACGGGTTTGCATCGTCATTCGGGATCGCTGCATGCGGTGTTGATTCATTTGGATGTGGCGCCGTTGGGTCCGAAGAGCCGGCCGTGGACGGATTCGAGGGCGTGGTTGGCTGCGGCGTATGAGGCGTTGCAGGATGGGGGATTGTTGGCGGTTGCGGCGTCGCGGCCGGTGGCTGGATTGTATCAGCGGCTTCAGCGATCGGGGTTCGATGTGGCGGAATTCATGGTTCCGGCGGCGGCGAACGCGAAAAAACCTCGTCTTCAGCCGATTTGGCTGGCTAGAAAAGGCAAACCGTTCGCTTGAGAACGTTAGAGAAGCAGTTTCACCCACCCCTGAATATGTCCCGTCATTCATCGATTCCGTTTTTCGCCGCCTTGATGACCAGCGCCGTTGTCCAAGCCGGAGAGGTCACCATTGCTCCGAAGCCATTCACTGTTGAGCATTCCTTTTCCGCTGCGGCGCTGCCTGCGGCGCCGGTTTTGCTGAAGATTGAGCCTGAGGCGTGGGGTGCGTTCGAGATCACATCGATCGCGACGCATGGGGCGAAGGTGGAGAGTGGAGCGGTGTTGGTTTCCTTCGATTCCGAGGGGTATACGGAGAAGTTGGAAGATACGCGGCGGGAGGTGGCGGCGGGTGAGTTGGCGCTGGCGCAGGCGGACTTGGAATTCAAGACGATGAAAGAGACCGCGCCCCATCAGTTAGAAGCGGTGCGGACGGCGGCGAAGATCGCGAAGGAGGAGAACGAGTATTTCATCAAGGTGCGGCGGAAGGCGGCCGAGGAGGGCGCGGAGCAATCGTTGAAGCGGAACAAGCAGTATCTGGCGAGCGAGCAGGAAGAGCTGAAGCAGTTGGAGAAGATGTATGCGGAAGATGATCTAACGGAGGAAACGGAGGAGATCATACTGGTGCGTCAAAGGGATGCGGTGGAGACGGCGGAGTTCGCGTTGCGGATGGAGGTTCTGGATCACGAGCGGACGTTGAAGGTGCTGATTCCGCGTGAGGCGGAGGATTTGGCGAACAAGGATCGCGATGCGGCGATCGCATTGGCGAAGACGGAGGAGGAGTTGCCGCGGCAGATCCAGATGAAGGAGGCGGAGTTGGTGGCGGCGCGGACGGCGCATACGCGGGCGAAGGAGTCGCTGGCGGAACTGGAGGCGGACAAGGGGCTTTTTGAGTTCAAAGCGCCGGCGGACGGATGGTTTTATTATGGAGGAATTGAAGAAGGACGTTGGACCACGGGTGAGGCGGTGAAGGCGTTGGTGGTGCATGGTTTGGCTCCGGTGAACAAGGGATTCGCGTCCTTCATTCCGGCGGATTCCGCGCTGGAACTGGTGGCGTTTGTTGATGAGACGGTGGCACGCGGATTGAGCGTGGGGGCTGTGGGTGGCGCGGTGGTTTCCGGGCGTGAGGAAGTTTCCGTGCCGGTGAAGTTGACGGCGCTGGATGAGACGCCAGGGACGGATGGGCTGTATCGCGCGACGCTGAGTGCGGAGTGGCCGAAGGAGGTGGTGTTGGCTCCGGGATCGACGGTGGAAGTTCATTTGCTGGCATATGAGAAGGCCGATGCCCTGGCGGTGCCTAACAAGGCACTGACGGCTGGCGCGAAAGGTTGGACGATCGAGGTGAAGCTTGCGGACGGGAAGACGGAGCGCCGTGTGGTGCAGCGCGGGCGGGCCGGGAAAGAGGAAACCGAGATTGTTTCCGGGATTGAGGCCGGGCAGGTGGTGGTGGTTCCCTAAACTCTTGAGTTTTCCTAACATTGTCGGATTTCCACCCCTGAACTCATGAAGACTCATCCGCTGGTTTGGTTTGTTGCCGTGACCGTTGTTTCGTTATCGGTGGCGATGGCGGATGAGAAGATCAGCGAGGTACCGCCTGCGCCGGGGACGGTGTTGAAGGAGGCGACGCTGGAGTCGGTGGATGCCGCGTTGAAGCATGGGGTGGATTTTTTGATCGCGGATCAGAATCCGAACGGGTCGTGGGGTGGTCCGACGCGGACGAAGGGGTTGAACATTTACGCGCCGCTGCCGGGGGCTCATCATGCATTCCGAGCGGGGGCGTCCGGGCTTGCGTTGGCGGGGTTGATTGATGCGGCGGATGTGCGGCCCGAGGCGGCGACTGCGGTGGCGAAGGGTGCGGAGTGGACGGAGAAGGAGTTGCCGAAACTGCGGCGTGCGGAGATGACGACGACCTACAATGCGTGGGGTCATGCATATGGATTGCGGGCGATTTCTCGGCTTCACGGATTGGCGAAGACTGAATCCGAGAAGTCGAAGTGGCGGACGCTGGGTCAGCAGCAGGTGGATTTGGTGAACCGCTACGAAGACGTCAATGGTGGGTGGGGGTATTTGGATTTGTTTGATGATCTGGCGACACAGAAGCCGTCCGGGATCACGACGGCATTTACGACGGCGACGGTGTTGCTGGCGATGCATGAGGGACGTGAGAAGATGGGATTGAAGCTGGATGAGAAGGTGGTGGCGAGTTCACTTCTATCGATCCAGAGGCAGCGGACGCCGGATGAGTCTTATGTTTATTCGCATGACCACCGGTATTCGCCGAGGAGCCCGATCAATCGTCCGGCGGGGTCACTGGCGAGATCGCAGGCCTGCAATGCGTGTTTGCGTGATTTCGGGGACAAGACGATCACGGACGAGGTGATTCACAGGTGGGCGGAGCGGTTTTTGCAGCGAGAGGGATTTCTGAGCATCGGGCGGAAGCGGCCGGTGCCGCATGAGACGCATTTCCAGATTTCGGGGTATTTCTATTATTATGGGATGTATTATTTCACCGAGTCGGTGAAATTGCTGCCGAAGGATCAGCAGGTGGGATATGCGAAGCGGTTGGCGGCGATTTTGTTAGAGAGGCAGGAGAAGGATGGATCGTGGTGGGATTATCCGCTGTATGATTACCATCAGCCGTATGGGACGGGTTATGCATTGATGGCGTTGCGGTGGTGCCGGGATGTGATGGCGGAGAAGTGATGAAGGTGGATCCGGTTATTCTGCGGAAACGCGCGGTGAAGGCCGGCGTGAAGGCATCGAAGAGGCTGCATCATGTGGTGACGCGGGAGGAGTTGCTGGCGGTGCGGGTTCAGACGATGCCTGCGACGTTGCGAGGATTGTTGATTGTGGTGGGGACGGTGATTTTGCTGGCCGGGTGGTTCGGGTGGCCATTGGAGAGCGGGTGGGCGAGGTTTTTCGAGGGGGTGGGTGGGTTGTTGATGATGATGTTCGGGATTTTCGGAGTGAGGCGGACATTGTCGAAGGTGGTGGAAAAGGTGGGGGATACGGTGGATCCGACCGAACTGGTCGGGGCGATCATTGAGGGGGTGGTGGAAGTGTTGGGGTCGGTGGTGGATTTTTGATCGGTGCGTCATTTGGGATTAGGGGCGAAGGTTGATCGGTGCAGGCGAAGTGGAGTTGTTGGGGGAGGGCTTTTTCCCGGTGTTGCGCTGCGGTTTTTGGTTCTTTCGGGAAGGGGGATGGTCGAATAGGCTCCACGGCGTTGATGAGGGCATTTGAGTTTATCTTTTGGTTGGGGTATGCCATTTATGGTTTTGTGGTGCTGACGTTTTTGTTGTTCATGAATGGTGGTCGAGGGGTTTTGAAGGAGAGGGAGGATGGCTTTGTTTTTGATCTCATGCAGATTGAGTTTGTGGTTTTGTTCAGCTGCCTGTTGTTCGCATCGAGTCTTCGGTGGTGTCTTGACGGCGGTGGGCGGAGGGAGCGGGTGGGGAAGGTGAAGTTTTCGGCGTTTTTGCTTTCGGTGATGATGATTGTGATTGGGGCGGGTTTTTTGGTGGGAGCTGATGGGGATCTTTAGGCACAATCGAGAATTTAGTGGGGAAGGGCAAACGGGGTGCGGAGCCAGATTCTAACACGCCCAATGAGCGCCAAGAATGGGTGAGGACAGCGCTTTGTGACGGGAAGCCCCCTGATAACCTTGATCCGTGGCCCT
>SYAP01000282.1 GCA_005787565.1 Verrucomicrobiaceae bacterium | reverse complement strand
CTACCACTGAGCTACGCCCGCGTTGCTGAACGCGTGCGGGGTTTCTACATGGGGGCCGGGAGGGTGCAAGCCAAATTTTGCAAATTTTCGATGTTCAGGAGCGGATTCCCGGTCTTTTCTCCCGGCGCGCCATGTCCGACAAACTTGCCCAAATCATTGCCACGAAACATCATGAGGTAGCCGCTCTTTTGCCGAGGGCGGGGCATTTGCGTGCGGCGGCGTTGCAGCGGAATGATTTCCGGGGTTTCCGGAGTGCGTTGGATCGCGGGCCGGGGCGGTTGGGGGTGATTGCGGAGGTGAAGAAGGCGTCGCCATCGGTGGGTTTGATTGATCCGAATTTCGATCCGGTGCGGCAGGCGGGGCTCTATCTGGATGGCGGGGCGTCGTGTCTTTCGATTCTAACGGACGAGAAGTATTTCCAGGGATCGCTGGGGTATTTGACGAGGATTTCGGAGTTTTCCGGAGCGCCGTTGTTGCGGAAGGATTTCACGATTCACGAGTTGCAGATCCATGAGGCGGTGATTGCGGGGGCGGATGCGGTGTTGTTGATCGTTGCGGCGTTGGATGATGTGACGCTGCGGCATTTGTATGATGAGGCGAAGGCGTTCCAGTTGGATGTTCTGGTGGAGGTGCACGATTTGCCTGAGATGGAGCGGGCGCTGGAGCTGGGTGCGGATTTGATCGGGGTGAACAACCGGAATTTGAAGACGTTCGAGATCGATCTGGCGACGACGGAGCGGTTGGCGGACGAGGTTCCGGATGAGGTGTTGTTGGTATCGGAGAGCGGGATCCGGACGTTGGAGGATGCGCGGAGGGCGCTGGAGGCGGGGGCGAATGCGGTGCTGATCGGGGAATCGCTGATGAGGTCGGATGACCCGGGGCTGGAGATCGAAGGGTATCTGGAATTGGTGTTGGAGTGATAATTATTTGTTAGATTGTCTTTTTGTTAGGTGTGTTCTGGTTTTTCATGAGGTTGCGGATCAGATTCTGAATCGGAGGTCGCGGGCGCTCCAGAGCGTGCCGGCTGCGGGTTTTCCGTTACCTTTGAGACGGCGGGCGCCGGTTTTGCGTTTGGGGCCGAATTGGTTGCGTGCGTTTTCGAAGAGGTCGTTGACAAAGGCTTTGCTGCCGATTGCTGCGCCGTCGGAGAAGTATCTGATGCGGCATAGGAGCATGGTGGCGATGGTTAGATCGGGAAGGGTGGATGGGTTTGAAGTGGTAGAGGTGGGATTCTGTTTGTTGTTTTTGGGTTTGGAGGGAGATGCTTTTGGAGATTTGGATTGGGCGTTTTTCTTATCGAGGGCGATGGCCATGATTTTTCGATAGATGGTGGATGCGTCGGCCCATTTGGCGGATTCAAATCCGGTGCCCTGATGGGAGAGACAGGCTCTAACAAGGCCTTCACGGGCTTTTTTTCCATTTCCCTTGGGGCTGCCGCCGATGGCTTCGCCGTAGCTGGACCAGCGGTAATGCGCCGGGTCTTCAACGATGCCTGCTCTAACGGGATTGAGGTCGATGTAGGCGGCGATGGAGCGGGCGGCGATGCCGTTTTCGACGATGACGCTTTTGAAGCGGGCTTCCCAGAGGTGGCCGGAGCGCTTGTGGCGCGGGTTGTGCCAGAGGGTGTAGCGTTGGAGGAATCCTTGCATGAATTGGGAGAGGTCATGCATGCGGCGGGTGAATCGCTCGTGGATAGCGGCGATGTAGGCTTCGGGGTTTTTCACGATCCCGTCGGCGATGGACTTGCGGGCATCGGTGAGTTCTTTGGCGACGAGTGCGACTTGGGCTTCGGATTGGATGGATCGGAGGCGGTCTAGGAGTTGTCGGTCGGTGAGGCCTCCGGCGGGGGGAGGGGTGATTTCAACGAGGATGTGGATGTGATTGGACATGAAACAGTAAGAGAGGATCCGGTTGCCGGAGAAATTCTCATACATGCGCATGAAGGTGCGGAGTTTTTCCTTTTCGTCGGGGCCGAAGGCGAAGCGTTTGTCGACGACGCGGGAGATGCAGTGGTAGATGGCGGGCTTGGTGGGATGCGGGGGGAGAGGTGGATTCTGTTGGGTTGGGTGGGGTGAGGTGCTTGTGGGCGTTTCCGGGTTGGGTGAGGGCGCGTCCGGGTTGGGGGAGCGGTTGGATTGTGGGGCGTGTGGAATGATCCAGCGGGGGCGTCGCATGGGGAGAGGGTAGCAGATCGGTGGGGTGGGTGGCAAGGATTATTGTGTTAAAATTCATGGAGAAAAATAGTAGCAAGGAAGAATATGATAAACCTCGTGGAGCGATGTATTTGGTTTTTTGGTTCGGTTGATTGTGCTTGGTTGGGTTGGTTTTGGGGGGAGGGTTAGAATTCGCAGTTGCCGGGGGTGCGGGCGAAGGGGATGACGTCGCGGATGTTGGGGATTCCGGTGACGAACATGAGCATGCGTTCGAAGCCTAGGCCGAAGCCGGCGTGGGGGACGGTGCCGTATTTGCGGGTGTCTGCGTACCAGCCGTAGTGGGCGGGGTCGAGGTTGTGTTTGGCGAAGTTGGCGAGGAGGACATCGAGGCGTTCCTCACGTTGGCTGCCGCCGACGATTTCGCCGATGCCTGGGACGAGGAGGTCCATGGCGGTGACGGTTTTGCCGTCGTCGTTGAGGCGCATGTAGAAGGGTTTGATCTCCTTGGGGTAGTTGAAGACGGTGGTGGGTTTTTTGAAGTATTCCTCGGTGAGCCAGCGTTCGTGTTCGGACTGGAGGTTGAGGCCGTATTCGACGGGATAGTCGAAGGTGCGGCCGCTGTTTTTGAGGAGTTCGACGGCGGCGGTGTAGGAGATGCGTTCGAAGGGGCGGCTGGCGACGAATTCGAGGCGTTCGCGGAGGGATTTATCGACGAATTTCTCGAAGATGGAGAGGTCGCCGTCGGAGTTGTTTAGGGCTTCGGACACGAGGAATTTGACGAGAGCCTCGGCGAGGTCCATGTCGCCTTCGAGGTCGCAGAAGGCGACTTCGGGTTCGACCCTCCAGGATTCTGCGGCGTGGCGTGAGGTGTTGGAGTTTT
>SYAP01000281.1 GCA_005787565.1 Verrucomicrobiaceae bacterium | reverse complement strand
GGCTTCGTCGAGGATGGCCATGCGGATGCGTGAGGGATCGAAGCTGCCGCGGCGGAGGTGGTCGAGGAGGCGGCCGGGGGTTCCGACGATGAGGTGGACGCCATCGCGGAGGGCGCGGAGTTGTCGGTCCATGGGAGCGCCGCCGTAGACGGGGGTGGCGTGGAGGCCTTTGAGTTTGGCACCGAGGCGGTGGACTTCCTCACAGACCTGGACGGCGAGTTCGCGGGTGGGGCAGAGGATGAGGACCTGAGGGTGGAACTGGCTGATGTCGATGCGGGTGAGGGCTGGCAGGGTGAAAGCAGCGGTTTTTCCTGAGCCGGTTGCGGAGAGTCCGACGAGGTCCTTGCCTTCGAGGGCGGGGGGGATGGTGAGTGCCTGGATGGGTGAGGGGCGCTCGTAGCCAAGTGTTTCGATGGCGGCGAGGAGGGGCTCAGGGAGGCCGAGAGCCGAGAAGGGCGGAGTGTCCATGGGAGTCGTTGAAACCCGGCGCGATGCGCGGGGCGGGGATGTTAAGGCGGAATTTCCGGGAAAAACAAGCTCGGATTTGAAAAGTGGCGAAATGATTGGCTGGGAATCAGCGGCCGGGTGGTGTGACGGCGGCAGGGGCGGGGGTGGAGGGAGCGTCCTTGCGGGTGAATTCGGCGGAGCTGCTGAGGTACCAGAGGATGCCTCCGGTGCCGATGACGGCGGTGAGCACGAGGAGGATGAGGAGCATGCCGAAGCAGGATTTCATGGGAAGAGTGAAGCGGAAGGTGGAAGCGATGCCAAGTGCTTAGACTTGTGGTTGGGCAAGTTCGATGCGGGCGGCGAAGGCACCGTCGGTGTGATCGCGGAAGGGGAGGGCGGAGCGGGATTCTACGAGTCGGAGTTCGGGGTGGTCGGCGAGGAGGTTTTCGATTTGTTTTTGGTTTTCGGCGGCCTCGATGGAGCAGGTGGAATAGACGATGCGGCCGCCGGGTTTGAGGCAGACGATGGCGTTTTCGAGGATTTGGCGTTGGGTGGCGACGAGTGCGGTGATGTCGGCGGGTTGGAGGCGCCAGCGGAGGTCGACGCGGCGGCGCATGACTCCGGTGTTGGAGCAGGGGACATCGAGGAGGATGCCGTCGAAGGTGCCGTGCCATGCGGCGGGGGCGGGCTGGTTCCAATCGTGGACGGAGATTTCGGCGGTGCCGGCGTGGAGGCGTTGGAGGTTTTCGCGAAGGCGAGGGAGGCGTTTTTCGTTGGAGTCGGTGCAGACGAGTCCGCCGCTGCCGCCGAGGGCTGCGGCGATGAGGAAGGCTTTGCCGCCGGGGGCGGCGCAGGCGTCGAGGATGAGTTCGCCGGGTTTTGGGGCGAGGAGTTCGACGGCGTGGCGGGTGGCGGGGTCCTGGATGTAGACGGAGCCTGAGGCGAGGAGGGTGTTGGGGAGCGGGCCTTCGAGTTTGAAGAAGCCTAGGGCGTCTTCGATGGGAGTGCCGGGGAGGTTTTCCGTAGGTGTGGGGGCGAGTGGGTTGATGCGGAAGAAGGTCTCGGAGGGGGTGTTGTTCCACTCCATGAGGGCGATGGCTTCGTTTTTGCCGAAGGCGGATTTCCAGGCTTTGAAGAGCCAGTCGGGGTGGGAGAGGGCGACGGGTGGGGGCATTTCTGCGGCGTCGTCGTAGAGGCGTTTTTTGGAGGTGGTGGCGCGGCGGAGGACGGCGTTGATGAGGCTGCGGACGGCGGCTTTTCCGGATTCGACGGTTTCGTTGACGGCTGCGTGGTCGGGGAGGTTGAGGATGAGGATCTGGCAGAGTCCGACGCGGAGGATGTCGCGGGTTTCTGGGTCGAGTTTGCCTTTGCGGAGGGAGCCGATCCATTCGTCGAGGAGGCGGCGGTGGCGGAGGACGCCGAAGAGGATGGCTTGGAGGAGTCCGCGGTCGGCGTGGGAGAGTTGGCGGCGTTGGGCGTGGCGCTCGATGAGGGTTTCGGCGTAGTCGTGGCCTTTTGACCATGCGCGCAGGGCGGAGACGGCGGCTTGGCGGACGTGGTGATTTTTTGCAGGCATGGGCGCGGGCGGTGGTTTTAGCGGGTGTGCGGGTGTGGGGATAGTAAAATTCCCGGGTTGGCTGGGTTGTGAACGATGGCTTGCGGTCTGCGGACGGGGACTGTAGGATTTTCGCAATCCCACCGATATGAAACCAGCGACTTTGATTTTCCTGTTTTGTGCGTCCCATTTGGCTGTTGCACAGGAGGCACCTGCGGCGGCGGCTCCGGCTGCGGAGACATCACCAGATCAGCCGAAGTTGGCGGAGAATCAGAAGGCGTTTTTGAATTTGCCGGAGGAGCGGCGGAAGGAGTTCATCAAGCATTTGGAGGAGGCGACGAGGTTGTTCCAACAGAAGCGGGTGTTCGAGACTTTGGGAGAGTTGGACAAGGCGGATGCGATTTTTGATCAGAGTGCGGAGATTTTGAATTTGCGGGGGTCGTGTCATGTGGAGTTCCGGGCGTTTGACAAGGCGCTGGAGGCGTTCCGGAAGGCGATCGAGCTTTCGCCTAACAATCCCAGCATTGAGTTCAACATCGGAGAGGTTCTGTTTGTGACGAAGATGTGGCAGGAGGCGCACGATTTGTTTTCGAAGATTCTGAAGGATATTCCTGAGGCGAACACCGCGTTGAGCCGGTTGGTGGAGTTCAAGATCCTGTTGTGCAAGCTGAAGATCGACCAGAAGGATGAGGCGATGATTCTGGCGGAGAAGTATGACTTTTTGGATGATTCGCCGTTTCATTATTATGGGAAGGCGGCACTGGCTTATGAGGCGAAGGATTTGTTGAAAGCCGAGGAGTGGTTGGCGGTGGCGGCGCGCATTTTCCAGGATCCGAACATCCTTGCGCCATGGCAGGATACGTTGGTGGAGTATGGCTACATCAAGAGCTTCTATGGCGATGATGCGGCGGAATGAGCGGTGCCTGTAATTTTTCACGATTCTTTCACGTAACCCATCGCGCAATGAGTGATATTTCTTCGAATCCCCGCCGTGCTTTCCTGAAGACCGGAACCCTTCTGACCGCCGCTTCGGTGATGCCGGTCGCCCTGAGAGCCCAGGACAAGGCCGCTGACGAGATCCGCGTTGCGGTGATCGGGTGTGGTGGTCGTGGGACCGGTGCTGCGGCGCAGTCGCTAGCGGTTGCAGGCACGCGATTGGTGGCGATGGCGGATGCGTTTCCGGACAATATTGATCGCGCGCATGATCATTTGAAGAAGATGCACGGGGACCGGGTGGATGTTCCGAAGGAGCGCCGGTTTTCGGGGTTCGAGGCTTACAAAGCGGCGATCGATGCGGCGGACGTGGTCATTTTGACAACGCCTCCGGGTTTCCGTCCCGGGCATTTCGAGTATGCGGTGCAGCAGGGCAAGCATGTGTTCATGGAGAAGCCGGTTGCGGTGGATGGCCCGGGGATCCGCAAGGTGATCGAGGCGGCGAAGGCGGCGGATTCGAAGAATCTGAAGGTGGTTTGCGGTTTGCAGCGGCGTTATCAGAACAGTTACATCGAGACGCTGGCGAAGGTGAAGGAAGGGATGATTGGTGATATCATTTCCTCGCAGGTTTACTGGTGCAGTGGCGGGCTTTGGGTCCGTCCGCGGCAGAGCGGGATGTCTGAGATGGAGTATCAGATGCGCAACTGGTATTATTTCAATTGGCTGTGCGGTGATCACATTGTCGAACAGCACGTGCACAATATCGATGTTTCCAACTGGTTCAAGGGTGCGCATCCGGTGAAGGCGGTTGGTATGGGTGGACGTGCGGTGCGAGTTGGCAAGGAGACGGGTGAGATTTTCGACCACCATTATGTGGAATTCCAGTATGCGGACGGTTCGATCATGAACAGCCAGTGCCGTCACTGGGACAACACCTGGTCTAAGGTGAGCGAGTCGCTTGCGGGATCGAGCGGTGTTGCTCAGCCCGGAGTGATTAAGGATCGGAGTGGCAAGGTTGTGTGGCGTTTCCGCGGACCGGACAATGATCCCTATCAGACCGAGCATGATGTGCTTTACCGTTGCATCCGTGAGAACAAGCCGGTGAACGACGCCTATTACACGGCGGATTCGACGATGACGGCGATTCTGGGGCGGATGGCGACGTATTCCGGACAGGAAGTCACGTGGGAGATGGCGCTGAACTCGACTTACGATACTTTCCCGAAATCACTGGCATTCGATGCGGATCCGGGGCCGAAGCCGGGTCAGGACGGGATCTACCCATGTCCGCTGCCGGGGAGCACGGTGGTGTTCTGATTTGCGGAGAAGTTTCAAAGACGGGAACCTTCGGCGATCGGAGGTTCCCGTTTTTTTTTAGTGGGGGCGCGGATCAGAGGCAGAGTCTGCGGAATAGGATGTCGAGAGGGAGCTGCATGCCGATGTAGAAGTCACCGAACTCGGCGTAGCGTGCGGATACCTCATCGAAGCGCATTTCGTAGACGATGGCTTTGATGTCGAGGGTGTCTTTTGCAAGCAGGGTGACGCCCCATTCGTATTCGTCGAGGCCGGTGGATCCGGTGATCAATTGGAGGATGCGACCGGAGTAGGTGCGGCCGACCTTAGCGTGACCGGCCATCAATTCACGGCGTGCCTCGTAGCTGAGGGAATACCAGTTGTCGGAGCCGCTGCGGCGTTTTGACATCGGGTAGAAACAAATCGCCGGCCAATCCGGGAGGACGGGGTAGAGGCGGTGTTTGAGGTAGTGGTCCATCCGGTCATTGAACTCGGCGAGTGCTTTTTCGAATTCGGGCGTTCCTTTGGTGAGGCCTTTTTCGGCGATGAGGGTTTCGGCGGCGTATTGTTCGGGCGAGGTGGTGTATTCGGATCGCTCGGTTTGGGAAAGGTAGGAGTAAGTCGGGCTGAGGATTTCAGGGCCGAGCGAGAGGCTGAGTTGTTTCTCGTAAGTGTTGGCGACCTGGAGGTCTGGGGTGAGGAGCATGAATCCGAGATCGGCCTTTGGGGTGGCGATGGAGAAAATGAGGAGGTGGGTATCGGGAGTGGCGCGGATTTCCTGGACCAGTTCGGTGAGACGGGTTTTCGCCTGGCGTTTTTCCTCGTCGCTGAAGAGCGCCCATTGGGCATGATCGACGTGATAGAACAGGTGCATGACGTGCCAGCCTTCGCGCGGCACCAGCGGTGTGACTTCTTGGTTCGACATGATAGAGATTAGCGGCGGTCGGTTGAGATGGACATTTCGAAGAGTTTCTTGAAGGCTTCGCCGGGGGCGTTGGTGGATTCTCCTTCGAGGACGAGGATGCTCCATGGTTTGGTTTCTCCGGTGCGGTAGGCGGCGTGCATGCTGAGGTCTTCGAATCCGGCGGTGGCGGAGAAGCTGATTTTGGTGGTTCCGCTGACTTCGCGGTTGATGGGGTCGCCTACGCGTTCGCCGCGGTCGTTGAGGAAGAAGATGCGGATAGCACCAGAGCCACCGCTGACGGAGATTTCGGCGGCTGGGACCAGGGCGGTTCCGCGTCGGACGACGTCGGATTCGCCGGGTTCCCTCCAGAATGTGGCGGCGGTATCGACTTGGATGCGGGTTCCTTTGACGGGGAAATCCTGAGAGCGGACCCGCTCGGCTTCGGTGGGAAGTCGATTGATGGATTGGGTGAGGAAGAAGACACTGCCGACGACGAGCATCACGGCGAGGGTGATCAATCCGATACGCTCAAATTTATTCAGGCCGAGACGGGGGCGGAGGGATACAGGAGTGAGGTCGCTGCGGAGGGCAGGGTTTAGGCCTTCGTCCAAAAGGGAGTCAGCGGCTGGGGAGGAGGTGTTTGCTTTCGATGGGGAGGTGATTTCATCCAGATCATTGGCAAACGACTCCTCGGGTGTCTCCGGGGCGGGTTTTGATTTTGAAGGGGAAGCGAGTTTGAGACTGGATTTTGTGACGAATTTAGCGGCTGGTTTGGTGTCAGGCAAATCGTCCCAATGTTCGAGATCGTCGAAATCGTCTTCGACCTTTTTGGAAACTTGAATCGGTGTTGGGTCTGGCTCGGCGGAAGGTGTGCGCGGGTTTCCCTTTCCTGGCAGGTTACGCTGAACGGGGGAGGTCCGGATTTGTCTGGGCTTGGGAGATGAAGGTTCGGGCCGGGATGTTTGCGGAGAGGGCGAAGTTGGTTCGAGATCATCATCAACCAGCTTGGCGGAAGGCTTCGCCTGTCTTTTGTCGGGCAACGAAGGTGTGCTGGATGGTGAATCGAGGTCGTCGAAGTCCCACAAATCCATTTCGGTGGTATCCTTACCCAAGTCCCCCATGCTCGGGCGATGGCGAGGGGGGAGTGATGAGCCGTCTGGATTGGATGGAGGGTCGGATGCCATGAGTGGGTGACGTGGACAGGTGTAGAATCCCCGCCGGGTCTTGGCCAGTGCGAAAGCCGGATTTGGTCTTTGCGAAATTTCCTGTTGCAACGAGTGTCGGGTGCGGGCATCCAATCCGTGTCAACCAACACTCTCATGGCCGATCGCGAAGACAGAAACACCGAGAACGTCCCCGGAAAATTTTACGTGGATAGCCAATGCATCGATTGCGACCTGTGCCGCGAAACCGCGCCGAACAATTTTACCCGTGCGGATGACGAGGGATACTCCTTTGTTTTCAAGCAGCCCGAGAACGATGATGAGATCGCCCAGTGCCGCGAGGCGATGGAGGGTTGCCCTGTTGAGGCGATTGGCGAGGACGGCGAGGATTGAACCGGAAATCGGCATGAGCGCCAAATCCCGCACCGACAGGATCCGCGAGGAAATCCTGCGGGAGTGGCGGGGCGGTGACGAGGCGACGGATCTCGATTCTGGTGTTCATCTGGCGAACCGTTTTGTCGCGGCGATTCTCAAGGCGGCGGGGGCTACGGATGGGCTGGATGAGGATGAGGTTAAGGCCGCTTGGCGCGAGGTTGCGGGAGATTTCATTGCGGCGAACAGCCAGCCGGTTTCGGTTAAGGCGGGGCATTTGGTTTTGCGAGTGACTCAGCCTGCGATGCGATTCCACCTTGAGCAAATGAAGCCAATGCTGCTGGATCGCATCCGCGCCCGCTTTGGTGCGGAGCGCATTCATTCCGTTCGTTTCACCCTTGGATAAATCAACACCCCATGTTCCGAAATCTCATCTTCGACTGGTCCGGCACGCTTGTGGATGACATGGGGCCTGTGATCGAGGCTACCAATTCCGTTTTGGCGAGGTATGATCTCCCGGGCTTGGACCGCGAGGCGTTTCGCCGGCATTTCCGGTTGCCGTATCGCGAGTTCTATGCGGAGTTTCTGCCCCATGTCGATTTGGAGGAGCTCGAGGCGCATTTTCGTCCGGCATTCGATGGAGCGGTGACCCCGGTGACGGTGCTTCCGCATGCGAGGGAGAAACTCGACTGGTGCCGTTCGTTAGGGGTTCGGGCGTTCGTTCTAACATCGATGGATGCGGTGGCTTTCCGGCGACAGTTGCAGGAGTTCGGACTGGAAGGGCATTTTGAAGCGACTTACGCGGGTGTGATGGACAAGCGTGAAGTCATTCACCGGATTCTATCAGACCATGGGTTGGAGCCCGCTGAGACGGCGTTTGTTGGGGACATGACCCATGATGTGGAAACGGCGCGCCATGGAGGGATTTCGTCGATCGCCGTTTTGACCGGTTACAATCATCCGGAAACGCTCGCTGCGGTCCGTCCTGACATCACGGTTCCGGATTTGGGTGTCCTGCGAAGCCTGATGGACAAGCGTCGACAAACCAACAGACCAATCGCCACGGTTGGCGCGTTGATTCATGACGGGCAGGGGCGGGTGCTGTTGATCCGGACCCACAAGTGGGGGAATCGTTGGGGAATTCCGGGAGGAAAGATTGAGCGCGGAGAGTCATCGGTTCAAGCGTTGCGGCGCGAGATCCGGGAGGAGTGTGCGATTGAGTTGGATGACATCGAGTTTGCGCTTGTGCAGGACTGCATCGATTCCCCGGAATTCGAGAGGAAGGAGCATTTCATCCTGCTGAATTACGTCGCCCGCGCGCTCGGTAACGAGATCCGTCTCAATGAAGAAGCGGAGCAATTCCAGTGGTTGCGGCCTGCAGACGCGCTGGGTCTCGATCTCAACCACCCGACACGCGTTCTGATTTCCGACGCGCTCGAACAACAACTCATTCCCTGTGCATCACTCTGACATCATTGAGATTCGCCGATTGCAACTGGTCACCCACATTGGAGTTCCGGAGGCTGAGCGGGCTGGCGAGCAAACGCTTCTTTGCAGCGTCCGGATGACACCCGCCCAGAGCTTCGACGGGCTGGGCGATGACATTTCCCGCACGGTGGATTACCATGCGGTGGCGTTGGAGATCCAGGCGCTTGCTTGCGGGAAGCCCCGCCATTTGATCGAAACGCTTGCCGTGGAGATCGCCGATCATCTACTTGCAAGGCACCCGCTGCGTCACGTTTCGATCTCCATCGAAAAGCATATCCTGCCGGATACCGAGTGCGTCGCCGTTCATCTTGAGCGCTCCCGTTGATTGTGTTTGATTCGCGCAAGAAACGATCTCTTGATCCCGTAAATGCGCCACGCGCCACGAGCCAACAAGCCCATTTCCCCATGCATCGACTCCTATTACCCGCCTTCGCCCTGGTTTCCGGATATTCTTGGCTAACCGCCGCCCCTTTGTTGGAAGCGCCTGCCAGCGGTGAGCGCATCGTGATGATCGGAAACGGTCTCGGCGAGCGCATGAACGACCACCCGTATTTCGAAGCGGATCTGCATCTTCGATTTCCTGAGAAGGAGCTGGTCATCCGCAATCTGTGCCGTCCGGGAGATACGCCGGGATTTCGTCCCCATCCATCCCGCAAATCGCAGTGGGCTTTTCCCGGTGCGGACAAATTCCGCCCGCAGAATCGTCCGCACGCCGGGCAGGGTCATCACCCGACGCCCGACGAGTGGCTCACCCAACTGAAGGCCGATACGATTCTCGCGTTTTTCGGATACAACGAATCCTTCGACGGCTCGGCCGGGATCGAGAACTTCAAGGGCGAGCTCGACGCCTTTATCAACCACACACTGGCCCAGAAATACAACGGCACCACCGCTCCCAAGCTGGTGATCGTTTCGCCGATTGCGTTTGAAAACCTGTCCGCCAAGCGCGATCTGCCGGACGGCAAGAAAGAGAACGAAAACCTCGCGCGCTATGCCAAGGCGATGGCCGAGGTTGCCGCGAACCGCAAGGTGGGATTCATCGATTTGTTCGCCGCCACCACGACTCTCTATCAGTCGAGCGACAAGCCGTTCACCCGGAACGGATTCCTGCCCAATGACGACGGCTACCGCCAACTCGCTCTCGCCCTATCGGATTCCCTTTATGGTAAAGCCGCGCGCAAGGCGAAAGGCCAGCCCGCCAAGGTGCTCGCCGCTGTGAAGGACAAGAACTGGTTTTGGTTCAATGATTACCGGATGCTTAATGGCGTTCACGTCGATGGCCGCCGCTACAATCCCTTCGGGCCGGAGAACTATCCGTCGGAAATCGCCAAAATGCGCGCGCTCACCGAAGTCCGAGATCAGGCGATCTGGGCGATCACGAATGCGCGTTCTTTCGATCTCGAAACCGCCGACCGGGGCACGCCGCCGCTGAAGGAGATCAAGACCAACTATCAACCCGGTGGAAAAAACGGCAAGCCGGAATACAAATATGGCGATGATGCGTTGAAGAGTCTAACGGTTCCCGAAGGCTACAAGGTCGAAATATTCGCCTCTGAAAAGGAATTCCCGAATCTCGCCAATCCCATGCAGTTGTCGTTTGACGACAAGGGGCGGCTTTGGGTGGCCACGATGCCGACCTATCCGCACTACCGTCCCGGTGATCCGCTGCCGGATGACAAGCTGCTGATTTATGAGGATACCAATGGTGATGGAAAAGCCGATAAGGAGACGGTTTTCGCCGATAAACTCCATTTGCCCATCGGCTTTGAGTTCGCGCCGGAGGGGGTCTATGTCTCCCAGGAGCCGCACCTCATCCTGTTGACCGATACCAACGGCGACGACAAGGCCGATACCCGCGAACTCATTCTAACGGGATTTGATTCGCATGACACCCACCACGCGATCGGAGCCTTCGCGGCGGATCCATCGGGCGCGTTCATGCTGGCCGAGGGTGTTTTCCTGCACTCGAACGTCGAGACCGCGTATGGTCCGGTTCGTGGTGTGGATGGCGGATTTTACCGTTTCAGCCCGCAGCGCAGCCATCTTGAGCGCACCGCGCAGGTCAGCATTCCGAATCCATGGGGCGTTGCATTCGATGATTGGGGTCAGGATTTCTTCCTCCATACGTCGGGTCCCACCCTAAACTGGATGATGCCATCGCAGGTGAAGCCGACTTACGGCAGCAAAACCCCGCTGACCAAGGACCTCATTCCTCAGGGGCAGGCGGTTCGGCCAACCTCCGGGCTTGAGTTCGTTTCATCGCGTCATTTCCCCGATGAAGTCCAAGGTGATATCCTTTTGGCCAATGCCATCGGCTTCCTCGGCATCAAGCAGCACTCGATCCAGGAAGACGGCACCGGTTACAAGACCGGCTTCCGCCACAATCTGCTCCAGTCTTCCGACGGGAACTTCCGCCCGGTGGATCTTGAGTTCGCACCTGATGGATCGCTTTATGTGATCGATTGGAACAATGTTCTCATCTGGCACATGCAGCACAATGCGCGCGATCCGCTGCGGGACCATGTGCATGGCCGGGTCTATCGGATCACTTATCCTTCGCGCCCGCTGGTCAAGCCGGCCCAGGTCGAAGGTGCGCCGATCGCCACCTTGTTGGAGAATCTCAAGCTTCCCGAGTATCGCAGCCGCTACCGCAGCCGTCGTGAGTTGCGTTCCCACCCGGCGGACAAGGTGCAGGCCGAGTTGAAGACGTGGATTTCCAAGCTTGATCCGAACGACGCCCGCTATGAGCACCAGCTGCTGGAAGGGCTTTGGACGACGTGGGGGCTGAATCAGGTGGATGAGGCGCTCCTGACCAAACTTCTCCAGGCGAAGGATCACCGGGTTCGTTCTGCGGCGGTTCGCGTGCTTCGTTACAACACCCACCGCATCGCCAACCACGCGGATCTTCTCGCCACCGCCGCGGTTGATCCGCATGGCCGGGTCCGCCTTGAGGCCATCATGGCGGGTTCATGGCTCGACAACGCTGTCGGCAAGAAAATCGTTTCACTTGCCGCCGCCCAGCCGCTTGATGATTGGTCGAAGAACGGTGCCAAAACCGCGATGGACCGGCTTGCCGGGGTTGCGGAAACGGTTGTCGATGAGCATCCGATGCCACCGGTTCCGGCGCACCTCAGCGAGGATGCGAAGAAGCTTTTTGCCGCCGGTCATGAAATCTATCACCGCGACGCCCACTGCGCGACCTGCCACCAACCGAACGGCAAGGGGCTTGATCCGGCATTTCCGCCGTTAGAGAAAAGCCCATGGGTCACCGGAAGCTCCGATCGGCTGATCAAGCTCACCTTGCACGGACTGATGGGGCCAATCGAAGTGAACGGGAAAAAGTATGACGGCAACGTGCCGATGACCCCGTTCGGCGGGATGCTGAAGGACGATGAGGTCGCTGCGGTTCTCACTTACGTCCGGAACCACTTCGGCAATCAGGCGGATCCGATCACACCGGCGCAGGTTGCTCAGGTCCGCGAGGCCACCAAGGACCGCAAGGTGTTTTATCAGACATCGGATCTCCTCAAGGAGCACCCGCTGGAGAAGTAATCGCCATTATTTCGGAGCTTTCCAAATCAGACGCACGGCATCCACCCGGATCCGTGCGTTTTTGATTGCGTGGGACATCGCGTCCTTGCGGTCTTCCAACAGTTCGATCTCGTCCTGCCGGACATGATCGTTCACCTCGGCGAGGTCGCGCAGGCGGACGATTTCCGTTTCCATGCGTTCCTGCATTTCCGCCAGTGCGGTGGAGATCATTGGTTGCTTGCGGTGTTCTCCGACCCGGCGGATGTGGTCCAACATCTCCGGAAGAAGCTTCAAGCGGATCTTCGGATTCTTCATCAATCCGCCGGGATTTTCCTGTCTCAGGCGGTGGGGTGGGGGAGGTTCGGCGATCATTTGGCCGGTATGGTCCACCATCACCCGCAGTGGTGTTTGCGGCAGGAACCGGTCGAGATGCAGTTCGGGTGGGGCAACACATTCGAGCACGAGCCATGCTTCCAACAGGATCTGTTTGGCCTGGCCCTCCTCCCACACGGCGAAGCAGGCGTTGCCGGATTCGGAGGATAGCATCCAGTCGAGCGCGCCCCGGATCATCGGGTGATCCCATGTTAGAAAAGCCTCCTGTTCCCGTTCCAAGGCCCGTGTCCGATCCAAGGTCACGGTCAGTCCTTCCGGCGGAAGTGCGGGGAAGGCATCGGATTTCAAATGCCCGGGCAGGAGGAAATATCGCCGGTCACCGAGGTCCTCGATGTGCAGGCCAGAGTATTCGAAAAGCCGCAGCACAAAGTCTTCAAAGTCCTTATCCTGGTCCCAAGTGCGGATCTGATTCGCCAGCCAGGCTGATCGCTCGCGGTGGTGCGAAGTTCGCTCCAACAGGCGATCCTGCCCCTTCGCCAGACGGTTGGCGATCCTCTGGCGGGCGGCTTGTGTTTTTTCTAACAGTCCATCAATCGCATCCGGATTTTCAATGGCGTGATCAAGGGCATCGGCGAGTTCGCGTTGGATTTCCGACGCACCGGGCGGTGTGGTGCGGAAGGCATTGAGTCCCTCATCCAGCCATCGCACCCGGACATCCTCGCCGGTTCCGGGGACATAGGGCACGTGGATCATGATGGTTCCCTTCTGCCCGATGCGGTCCAAGCGGCCGATGCGTTGCTCTAACAAATCCACATCCTCCGGCAGATCCATCAGCACGAGGTGGCGTGCGAATTGGAAATTCCGCCCTTCGCTGCCGATTTCCGAGCAGACGAGAACGCGTGCGCCATCCGCTTCCGCGAAATAGGCGGCGTTGCGATCGCGTTGCAACAGTGAGAGGTCCTCGTGAAACAACGCCGTCGTCACTCCGCTGGCCACGCGCAGGGCCTCCATGAGTTCCTCCGCGCGATCGCGGGAGTGGGTGATTACCAACACCTTTTCCTCGGCAAGTTGATTCAACAAAGAAATCAGCCAAGCCACCCGGGCTTCATCGCCGGGGTCCACCGCGACGAGTTGCGGTTGTCGCTTTGGAAATCCGCCGAGTTTCGAGCGGGTGTTGCGGAACATCACCCGGCCGACACCAAAGCTGTCCAGCAAGCCATCGATCAGGTCCTTTCGTCCCGATTCGTCACCCGCGCTCATGGCTGCGGCCGCGCGGACGAGGCGCGGGCGGTGTGCGATCATCGGTTGGATTTCCTCGGGCAGGGCTGAACCGGCATTGATCGCCTCGACGGCTTGCGCGACGGTTTCATAGTGATTTGTTTCCTGGGTGTGCGCGGCGAGGTCGGAGTAGCGATCCGGGTCCAGCAACCTAAGCCGGGCGAAGTGCCCTTCCGGTCCCAGTTGCTGCGGAGTGGCTGTTAGAAGAAGCAGGCTTTCGGTGATTTTCGCAAGATTCGATACCACCTGATAGGCGGGTCCCGGGGCGTCGGGTGACCATTCCAGATGATGTGCCTCGTCGACGATCAGCAGATCCCAACCCGCCTCACCCGCTTGGGCGGCCCGGTGTTCATCCTCCGAAAGCAGGGTGATCGGTGCGAGGACCCACTGGCTGTCGAGAAACGGATTTGCCTCGGGATCGCCTTGTTCGATCGCCTCGCAGCGTTCCTCGTCGAACAAGCTGAATGAGAGCTGGAAACGCCGCAGCAGTTCGACAAACCACTGGTGCACGAGCGGCTCCGGGACGAGAATCAGGACGCGGGAGGCGACGCCTGTTAGAAGAAGACGGTGGAGGATGAGGCAGGCTTCGATGGTTTTTCCCAATCCCACCTCATCGGCGAGGAGGACGCGTGGGCGTGGGCGCCGGGCGACCTCATCCGCGATGAAGAGCTGGTGGGGGATGAGATCCATCCGTGCTCCGGCGAGACCGCGCACTGGTGATCGGCGCATTTCCGCCCGCCGCTGCAAGGCCTCGCCGCGCAGATCGAAATCACGTGGTGAGTCGAGTTTGCCGCCGAAGAGCCGGTCTTCGGGTTTGCTGAAACTGATGGAGTGGCAGAGCGCGCCTTCGGCGAGATCTCCGTTGTCGGTTTCATAGATCCAGAGCCCCGCATTGTCGCGGCGGCTGATGACCATGCTCTCCGTGCCGTCTTGGGTGCGGATGCGGTCGCCAACTGAAAAGCTGACCCTCCGCAACGGCGCGGTATCCATCGCGTAGCACCGCTTTTCTCCGGCTGCGGGAAACTCGATATCCACCCGACCATCGCCGACCTCGCGGATCAAACCGAGCCCGAGTTCCGGTTCGCTATCGCTCACCCAACGCTGTCCGCATGTCCATTTCGTTGCATCCATTTGAAAGATCCGCCGCCACCCTAGGCAGCCGCGCGGCCACGGCAAGCTCCGCGCCCGCAAAACGCGGTGTGGGGTTTTCCGATCACTCTTCGGAGGGTGAGCCTGCGAGTGGTTCGATCCATTTGACCGCTGAGATCATTGCTTCGCTGGTCAGTTTTCCGGAGCGCCCGTTAGAAAGGAGATGCACATTCCGGCCATCGCTCCATGCGATGCGTCCGTCGGAAGACAGATCGTAAGCGACCACATGTTTGGCGAGGACCGTCTCTTGGCCGTCCGGTGATTTGCGGACCAATACCCAATCGGCTGGTGCGAGAGCGCCTTCGGGGTGGGCCTTTGCGGTGTCCTTGCCGATTTCGAGAAGCCTGCCGTGGATCCACAATTTCACCGGTTCCGGGCCTTGCATGCGTGCGTTTCCTGCGGTGGAAAGCGGTTTGCGGCTGACCATTTGGGAGAAGATCTGGAAGAAATCGATGAAAGTCCTGAAGAGACGGAACGGGAAAAGCAGGGTGTCTTTGAGCGTGAGCCATGGTGAGGGGCGCTTGCCCTCGGGGCCTTCGTAGGGTCTGCGGATGAAGTATAAACTCCCATCCGTTCCGATTTTTGGAGCCAGCAGATCATGATCCGTGCTTTCCGCGAGCGTTTGGAGATGGGCGTTTGTTAGATCGAGACGGTGAATCACGAACGGTGCCAACCCGCGGACGTATCCGCCGGGATCCCTTGAAATGCCTGCGGAGTGATAGACGAGTTCATTTGCAGACTTCGGGACCCACGATGGGGCTCCGTCGGTGGAGTCGCCTTCGGTGATGGCCCGGGCATTTCTGCCATCGGCATCCAGCAGTGCGAGGCTTGACTCCATGCCCTCTCCTAGCCGGCAGAGCAAGCGGCCGCAGGAGGGGTTGCGGTCAATTTCCGAGATATTGAAATTCTCGCGGTGGAAGACGCGGCGCTCGTATTTCTCATCGAAATCGAAATCGAGGAAGGCACCGACGGTTCCGGTCCAAAGCGAGTAGACCATCGATTCCGGGCGATCCCCACCGGCGACCGCGACAATCCGTGGCTTGGGTCCGGGAGCGCGGCCGGAGGCGCGGCTGCCCCAAACGGTTGAGCGGGAGAACATACCTTCATCGCCACCGCCGCTGTTCAGCCAAGCGTTCTTGTTGACGGTTTGCTGCTGCCGCCGCTCCATGTCGAGGGCGAACTGGCATTCGTGCACCGCCGGTTTTCCGTCCAATCCGGTGAGAACCAGCCGGCCATCGGCGATCAATGCGATACGGTCTGTCATGTGCTGACGATGCGTCTACCACACGGCGGGTCGGGGGAAAGCCTGAAATGGAGCGAAGGGATCAGGTGGTGGGCCGGGTGGTTGATTTTGGATGCGGATCGGTGCGGGTGAGGTTGATGGTCAGGGGCGGCTTGGCTCATGTGCCAGGCGATGGCTGTTAGATTGGGTTCTTTCGATTTCTTGAGAGATGGGTTGATAGGAATCGGGTGACATGAGACGCCAAGCGCGATTCATTTTCCGCCATGCGGATCGCCAGAAGATGGGGAAGTGGTATCCGCCGGCGCGGAGTGCGCGGCGATGGCCGATCCAGATGGCGACGGAGATCGCGATGAAGAGGATTTTCTGGAGGGCGATGGTGAGGTGGAGGAGGGGACGCGGCCGGTTGCGGTGGAGGATGGCGAGGCGTTCGCATTGGAAGCGGATGTGAGGGACTTCATCCGCGAGGATTTGCCGGCAGATCGCAATGAGGACCGGTGACGAAGTGGCGCGGCGCAGGGCGTTGTAATAGATCATGGCGTGGGTTTCCACCATGAGGACGGGAGTGACCCAGAGTTCCATGCGCGGCATGGCGTAGCGGAGGGCGCGGAAGAGGGTGTCGCCCCAATCGGAACCGGCGCGCGGGACCTGGGCGAGGTCGAGGAAGCGGCCGAGCATTTCGCCGTGCCGTTGTTCCTCGATGATGAAGTGTCTGGCGGCTTCGATGAAGTCCGGGTCGCCAATCGACTCGGAGTAGCTTTTGGCGGCGGCGAGGAGGTGAGAGCCGTCCGACGTTTCCCCGAGTTGCCAACCGCGGAGGGAAGCCGAGATTTCAGCGAGTTCCGCGGGGGTGATGTTTGCGCCGAGTTCCCATGGGATGGGGCGTTGGAGGGTGGCGTTTCTTTTGAAGTGGGCGACCCATTCCGCAGAGGATCGCAAGGCGGGTTGTGTGGGGATGCGGGATGGAGTTTGCGGTTTGGCGGCGGGGATGGAGGGCATGGCGGGTCGTTCGGTTTCGTGGCGAACGTTGACCGTTCGGGTGAAGAGATGATGAATGGCGGATGAAATCGGATGTTGGATTTTCCGGTTAGAGAGTTCATGGGGCTTCATTTGATGCTGAAGGTGCCATCATCGATCCGTTCGACCGACGATGGCACATGGATCACCTGGTTTGTAGTATCAAAAAAACGACCCATTTTCCGGACGAACGGTCAGTGGAGTTTTTTCAGGTAACGTGCGGGTGCTTTCTCGAATTTGGCGACGCAGGGTTTGCAGCAGAATTTTACCTGTTGGTCGCCGTAGACCTTGGTGATGGGTGTTCCCATCGAGCCGAGCTTGTTGTCGGTGACGAGGCAGGTGTCCAACGGGTAGGCTTTGACTGCTTTGGCGGGTGCTGCGCTGGCGCAGGATGCGAGCAGAGCGGTGGTAACGAGCATTAGCATGGTTTTCATGATGTGTGTGTTGTTTGGTTGTTTTGTTGTTCTCTGTGTTAGAAGCGGAAGCGCAAGCCGCCGCCGAAGCCGTATTCGGAGTGATATTGGGTTGTTAGGTAGAAGGATTTGGTGAGCAGGTAATTCGCGCCGGTGCTCCATTCCCATGCGGAGCCGGTGTCGTATTGGAGTTCGGCGAAGGTGCTGATGCGGTTGGTGAGTTGCAGCCGTTTTCCGAGGGCTGCGCGGAGGTCGCCTTCGCTGTCGATTTGCAGCGAGCTTTCAATCAGATAGGGCAGGCGGTATTCCACGCCGAGGAAGGCGCGGTCTTCGGCGTCGTCCTCGTTGGTGAAGCGCAGTCCGCCGAGGGTGGAGAGGTTGGGGTTGAAGTAGCGACGCCAAGCGAGGTCGATTTCGTATTCGAGATCGTCGGGGTTGCCGAGTTCCCAGGCGGCATACCAATCGTTGCGTGAGTTGCGGAGGGTGGCGCGGCCTTCGCTGAGGTGATTCTGGATGGTGCCGTCGAGGAGGAAATGGAGCGTGTCATGATCGTGGCCGCCGGCGTGGGGGTGATGGGAGAGCATGCGCGGATCGACGGAACCGGTCATGGCGTCCGGATTTCCGGGGAGGCAGCAGATGTTGTTGCAGATGATATTGGTGCCCGGCTTGGGCTTGCCGGGAGGCTGCCAGTTATCATCCTGATAGGAGAAGATGCGGGTCATGCCGGCGTGCATGTGATAGAGGAGATGGCAGTGGAAGAGCCAGTCGCCGCGGTCGTTCGCCTCGAATTCGATGGTGCGCTTGGACATGGGCGGGAGATCGATGGTGTGTTTGAGCGGCGAGCGTGCGCCCTGGCCCATGAGCACGCGGAAGAAGTGTCCGTGGAGGTGAAGGGGGTGGTGCATCATGGTGTCATTGATCAGTTCGATGCGGATGACCTCGCCTTTTTTGATCGGGATGACTCCGTCTTCGGCAAAGGTCTTGCCGTTGAACGACCAGATGTAGCGTTCCATATCGCCGGTGGCGCGGAGGGTGATGGTGCGGCGTGGGAGATGGGGGGGGAGTTCGGTGGATTTCAAGGCGCGGAGGCGGGCGTAGGGGGAGAGAGGGCGTTCGGGTTCGTGGGCGAGGGCTGCGGCTTCCGACATGGGTTTCATGTCCATGTCCTCCATGGCGGCCATGAGGTGATCGTCCATCCGATATTTGTTAGGTTTTGGGATTTCGGGGGCGGGGTGTTTGGTGCCATCGCCGAGCCAGATGGAGGCGTGGCCGGATCCGTCCTGTGCGGTGGCGCGGAGTTCCCATTTTCCGCTGTCGGGAATGGTCAGGGTGACGTCGTAGGTTTCGGCCATTCCGATGAGCAGGCGCTTGATGCGGATGGGCTCCACGGCGGGGCCATCCGCAGCGACGATGCGGAGCGGGCCGGTGGCGGATTGCAGGTAGAAATAGGTGGATGCGCCGGCATTGATGATGCGCAGGCGTACTGTTTCGCCGGGCTTGCCCGGGAGGGTGAGTGATTGGCGGCCATTGGCGAGGAAGGCATCGTAGGCGATGTCCGAGATGTCCATGGCGGGCATGCGGGTGCGTTCGCGTTGCCAGAAATCGGAGAGCGCGCCAGCCTTCGCCGCGCCTAACAGGCTTTGGGTGCTGCCTTTTTTCAACTCATACCAATCGCTGTCGCGGACGAGGGTGCGCATGATTTCCTCGGGGGATTCGCGGGACCAATCGGACAGGACGACGACGTGATCGTGATCGGTGCGGATCGCTTCGCCATCGCGGGGCAGGATGACGATGGAGCCATAGACGCCGATCTGTTCCTGGAGGTCGGTGTGGCTGTGATACCAGTAGGTGCCGGCGTGGGTGATGGGGAACTGGAAGGTGTGGGTGGTGCCGGGCTGGATGGGCGGGGTGGTCACATCGGGCACGCCGTCCTGTTCGTTTGGCAGAAGAAGGCCGTGCCAGTGGATGGAAGTGGTTTCGGATTTGAGGTGGTTGTGGACACGGATGCGTGCGGTATCCCCGACGCGGAAGCGGATGGTGGGGCCTGGAATGCCGCCATTGACGGTGATGGCGCGGGCCGGTGGATGGCCGGCGGGCGACCAGCGGGTTTCGGCGATGGTTAGATCGTATTCGACGATGCGCGCTTGGGCGACGAGAGAGGATAGCAAAAGGAAGATGATGGTTTTCATGATAAGAGATAGGAAATGAAGTTGAGGCCGCAGGAGACTGCGGGTGTCATCGGTGTTCAGAGCGGCCGAGCTGGACGCGAACGTTTTCCTATCTCAAAGCTGATAGACCTGAAGGAGGGCGCGCCTGATGGATGGCGGGCCGGTATTGGTGATTTCCCGCGGCTGCGCGAGGCTCGCCCGGATGGGGCGGATGGGCGCGGGGCAGATGGTTTCACCGGTGGGTAGTGAGAGTGTGCTGTCAATCGCCAGTGGGAGGGACAAGGGCTCATCGACGATTTGCGGGGCGTGGCTGAGGCAGGCGCAGTCGTGAGGGGCTTTGTTGTCTTCAGGTTCGCTGCCGCAGCAGGTGGAGGCGGGCTTTTCAGCGGAGTCCGCCATCATCATCGCGCAGCAGCAGGTCGGGTTCGCGAGAATGATCGCGAACGTCATTGCCAGGATGGAGCGGAGGATGGTCATAGACCTACTGGTAGTTATCGTTTGGGTTTTCGGGATGTCTAGAGAGGATTTCAGGGATTTTGTCAGCCGGATAGGCCAGCGATCAGAAGGGTGCCCAGTCCAAAGGCTGCGAGATAGGAGAGTGTGCCGAAGAATGCCGTTGAGAAAATCTGCGGGTTGGTGGCCCGGTGGTCTTTGATCAGGGAGGTGGTGCCGATGACCCAAGCCGAGATGGAAATGAATGCCAGAACCTGATGGATGGAGCCGAGGGCTCCGGCGAGGGAGCTCATGGCGATCCAGTGCTTCTGATAGAACATCAGTCGGGCGGGGTCGTGGCGGACGATGTTTTATTCATCGTGGAGGGTGGCCATGTCGATGACGAAGCGGTATTTGACGTCGCTTTTGAGCATGCGTTC
>SYAP01000280.1 GCA_005787565.1 Verrucomicrobiaceae bacterium | reverse complement strand
CTCCCCCTCCTCTTCCGCCCATTTTTCTCATTGCCACCCCCCTCCCACCACAGGGAGACTCACCGCTAGATGAAACTCAAATTCTGCGGCGCCGCCGGAACCACCACCGGCTCTCAACACCTCCTCGAAATCAACGGCAAACGCATCCTCCTCGACTGCGGCCTCTATCAAGGCAGCCGCAAGCACGCCTACGACATCAACTGCTGCTTCCCCCACTTCGACCCCGCCTCCGTCGACATCGTCATCCTCTCCCACGCCCACATCGACCACTCCGGAAACCTCCCCAACCTAACAAAAAAAGGCTACTCCGGAAACATCTACGCCACCCACGCCACCCGCGACCTCTGCCAGATCATGCTCGCGGACTCCGCCCGCATCCAGGAAAGCGATATCGAATGGCTCAACAAACACCGCCAGCGCGAAGGCCTCCCCCACGTCGAACCCCTCTACTCCGAACAAGACGCCGAGCGCTGCCTCCGCCAGTTCGTCACCCTCGGCTACGACCGCCCCATGCCCATCGCCGATGGCGTCACCCTCACCTTCATCGATGCCGGCCACATCCTCGGCAGCGCCCAAATCCTCCTCGACGTCATCGACCACGAGGACTCCAACAAACACAAACGCTTCCTCTTCTCCGGCGACGTCGGCCGCGGCGGCAACGAAGTCCTCCGCGATCCTGTCCCCGCCCAAAACATCGACTTCCTCCTCATGGAAAGCACCTACGGCGGACGCGAACACGAAGCCCCTCCCGGCATGACCGACCGCTTCGCCGAAGTCATCCAACAAGCCATCCGCTCCGGCGGAAAAATCCTCATCCCAGCCTTCGCCGTCGAACGCACCCAACAACTCCTCTACGTCCTCCACGACCTCTTCGAAAGCGGACGCATCCCACGCATCCCCGTCTTCGTCGATAGCCCCCTCGCCGTCAGCGCCACCGAAATCTATCGCCTCCACCCGGACGCCTTCAACGACGAGGTCTACGAAGACCTCTTCCAAAAACAAAACCCCTTCGGCTTCGAACAACTCACCCTCGTCCGCTCCGTCACCGGTTCCAAAGCCCTCAACGACATCAAAGGCACCGCCATCATCATCGCCGCATCCGGCATGTGCGAGGCCGGACGCATCCTCCACCACCTCAAAAACAACATCTCAAACCCCAAAACCACCGTCCTCTTCGTCGGCTACTGCGCAGACAACACCCTCGGCCGCCGCATCCGCGATGGCGAACGCGATGTCCCCATCCTCGGCGGCCGCTACCAGGTCCGCGCCCGCATCGAAATCGTCGACTCCTTCTCCGGCCACGCCGACCACTCCGAACTCCTCGGCTACTTCTCCCGCATCACCGGACCCAAAACCCACACCTGGCTCGTCCACGGAGAAACCGAACGCTCCACCATCCTCCGCGACGCCCTCGCCGAACACCACCACCACCCCATCGACCTCGCCGAACTCGGCAACACCGTCGAATTCTGATCGAAAAACGAATGACCGGCCAACAAATCATCAACTGGCTCCGCGACGAAGCCATCCTCACCCTCGAAGAAAACTTCCCACCCCAAGGAAACCTCTTCACCGCAGGCCTCGACTCCATGGCAGTCATGCAACTCGTCGTCGCCGCCGAAGAATCCTTCCAAACCATCCTCACCCCCGCCGACCTCACCCGAGAAAACCTCTCAACCCCCAACTCCCTAGCCAACCTCATCACCACAAAAACCCCAAAAACCTAACCCCCCTCTCCCCAAAACAATCGCGTGAGGCAAAGCCTTTTACGCGACGCGCCAATCGCGTGAGGCGAAGCCTTTTACGCGACCCTCCTCCAACCTTCGCGCCCTTAGCGCCTTCGCGGTTCATCTAGCCTCTTCTTCCACTTCACACTTCACACTCGGCACTCCTTTCCCCGCCAACATGCCCAT
Organism: Verrucomicrobiaceae bacterium; assembly: GCA_005787565.1. Taxonomy (GTDB): domain Bacteria; phylum Verrucomicrobiota; class Verrucomicrobiia; order Verrucomicrobiales; family Akkermansiaceae; genus Luteolibacter. The sequence continues at coordinate 4,352 of SYAP01000280.1, read as the reverse complement.
CGACATCGCCATCCTCGGCGGCGGCAGCGCCGGCCTCGCCGCAGCCATCACCGCCGCACGCGCCGGAGCCACCACACTCCTCATTGAACGCTACGGCTACCTCGGCGGCATGGGCACCGCCTCCCTCGTCCACACCTTCTGCGGCCTCTACCTCCTCCGCGAGGAACCCGGTGCCGTCCTCGCCAACCCCGGCTTCCCCACCGAAATCGCCGAACGCATGATCGCCGCCACCGGCATCGGCCCACAACGCATGGGCCGCGTCGACGTCCTCCCCCAGAACCCAATCGAATTCGTCCGCATTGCCGACGAACTCTGCGCCGCCGAGCCCAACCTCACCCTCGCCCTCCATTCGGAAATGACAGACCTCACCCATGTCCCAGACGCCTGGCAAATCACCCTCTCCACCCGCTCTCAGCAACGCACCCTCCACGCTCGCAAACTCATCGACGCCTCAGGCGATGCCGTCACCGCCTCATTCCTCTCCAAACCCACCGAAATCACCCAACCCGCCCAACTCCAGCGCCCAGCCTACCTCTTCGGCATCCACGGCCCCAACCACCTCGATGACGCCACCCGCCTCCACACCGCCGGCCTCCTCGTCTCCGCCGTCCGCTCAGGCCAACTCCCACCCGCCATCCTCGGCCTCACCTTCCGCTCCACCGGCACCCCGCACCAACACTTCGCCTCGCTCGACCTAACAGGCGGAGAAACCACCGCCCACTACAATCCCCTCGATCCCGATTGCCTGACAGCCCTCGAAATCCAAGGCCGCCAACTCGCCACCCAAGCCATCCGCTGGCTCGCCGCCAACGACCCCATCTGGCACCACGCCACCCTCACCCAATGGCCCATCCGCGCCGGCGTCCGCGAAAGCCGCCGCTGGATCGGCCAATCCATCCTCACTGGCGACGACCTCCTCAACTCCCGCCGCTTCCCGGACGAAGTCGCCCTCGCCACCTGGCCCATGGAATTCCGCGAAACCACCAAAGGCCCCAAACTCCGCTTCCCCACCACCCCCACCCCCTGCGGCATCCCCGCCTCCTGCCTCATCCCCAAAGGCATCCCCAACCTCTTCACCGCCGGCCGCTGCATCTCCGCAGACCACGATGCCCAAGCCTCCATCCGCGTCATGGGCACCTGCTTCGCCACCGGCCAAGCCGCCGCAAACCTCGCCCTCGCCTCCCTCTGATAGCATAGGTCCCATCAGTCCCATCAGTCCTATCCCTCGGAGCCCCTGGAAATTTCCTCAAAAAAACTTCCAAGGAAATTCCCCCACCCGTGTCGTTCCCTTGATTGCGCATGATCACGACCGCCCCGATGCATGGAAACCCGAACCACCAACGCCCTGAGCAGGGCTGAGGCTTCCACCTCACAGATCCTTCCGCTTCACCCACCCATGGAGGAAAAACCCACACTCCGGGCAGTCTTCGAAGCCGAGGAATCCCCACTCCTCAAATTCGCCTACAGCCTCGTCGGCCAACGCGAAACCGCCGAGGACCTCGTCCAGGAAGCCTTCATCCGCCTCCACTCCCACTGGGAAGAAGTCATCAACCCAAGAGCCTGGCTCTTCCGATCCATCCGCAACCTCGCCCTCAACCACCTCCGCGACCACAAACGCGAAACCCCACTCGAACCCTCCCACGACCCCTCCTCCAGCTCACCGGAACCCGACCTCGCCCTCCACAAACTCGAAGCCATCGGAACCCTCCAACTCCTCCTCGCCGAACTCCCACCCGAAGAGCGACACCTCATCCGCCTCAAATACCACCAGGATCTCAAATACGATCAAATCAGCCACCAAACCGGACTCTCCGTCGGAAACGTCGGCTACAAACTCCACCACCTCCTCAAATCCCTCGCCGATTCCCTCCGCCGAATGGGCATCGAAACCGCCGAAGGCTGAAACACCGCCCACACCCCTTTCCCTGCAAACGCACACCTTCCCATGCCAGATCTCCCACCACCTCCCTTCGAAACCATCGGCGACGGCGCTCTCGAAGCCCGCATCGTCTCATGGGTCCTCGGGGACGCCTCCGCCTTCGAAGCCGCCGAGCTCGAACGCCTCTGCGAAGAACGCCCCGAACTCCTCGTCTTCCGCCGCCGCATGCGCGCACTCCACGGTCTCCTAACAGAAACCGAAGCCGAACAACCTGACGACGGCTGGAAACTCCCCGAAGAAAAACGCCGCGCCCTCGATGCGATCTTCGACGGACCCTCACCACAACCCGCCACCACCGCCCCCAAACTCCGCCCCGTCCGCCGCGGCCGCAACGCCCTCCTCGCCATCGCCGCCTGCCTCACCCTCTCCACCGTCACCTGGCTCTGCCTCCCCAAAAAATACGAAGCCGTCGCCGTCCTCGAAATCAAACCCCGCTCATCCGAACCCTCACCACTCGGAAAACCACAATTCTTCGCCACCGAAACCGAAAGAATCAAAAACCGCAACAACCTCAAACAAGTCACCGACCGCCTCAACCTCACCCAACGCTGGAGCGTTGATCAGGACACTGCCATCCAACGTCTCGACCAAATCGTCTCAACCGCCAACACCCCCGGCACCAACCTCATCGAAATCCGCGCCCGCCACGAAGACAAACAACTCGCCGCAGAAATCGCCTCAGAAGCCGCCAAAGGCTACCGCGACTACCGCCGCGAAACCGACGCTAGGTTCGCTGACCAAAGCCTCCTCGAACTCGCCAAAGCCGTCCGCAACCAACAAGACAAAGTCGAGGAACGCCGCAGAGTCCTCACCACCATCGTCCGCAGCAAAGACTTCATCTACACCGGCGAAGACTCGTTCTATCGAAACAGCCTGGACGATGACGCGGGCGCAAACAGCGCGGTCCAAGCCTACAACCAACTGGAACAGGAAAAACTCCAACTGGAAAGCCAGATCCAAAGCCTCCTCAAATTCGATTCCGACCAACTGCTGAATTACGCGGCAGGTCTGGATCTGCCCGAAAACATCATCAGAACACTCCATCCTCAATACCTGGAGGGTCAGCGGATGTTGGATACCCTAAAAACACAAGGACTCGGCGAAACCCACCCCACAGTCCAGGCACAGGTTCAAAATGTCGAAAACATGAAGCGCCAACTCGACGAAGGCGTCGTCAATCTTCGCGAAACCCTCCAAGCACAGTTGGACCTCGCATCCGCCCGCCTCGCCAGGGTCGAAGTGACGGATGAAAGAAGGGTCGACGCCATCCAACGCAGCCTCGATGCCCAGGACTACACCGACGCCAAGCGCGAATTCGAATCCGCCCAAGCACTCCTCCAACAAATGGAGCTCAAGTTGGTTACCGAAGAAGCCACCGACAAAATCCCCGACGAATCCATCGTCATCCATCAGGACCCCACGCCCGAATCCGCCAGACCCACCCGCAGCCTCACCGACCTCACCTCAAGCTGGTTCAGAAGAAGCGAAAGCAAACTTTCCGCCGATCTCGCCCTCAACGAGTCACCCGCCCCTCAACGCGAATCCGCAGCACGCTTCACAACCATCGAAGAAGCCAGCGTCAACCCAGCCGCCGCACAATCCCCGCCCCCCGCCGCAGAAATCGCCCCCGGCATCCCCCTAACACCCGCAGAACCGGAGCCCACCATCGCAAGCGCAAACCGCTCCGCCGGAGACACCATCACCGGAGCCAACCTCGACGGCATCCTCACCAACCCGACACCCGCCACCGGCGCAATCCTCGGCGGCCAGATCAACGGCGGCCTCAAAGCCGACCTCGCACAACTCCAAAACCAACCCACCGATTCGCAAGCTCCCGGCGCCCCCCCCTCCATCACCGACGGCAGCACCATGCTCGATCGCAAGAAAAGCCAACTCGAAGCGAAACCCGAAGATCTCGATGCCATCGCAAACAATCAACCCACCCCCAAGCCCACCGACTTCGGCGACGGCGACGACTTCGGAGCCGGATGGGGCGGCGGAGGCGGCACCCAACCTCCAGCTCCAGCATCAGAACCAGCGAAACCCGCATCACCACTCCCATCCCTCGCCCAAGAAGAAAACCTCCGTCGCCAAACCCTAACAGAGGATGAACTCTCGGAACTCGACACCGCCATGCCCCCAGCCGCCGAACCACAAGCGGCCCAACAACCCCCATCCCAACCCGATGCCCTCGCCATCGCCGAAAAAGATACAAACCAACCCATGCCCATTCAGGAAAAGGCACTGAAGGAACTTCAACCCACACCTCCCGCAGACCCCGTCCGCGACCGCAACCTCAAGGAAGCCGAAAACACCTGGGACAGCACCCTCCCCGAAGCCAAAGCCAAAGCCGAGGAACTCGTCACCAAAGCCAAAGAACTCCGCACCACAGGCAAATTCGAAGAAGCCCGCG
>SYAP01000279.1 GCA_005787565.1 Verrucomicrobiaceae bacterium | reverse complement strand
TTTCGCCAGCGCCGAGTAATCCAGCCCGGCCATCCCCTGACCGCACAAATCCGTCAACCTCCGTGATACCGCATCAATCGCCGGCGTCTCCAGCTTCGCCTCGCACGCAAGCTCAATCGCATACGCGCTATCCTTCCTCATGTTATCTAACGAAAAATGCGTCTCGAAATTCCCCGCAGCCATCGTCGGCAACTTCATCCCCGCCAATACCGACCCGCTCGCATTCTCCATCACCGCCTTGATGAAACAATCCGCCTCAACCCCATGCCGCGTCGCAATCGCCAACGCCTCCGACAAAGCCTGCACCGTGCACGCCGAAATCAAATTCGTCGCCAGCTTCACCACCGTCGCCGTCCCCACCCCGCCACAAGGCAAGATCGCACGCGAGGTCACCTTCAGAAACCCCTCCAACCTCTCCACCAGCGCCGGATCTCCCCCGGTGTAATAAACCAACTGCCCATCCGCCGACGCATTCCTGCTCCCCGTAAACGGAGCATCCAGAAACCGGCAACCCGCCTCTCCCACCACCCGATCCAGCCACAACGTCGTCGCCAGATCCACCGTCGCGTGATTCACCACCACCGTCCCCGCTGCCAACGACGGCAAAATCCGCCCCACCACCTCACGCACCGCCGGCGCATCCTTCAGATAGATCGATACCACCCCGGCACCACTCACCGCCTCCTCAGCCGTCCCACACTCCCCCGGCAAACCCTTCGGCGTCCGGTTCCAGCAGGAAACCCGCCACCCCGCATCACGCAACCGCGCACACGCTCGCGACCCGATGATCCCCAACCCCAACACCGCCACCGCATCACTTGTCACCGCACTCATTTCTTCCGTTGCAGCGCGAGTTTCACCAAACGGTCAGCCTGCTTCCGCACCTCCTGAACCTGCTCCTTCTCCGGCTTCGAACCCTTGTCGACCACCATCGCACTCCTCAACCCGTGCAAAACATCACGCATCTCCAGATAATTGGGCCGTTCGGAAATCCCCGGTTCCAATCCCGCAACCGTCTCCGAATAATAATCCGCGATGTCCTCACGCATGATCTTCGTCGCACGCTCCTCCGAAAACTGCCCCTCCACCGCGCCAGATGAAACCTCCAGCGCACGGATCCACCCCCCCAACGAAATCAGATGCGCCAGATCCGCATCCCGCAACGTCACCAACTCCATCTCCACATCCCGCTGCGTCGCCGCCAACTCCTTCTTCAGTTGCTCCACATTCCCCTTCCGCGCACTCTCTAACAGCGCCGCCGAATGCCGATTCACCCGATCACCCGCACCCAGCGCCTTCCCATATCTCGTCAGATCCTTCGCCAGCTCCTCCACCTGGTTCATCTGGCCCGCCTGAACCACCAGGAATCCATCCGCAATCAAAAATCCCAACTCCACCGCCAGATCCGCACGATCCAACGGCATCCGGTCCGGCATCTTCCGCTCATGATCCGCCAACGGAATCGGCATCAGCGACTGCAACGTGTCGAACATCTTCGAAATCGATGGCGCGGTGAACTCATTCACCCCTGACTCCTCACGCACATGCGGATCATCTAGCAAATCCGCCGGAATCTGCCCCGGCTCCACATCCGCCTCCTCCTCATCCGGTGCATCCGTCGACTTCTTCCCTCCCGGCTGCGGCGGCTCTTCCACATCCACCGCCTCCTCCACCACCGGCTCAACCGGCTTCTCACCCTCGGCTTGGGCAACACAATACGAAGTGGTAACCACCAGACAAAGCCCGGCAACGGATGCGATCGTTCGTTTCACACCACCAACCTGCCACCACCCTCACCATTCGGCAACCGCCAACTGATCCGCACCACCCCGGGACAATCTTCCACCTTGAACCCCTTCCCCCTCCAACCTAAAACCCATCCGCACCATCCTTTACTCCTTGAAACCACAGGGCGCCCATTTAACCTGAACAATGCCCACCAACGTCCTCGGCTCACCACTCCAACCCTGCTGCACCAACCCTGCCACCGGCTTCTATCGCGATGGCTTCTGCCGCACCGGCCCTGAAGATCACGGACTCCACACCGTCTGCGCCGTCATGACCGCCGACTTCCTCGATTTCACACGCACCCAAGGCAACGACCTCTCCACCCCACGCCCCGAATTCAACTTCCCCGGCTTGAAACCCGGCGACTCCTGGTGCCTCTGCGTCAGCCGCTGGGCCCAAGCCCTCAACGCCGGCCACGCCCCACCCGTCGTCCTCGAAGCCACCCACCTCAGCGCCCTCGAATTCGTAACCATCGAAGACCTCCGCACCCACGCCGCAAACCGCTGAAATCCCATCACCCATGACCGATCCAACTCCACCCGATCCATCCCGCACCGGATGGAACTGGGACCACTCCTATCAGAATCTCCCGGACCTTTTCTTCCGCTCCACCCTCCCGGTCCCCGTAAAACAACCACACCTCCTCATCCTCAACGAAGCCCTCGCCACCCAACTCGGTCTCGACCCCGAAATCCTCAAAAAACCCGCCACCGCCGGCATCTTCACCGGAAACCTCATCCCCCCCGGCGCAAAACCCATCGCACAAGCCTACGCCGGTCACCAGTTCGGACACTTCACCGGCCTCGGCGATGGCCGCGCCATCCTGTTAGGCGAACACATCACACCCCTCCGCCAACGCTTCGACATCCAACTCAAAGGCTCCGGCCGCACCCCATTCTCCCGCGGCGGCGATGGTCGCGCAGCCCTCGGCCCCATGCTTCGCGAATACCTCATCAGCGAAGCCATGCACGC
>SYAP01000278.1 GCA_005787565.1 Verrucomicrobiaceae bacterium | reverse complement strand
TTTGGAGAATGTTTTCTTGTTGGAATCTTCCGGCAGTTTTCCGGCACTTTTTTCCTGCACGGATGATTCCAGATGATCTTCAATGATCTCGTCCATGAGTCAGTAAACCACTAGCAATGAGTGTTTTACAAGTGATCATTCGTGATCATTGGCGATCTTTGTAACTCATTGATTCTCAGTTCTCCTAAAGATTTGTAATCAGTAGGTCAACGGTTCGAGTCCGTTAGCCGGCTCCATTTTTGGTTGGGAGTGGTGTTTTGGAGAAGACGAGGCCGGCCATGGTTTTGGTCATGAAGCGGCGGGCTGGAGGGAGGTGGCGGGTGATGGTGAAGAAGAGGCTGCGGAATGGGGTGAGCCATTCGTGATCGGACTGGAACCATGGGGTGAGCCAGCGGGTGGAGAGTTGGTAATACCAGAGGTTGAGACGGCGGCGGCGCTGATAGAGATTGAGGGCGCGGGGGATGGGTTGTTCGCTGAGGCAGCGGGCGAGGCATGAGGCGTCTGCGAGGGCGAGGTTGACGCCTTGGCCGAGTTGGGGGCTCATGGCGTGGGCGGCATCGCCGAGGACGACGATGTCATCGCCATGCCAGCGGCGCATCCGGACATCGCCGTATCGGGCTAACAGGACCTGGTCCCAGGAGTGGATTTGGTCTAGCAGGCCCTTGGCTTTGGGGCAGAGGTTGAGGATTTCCTGTTTCCAGGAGTCGAGGGGATTTTGCCGCCAGGTTTGGTCATCGGCGATTCGGACGCTCCAGAAGAGGCTGACGAGGCGGTCGCCGTTTGCGTGGCCGAGGCCGGTGGCGAGGAATCCGGAGAGATTGCGGGTACCGCGGACGATCTGATAGAGTTCGTCTTCGGGGAATGCGCCGTCGTTGCGGCCGATGAACCAGTGGGCGCCCCATGGGTAGCCGCGGTTGATGCTGTTGGTGGAGGCGAGGTCGCGGAGTTTCGAGCGTGCGCCATCGGCGATGATGAGGAGGTCGAAGCCGCTGGCGACGGTTTCGTTAGGGGTGAGGATTTCCCATTTACCGTGGGAGCGGCGGGCGTCGGTGATTTCCATGCCCCAGTGGATGTGGACGCCGGTGGATCGCATGGCTGCGATGAGTTGCTCTAACAGGACCGGGCGATGGAGACCGGCGCCGAAGAGATCGGGGTGGATTTCTCCGTAGTGGAGATCGAGGAGGGATCGGCCATCGGGATGGACGATGTTGAGGCGTTTGACTTTTGCGGCGCGGGCGAGGATGGCATCGAGGATTCCGAGTTCACGGAGGACGGCCATGCCGGAGGGTTGGAGGAGGAAGCCTGCGCCGACGGCGCGGCATTCGGGGGCGCGTTCGAAGAGTTCGACGTGATGACCCTGTTTGCGGAGGAGGATGGCGGCGGCGGGCCCAGCGGTGCCGCAGCCGATCACAGCGATTTTAGCCGGGTTGGTTGGCAGCGTCACGGAGGTGGATGATGACGATGCTGCGGGAGGCGTCAATGAATGGGAGAGTGGTTTCTTTGTGTAGGGTTTGGATGATGTGGGTGGCGGGTTTCTTGACAGGCGGGGAAGGGTTCGTAGGTTGGGTGATGGATTTGCCAGTGTTGTATGTGAAGCCGGGGTGCCCGTGGTGTGTTGAGGTGATTGATTATCTCGCGCGGAAGAAGATTGCGGTGAGGAAGGTGGTGGTTTCGGGCAATCCGGAGGGGATGCGGGAGATGATGGAGCTTTCGGGTCAGACGAAGGCGCCGACGTTGGATTGGCATGGTGAGGTTTTGGCGGACTTCGGGGTGGATGAGCTGGTTCCGTTTCTGAAGCGTCAGGGGGCTTGACAGGTGGGGGGGATGGCGTGGCGTATTGGGGTGATGTCACCACTGATGAAACCGACTGTATTTCTATCCGCCCTGGTTCTTTCGTTGTCCGCACATGCGAAGGAGACGCAGCTTTTCAATGGGAAGGATCTGACCGGCTGGGAGGGGAATCCGGATTTGTGGTCGGTGGAGGATGGAGCGATCACGGGCCGGACGACGGCGGAGAAGGGGACGCAGGGGAATACGTTTTTGGTTTGGAAGGGTGGGGAGCCGGGGGATTTCGAGTTGAATCTGAAGTTCAAGATGAAGCCGGGAGATGAGAAGAACTATGTGAACAGCGGGGTTCAGTTCCGGAGCAAGGTGGTGGATCCGGCGAACTGGGTGGTGGCTGGGTATCAGGCGGATTTTGAATATGGCGAGACTTACAGCGGGATTTTGTATGAGGAGAAAGGGCGCGGGATTTTGGCGCAGCGGGGGCAGGAGGTGAAGATTTTACAGGGGCAGGAGCCTAACAAGCCGAAGATCGAGGTGACGGGGAAAGTGGGTGAGAGCGCGGAGATTCAGGCGGCGATCAAGAAGGATGATTGGAATGACTACCGGATCGTGGTGAAGGGGAACCGGATCGAGCAGTATATCAACGGCAAGGCGACGGTGGTGGTGGTGGACGAGACGCAGGAGGGGGCGAAGAAGGGTGTGATCGCGTTGCAGTTGCATGCCGGGCCGCCGATGCAGGTGCAGTTCAAGGATCTGGTGCTGAAGGAAGACTGAGGTTTTCCGGAGTCGTTCGATTTCAAAAAGTCAAAGCCCGTCCGGAGTTGAACTCGCGGACGGGCTTTCTTCGTTCTGGTCGGGAGACCGGTCGGTGTTCGCTTATGGCTGGGCGGGAACGTAGAGTTCCGAGCCGATCGCCAGAACGGTGCTGCTGCTTAGATCCAAATCGTTGAGTTCGTTGAGGCGTTCGATGCTGGTTTGGTAGAGTTTTGCGAACTCACCGTAGGTCGTGACGCCGTCGATCTTGACGAGGCGGATGACCGGTTTTTCAACCGGTTTTTTTTCAGGTTGGGGGGCGGGGGAGAGAGGCGCGGGTTTGGGATCGGCGGTGGAGACGGGGATGAGGCCGCTGGTGGCGGGTGTCGGAGCGGGTGCTGGAGCGGTTTTGGGTGTCGAGACGGGTTGTGGGAGTGGGGAGGCCTTGGTGAGGTTGATGACTTGGCCGGGGCGAAGGGTTGCTGGGTTTACCTTTGGGTTTGCAGCGATGAGGGCCTCGACGGAGATGCGGTGCTTTTTGGCGATGCTGTAGAAGGTTTCGCCGGAGGCCACGCGGTGGGTTTTGCCGGCGGAAGTGGAGGGGTCTGGCGAAGAGGAAGAAGAGGTGCCAGGGATTTTGATTTTTTGGCCGGGCTGGATTTTGAGGGGATCCTTGATGTCGTTGAGGCGGATGATGGCTTCCGCGGTGGTTCCGTGGTTGCGGGCGATTTTTCCGAGGTTATCGCCTTGTTTGATGGTGTAGGTGGCTGGGGTGGAGGGAGTTTGTGAAGCGGCCGGGGCGTTGGAAGTGGCTGGAGTGGGAACGGAGACGGGGGTTGTGTTTCCGGGGCGGGCGCGCTCGCCGAGGGAGCGGAGTTTGAGATTTTCGTCCTCCAATAGGCGGATCTGGCGTTCTTGCTCGGCGCAACGCTCGCGGAGCAGTTCAAGCTCGGACTTGGCAAAAGCGACCGGCGAGAGGAGCGCGAGGGAGAGGGTCGTGAACAGGAGGCTTGGTTTCATGACAGGGGTTGTTTTTCAAAAAATAGGGGCGCGGGCAAGAAAAATTTAAATTTTCTTAAATAAACACCTTTGCGAACTATCGTGATCGGTTTGGTGGATGCGGGTAATGGGACGCAAAAAAGGCGGCCCTTATTCGGGGCCGCCTTTGAAAAAGTGGTTCTTGGGGAGCAGGATCAGGCGGAGGCGCGTCCTTGGTAGGAGTTGTCTTCGGTTTTGATGTTGATGCGTTCGCCGACGTTGATGAAGAGGGGGACCTGGACGATGAGGCCGGTTTCCATGGTGGCGGGTTTGTAGACGTTGTTTGCGGAGTCGCCTTTGACGCCTTCGGAGGATTCTGCGACGGTCATGACCATGGAAGGAGGGAGGTCGATCGAGGCCAGGATGGAGTCGGCAAAGAGGAGTGTGTAGAGTTGGCCTTCGATGAGGTAGTTTTTCACGGGATCGACGAGGTCGTCGTAGGCGACTGTGTCTTCGTAGGACTCGGGATTGAGGAAGTGGTAACCGCTGCTGTCCTTGTAGGAGTATTCGTGAGGGATGCGTTCGAGGAGAACGCCTTCGAGTGAGTCGTTGGAGGTCATGCGAAGGTTGAAGACCTTCTTGGTGGCAACGCTGCGAATGGACATCTGGACATAGGAGGCCATTCGGGGCGGAGTCTTGAGTTCGTGATCGGTGACGATGCAGACTTCGTTGTTGTGGCGGACGGCGTGTCCTTTGCGGAGGTTGATGACTGGAGTGCTTGCCATGGTTCGGGCGGAGTGGATAGTCGGCAGACGAAGCGGAGGCAAGCGCTAAGAAGCATTTAAACAAGTGGTTGCAACGATGGGTGAGGTGCCCAACGTGTGTTCAGAGATGGTGTTGGCGCAGGATGGGAAGGGTGAAAAGGTGGACTGGATCCTTTGTGCGGTGAGTGAGAGGGACAGGCAGGCGGCATCGAATCTGCGAGGAGCGGGTTCTATACCCCACCCAGCGTCGCGCTTTTGATCCCGGCGCGGCTTTGAGTTCCTCGCACTTTTTACGGAGATGTTTGATGTGTGGATGATATGGTCTTTCGATCACCAGTTCCATGTCATCCTATTCCGCAAACCCGGCCTGCCAAATCTGAAGAAAGAAGCCAGCAGCCGGCCATTGCTGAAACCGGGCATGCATCGCGCGTGCGCTTTCGAATTCTTTGGGATGAGCCTTCCATTGAATTCCGGTTCGCAGCGCGTAAGCCATGGACTCAACAGCGCTGCGGTCAGGCAAAGGCATGCGCCTGGTGACGGGTTCACGCTTGAGTTCTTTGTCTGATGGTCGCGGACGAGGAGGAGGAACGATCGCCTGAATCCTTGAACATCTGAGCGATGGCGAAAGCCACCGCGCCATACCAAAAAGTTCAATTTTATACGGGTAGGTGCGGGGTCATTTTGAGTGGAATTGAATGGGAGTGGCATCATTGAGAATGAAGACCAAAGTGGATCTTAAAGGTTTGGTATAGAGGGGTTTGGGAGAGGATGGTTGGGAAAGCAGGTTTTCTCGCGGGGCTTGCGGATGGGGTTGGGATTTGTTGGGGTTTGGGGATGGAGATTCGGAAGCGAGATGAGCAGGTGCCTTTTGTGACGAAGGATGGGTCGGTGATCCGGAGTTTGTTGGATCGGGCGAATGCGCCGGTTTCGAATCAGAGTTTGGCGGAGGCGACGGTTCTGGCGGGGGCGGTGACGGAGCGGCATTATCACGGGGTTAGCGAGGAGTTTTACTATGTGTTAGAGGGTGTTGGGGTGATGGAGGTGGATGGGGAGGAGCGGGTGGTGGGGCCGGGGGATGCGGTGTTGATTCCGGCGGGGGCGTGGCATCACATCCGGGCGGAGGTGGAGTTGCGGTTTTTGTGTTGTTGTGCGCCGCCGTATGCGCATGATGATACTTTTTTTGAGTGATGCGTTTTGCTGGGTAGAGGGTAGGATGGGTGCATGAAGTGGGTGATGTTTTTCGATGGCGACTGCGCGTTTTGCTCGAAGTCGGTGCGAGAAGTTTACCGGCGGGACCGGCGTGGGAGGATTGATTTCGCGCCGTTGCAGGGTGAGTTCGCGGCGAGGCTGGGGTTTGCACATCATGCGGATCCGGTGGATGGGACGATGGTGATTTTGCGGGAGTCGGATGGGGCGGTGTTTTTGCACAGCGACGGGTGGCTGGAGCTGGCGCGGGCGCTGGGCGGGTGGTGGCGGTGGCTGGCGTTGGCGCGTTTCGTGCCGAGGTTTTTG
>SYAP01000277.1 GCA_005787565.1 Verrucomicrobiaceae bacterium | reverse complement strand
GAAGATTTTCCGGGCGCTGAAGGTGCCGCGGGTGCTTGCTCTAACAGCGACGGCGACGCCGAAGGTGGCGCGGGACATCCGGAAGTCGTTCCGGATCGCGGTGGCGGATCATGTGCAGTTGAGTTTCCACCGGCCGAATCTGGATCTGCGGGTGACGCCGTGTGGGGCTGGGGAGAGGAAGGGGCTGTTGTTAGAGAGGCTGCGTGAGGTGGAAGGGGCGGCGGTGGTGTATGTGACGAGGCAGGAGACGGCGGAGGAGGTGGCGACGTTTCTGAACCGGGAGGGGTTGGGGGCGCGGGCGTATCATGCGGGGTTGCCGGATGAGTTCCGGAGCGATGCGCAGGCGGCGTTCATGGAGGGGCGGACGCGGATCATTGTGGCGACGATCGCGTTCGGGATGGGGATCGACAAATCGAACATCCGGGCGGTGTTTCATTACAATCTGCCGAAGAGCCTGGAGAATCACACGCAGGAGATCGGGCGGGGGGGGAGGGATGGGAAGCCGGCGCGGTGCGAGATGCTGGCGTGTGCGGATGATTTGACGGTGTTGGAGAATTTCATTCATTCGGACACGCCTTCGCCGAGGGCGCTGGGTAATTTGTTAGATCGGGTGATGCGGTTGGGCGAGGTGTTTGATGTTTGGCCGTATGATCTTTCGATGACGTGTGACATCCGGCCGGCGGTGATCGAGACGGTGCTGACGTATTTGGAGACGGACGGGTGGATCGAGGCGACGGGGATGTTCAAGGCGAGGTATCGGGTGAAGCGATTGAGGTCGGTGGAGGCGTTGTTGGCGGGGCGGCCGGCGGGTGAGAGGAAGTTTATGAAGCGGTTGTTAGAGTGTGGGGAGGAGAAGCGGTTCTGGATGTGGTATGAGCCGACGGTGTTGGCGGAGCGGTTGGGGGTGAGCCGGGCGAAGGTGGTGGCGGCGTTGATTTCGCTGGGAGAGGCTGGGGATGCGGTGGTGGAGGCATCGGGGGTGAGGTTGGGGTTCCGGAGGAAGCGTGAGCCGGAGGATTTGCGGGTGATGGCGGAGGAGATGGCGGCGAAGTTTCTGGCGCGGGAGGCTGCGGATTTGGAGCGGTTGGGGCAGGTGTTGGGGATTTCTTCGCATCGCGGGTGCCTGACGGCTTATCTAACGAAACATTTCGGCGAGGTGTTGAGGGAGCCGTGCGGGCATTGTGACCGGTGCCGAGGGGTTCCGGCGAAGCGGGTCCAGCGGAAGGCGGTGCGGAGGGTGAGTGACGGGGAGTTGGCGGCGATCAAGGCACTTGCGGAGCAGCGGCATGCGGCGTTGGCGAGTGCGCGGCAGATGGCGAGGTTTTTGTGCGGGATGGCGAGTCCGGCGAGCACGCGGGAGCGGTTGACGCGGCATGATGCGTTCGGGCTTCTATCGAATTTGCCGTTTGCGGAGGTGTTGGCGTTGTGTGAGGCGTGATTTGGATTGGATGATTGGGGCAGTCAATAAAAGGTTGCCACCGGTAACGAGCTCATTACCGGCTTCCGATTGATAAATCGCATGATCGCCGCTGTGCGTTATCTATTGTCTCCCGGCACGCACTTTTCGACCGACGCGAGGACCAGCGTGAACATCTTTCCTATGTAGCTCTCCGGTTCATCGTTTTGCAGCAACACATGTGCCTTTGCGAAGTCGTCTTCAGTCTTGAGCTTATCCCACCAATGGATCTGCTTGAATGAGGTTGTGGATAGAATGAACGAGTCCAAGGAGAGATCTGGGTTGTCGGGTTTAAGTCGGGTCTCCAGCTCCTTGATTTTTTCGGCAAAGGCGATCTTTGGATCGTTAAAGCCTTGGGTGTGGAGAAGCCCTTTTGGATCGACAAAGCAGACATGCTGCTTTGTGCCCACGATCAACCAGACGATGAAGTCTGGGTAGAAGTTCCCAGCCTCGAAGAAGCCGATTCCTTTCTTGCTGCGGTTGCGCAAGACGAACAGCTCTTTGTCCTCGAAAAACGCTTTGTTGCTCTCGTGGAATTTCTTGAGGTCATTGATGAATTGCCACTCGCCAGGGTTCAGATCCACTGGGCTCACTTCGACCACCGCATTGCCATCGATGTGAATCAGTGGCGCGTAGAGGTGTTGGTTCCAGCGCATGGCGTAAATCTTGGCGAAGGAGAAAGCCTTGAAGTCCGGCTTTGCCGCTTCCTTGGCGAGTTCCTTCAACTGCTCGATGAGATGTTCCTCCTCCCGCTGAATCCGGAATTTGTATTCCTCGATGAAGTTCGGGTCGTCCGGGCCAAGTTCGAACACCGCCGCGTGCTCGCTTTCCCACGCCTGCTTGCGGAACTTGTATAGTCGTTCGCAATACCCGGTGAGCAAAGCCTCAGCAATTTGCTGCCAAACCCTCACTCGCTCGAAGCGGGTTGGCTCCAGCTCTTCCGGTGGGATTTGCAGGGTATACCAGTGCCCCTCCGTCAGCAGTCCCTCGATTCTTTCCCGGTCGATCCGAAGGTTGTGGTAGCCACGCTCTTGCTTGAACTGCTGCAAGTGCAAGTGGAGTGCTTCACGATTGAGGAAAGCGAGATGAGTGGTCCCCAGCTTCCCTTCCATTCGGGTGCCCTGAATGCTTGCGCCTCCTTGGCCGGATGCGCGCAGAGCCTCAATGCGGGGATACCAGTCCACTTTGACGGGGAATCGCTCGAAATACTCCCGTTCGAGCGCCAACTCGGGCCGGGGAGCGTCGCGCTTGTAGTTAAGGTTGTCCGGTACGCGGACGACTTTCAGTTTCCTGGCTGGCAGATCCCGGAGAGTGGGCAGCACCGGAACGGTCACCTCGTCCCATTCGACCTCTGTTTGGATTCCTTCGGTCTCCAGGTATTCCCGGAACTGGTCCATGTAGTCGGCACGGACACCGAACACGTCGAGGGTCTCCACGAGAGGCAGGAACCGGCGCTGGTCATCGGTGGCCTGCTGCATGATCTCCAGATTCAAGCGCTTGAGTGCGTCGGATCGCTTCAAGGTCAAATCCCAGCCCTTCAGGCGCACACCACGGCCAAAGAGCTGGATGATGTCGGAGCCTTCGCCACGCCCTAGGTTCATCAACCCGATGGCGGACACCCGCCAACTGTTCCAGCCTTCGGTGAATTTCTTCGATCCCAGGAGCAGGTGGATGTTCGAATCGATTTTGGAGAGGTTGTGGAACAGGGACTGTCCGAATTCCTGGTCCGATGTCGCCAGCAGGTCGCTGTGCTTCGAGCAGAGATCGTGAAGCTTTCCTTCGTCGCCCACATTGATCACGCCGAAAGGCTCAGATGCCCCGAGGCTCAGACTCAGCTCGCCCTGTGCCCCTTTCAGGTTGCGGACATGCAGTTTCCCGCCAGTCGCTGAGTTGAAGAACGAGCGCAGGATGCCTTCAAAAGCGGCGGCTCCGTCGAGCTTGAGTTTCTTCAGGTAGGGGAATGAATCGGCAAAAAGCACGCGGTTGTGTTTATCGACGAGGCCATCCCTACCTTCGAGAAGCAGATCGAGTCGTTTGACCGAGCGGCTGCGGTCCTTGGCGAACTCGGCGAAAAACAACAGCACATCGACAATGTCGGACACTTCGCGCCCATTCTCCGTCCGGACGGCATTCACGCTGGCCCCGAAGAACACCCACAAGGGGCGCTCGACGTTGAATACCCCGAACTCGTCCTTGTGATCCGACCAGACCTTGAGTTGCTGGTAGAAGGATAGCAGTCCCGCGGTGAGGTAAAGTTGCCGCTGCTCCTCGTCCTTCTGCTGTCCACGGAACCATTCCGTCCATATCACTTAGGGGTCAATATTTGGGTTGGGTATCGGTCGGGCTCCGGAACTATTGAGACGATTGGATTCCAGGGTTGTTGTTACGAGGTGAGAGTTGGATCCGGTCGATGCGGAAGGTTCGGGAGGAGTGGCGGGTGAGGCAGTAGGCGAGGAGGTAGAAGGGTTGTTGGGTGAGGTTGGGAGGCTGGTGGGTGGGGTGGAGTGGTTGGACGGTGAAGAGGGAGACGGGGATGACCTGGCGGGTTTCGCCGGGGGTGGAGCCGCCGTGGTAGGAGAAGGTGATGGTTTTTCCGGTGCGGATTCGTTCGGCGATGAGGGAGGTGCGGTAGGCTTGATCGGCGAGGTGGGGAGGAAGTTGGCGGAGGTGATCGCCGAGGATGAGGTGGCGGGGGAGGCGGAGCCAGTGGTCGAGCCATGGGGGTGTGGAGGTGGTGGACGCCGTGGCGGATGCCGGAGTGGTGTTATGAGCGGTCCGGGGTCCGGTGGCGCTGGCCCCGGTCCGCCACGGCGAGAAGGAGAGGAGGGAGGTGATGCTGGTTCCAAGGCCGGTGATTCCGCTGATGGAGGTGAGGAAGCGGCGGCGTGTGGAGTTCATGATCGAGTTGGATAATGAATCCAGAAAGAATGATCAATCAAAAAAGTAGAGTGATTATAAAAACACGTGACATTTGGAGTTGGATTTGTAGATGATTTGGAAATCCGAACGATTTAGGAGCGATGTCGAACGAAACGAACGAGGAGAATTGGGCGGCACGGGAGCGGTTGCGGCGGGTGGAGTTTTGGTTGTGGTGGCGTGGATGGGTGGGGCGGGGGGATTTGCTGGAAGGGTTTGGGATTTCTCCGGCGCAGGCGTCTGGAGATTTGCAGAGGTATGCGGAGGTGAACCCGGGAGTGATGATTTATCAGACGAGCCGGAAGCGGTATGAGGCGCTGGAGGGGATGCGGTGTGTGCTGCATGAGCCATCGCTGGAGGAGGCGGTGGCGGTTTTTGGAGGTGGTTTGTGGGATGGGGGTGAGAAGGTTTGTGGGAGGGTTGGTGGGGAGGGGATTTTTGATCGGTTGGAGTTGCCGGCGAGGAGGGTGGATCTTGAGATTTGCCGCCGGGTGGTGGTGGCGTTGATGGGTGGGAGGAGGTTGCGGCTGAGGTATCACACGTTGAGCACGGGGAAGCATGAGTGGCGGGTTTTGAGGCCGGGAGCCTTGGCGTGGGATGGCAGGCGTTGGCATTTGCGCGCGTGGTGTGAGACGCGGCAGGAGTGGAGGGATTTCGTGCTGGGTCGGATCTCCGAGGCGGAATGGCCAGAGGAGGGGACGGTGGAGGTTCCCAGGGACAGCGATTGGGAGGAACGGGAGAGGGTCGTTTTGAGGATCAATCCGGCCTTGGACGAGGACCGGAAGGCGTCTTTGCGGATGGATTACGGGATGGAGGGGGACGAGTTGGTGGTGGAGGTGAGGAGGGCGATGAAGATCTATTTGTTAGAGGAGATGTATATTCGGGTGTGTGATGGGCATGAGTTGCCCCGGCATTTCGTGATGGGTGGTGGGGTGGGTTGAGGATGTGGGAGTGGGTGGAGTGAGTGGGTATGAGAACGCCCCTGGCGCTTGGGGGCGGCAGGGGCGTGGAGTGGAGAAGTGAGAAGTGATCAGTGATCAGTGAAAGGTGAGAGGTGAG
>SYAP01000276.1 GCA_005787565.1 Verrucomicrobiaceae bacterium | reverse complement strand
CACTGAGCTTGGAATCAGGACCTTTGGCTTTGGTTGCCTTCAATGCATTAAGCCCGCCCTGATCATACTTTCTTAACCATGGATAGATCGTGGTCCGGCACAGCCCCAGAGAATCCATGACATCAGCCGGACTTTCGCCACCTTCTCTCACCCGACGAACAGCCAGAATCCTGATGTGTTCGCTTGTCCCATGATCCAGCTTTCTCCCATCAATCTTCGGCATGCAGAAGACTATGGCGGAATATCGTTTTGTAGTCTATCCTAAAGACTTCTCAGTAGGCAGAGGATGATGATGCGTGCGGCGAGATAGTACGCGCGGACGCGGGTAAGCCCGATGGGTTTTCCGTTTATCATGAGGCAACGGATACGTTGCTTCTGACGGGAATTCGATGGAAAAGAGAGGCGGTGTGCTCAGGCGTCCGCGGCGGTGAGGCGTGCGAATTTCTTGTCGATGAATTTGAGGACGAGGGATTCGGTGGGTTCGTCGGCGAGGCGTTCGACGGCGTCGACGGAGAAGCCGCGTGCGATGAGTTGGCGGGCTTGTGATGCGGGGATGCCGCGGGCCTGGAGGTAGAAGATTTCCTCATCGCTGATTTGGGCGGAGGTGGAGCCGTGGGAGCATTTTACCTGGTCGGCGTTGATTTCGAGGCCGGGCATGGAGTTGGCCTCGGAGGTGTCGCTCATGAGGAGGTTGCGACAGGTCTGATAGGCATCGGTGTGGTGTGCGCCTTCATCGACGAAGATGAGGCCGGAGAAGATGGTTTTGGAGTGGTCGTAGAGTGAGTTTTTGTAGAGGAGGTCGGAGTAGGCGCCGGGGGAGACGTGGTGTTGGAAGGTGCGTTGGTCATATTCCTGTTCGTGGGCGGGGATGGAGACGGAGAGCATGTCCGAGCGGGAGCCGCTGCCTTCGAGGCGGGACATGGATTCGTTGCGTGCCCATGAGGCGCCGGTGTTGAGGATGAAGCCTTTGGCGGAGGCGTCGCGGGCGGTGGTGGTTTCGTTGATCTGGATGACGCGGGTGACTTCGTTGAAGGCCTGGATGGCGATGTAGTCGAGTTGTGAGTTCTGGCCGGCGCTGAGGTCGTTGAAGGCGATGGCGACGCCGGGGTCGGTATCGGTGGCAGAGCGGAAGAGATCGACGACGCGGACTTTCGCGGATTTCCCGGTGACGACGAGGGTGTGCGGAAAGGTGACGGTGTTAGGGCCGACGAGCCAGTGGTGGATTTCGATGGTGCCTTCGACCTCGGTGTTGTCGGGGATGTGGATGAAGATTCCGTTAGAGACGTTGGCTTCGTGCCATGCGGCGAATTTTGCCGAGCCGAGGCGGGTTTCCTGTTTCATGAAGTGTGCTTCGACGAGTTCGCTGTGGGAGACGAGGGCATCGGCGAGGGGCAGGCAGGTGATTCCGGCGGGGAGGCGGGATTCGGAGTGGATGAGGGTGTCGTTGGCGAAGATGAATTTGGCGGCGGTGGATTCGAGGCCGGAGGAGCGGGCGACGAGGTCGGTGGGGGTTGTGGCGGAGGTGCCTGGGGTGAAGCCGGCGAAGTTGAGTTGTTTGAGGTTGGAGAAGCGCCAGGTTTCATCGCCGCGTTTGGGTGCGGGGGTGGCATCGTAGCGTGCTTGCGCTGCGGATTGGCGGGCGGTGAACCAGGTTGGGAGGGTAGAGGTCATGGGGAAGGTGATGTGATGATGGTTATTGATCCGACTCGAGTCGTTGTCTTGCGGCTTCGATTTCCTGCAGGGCTTCCAGATCGCCAAGATCCTTATGGCGTCCTGCGGCTTGCTTGCTTTTCTTCAGGTCTGAAAGGTTGATGATGGGTGCTGGAGTGTCGGCAATTTTACCACTGATGCGGTTTGGATAGACTTCCTCGAAGGTGATTCCGGGAACCTTCACCAGAATATCGACCCGGTAAGGAGGAAGACCGAACTGGCTCATGCGGTCGTCGTCGAGGAATGATTCCACGGTGATGTGCGGTTGTTCTCCGTAAAACTCATTCACGACCTTCACGAGTTTGAGGGCGTTTTCCTCAGATTTTTCAACAAGGAAATCGATGTCACCGGTGTATCTCGGGTGGCCATGGGATATCACGGCGTAGCCCCCGATGATGACAAACTTAACGCCATGGAACTCTAACAGTCTGACCAATTCTGCGAACTCTTGATCTGGCTCCATACTCTTTCGGGATCCGCTGATTGATTAGGATGGCTGCTGCTGCGAGGCGCTCATCGACGGTTTTATGAAGCCAGTATTCCGCGGTAAGCTTGGAATCCTCCTCAAAAGTAACCATGCGGTGCTGGGCATTCCTGACATTCATTGATTGATATCGATTACCCGACCGAGCCTTCCATTTCAAGGTCGATGAGGCGTTTGAGTTCGACGGAGTATTCCATGGGGAATTCGCGGACGAGGTCGTTGATGAAGCCGTTGACGGCGAGGGACATGGCCTGGCCTTCGTCGAGGCCGCGCTGTTGCATGTAGAAGAGCATTTCCTCGGAGACTTGGGAGACGCTGGCTTCGTGTTGTGTGGCGTGTTGGTTGCCTTTGACGGTGATGGCGGGGTAGGTGTCGGTGCGTGAGCGTGAGTTGATGAGGAGGGCGTCGCACTCGGTGTTGTTTTTGCAGCCTTTGAGGTGTTTGGGGATGTGGACCTGGCCGCGGTAGGTGGAGCGGCCTTCGCCGACGGAGATGGATTTGGAGACGACGTTTGAGGTGGTGTTGTTGGCGGCGTGGATCATTTTCGCGCCGGTGTCCTGGTGTTGTCCGGAGTTGGCGAGGGCGATGGAGATGACTTCGCCGCGAGCGCCTTCGCCTTTCATGACGACGCCGGGGTATTTCATGGTGAGGCGTGATCCGATGTTGCAGTCGATCCAGCGGACTTCGGCGTTTTCCATGGCGAGTCCGCGTTTGGTGACGAGGTTGAAGACGTTGCTGCTCCAGTTCTGGACGGTGACGTATTGGATTTTGGCGCCTTTGAGGGCGACGAGTTCGACGACGGCGGAGTGGAGGGTTGCGGTTTCGAATTTGGGAGCGGTGCAGCCTTCCATGTACATGACTTCCGAGCCTTCGTCTGCGATGATGAGGGTGCGTTCGAACTGGCCGAAGTTTTCCGAGTTGATGCGGAAGTAGGCTTGGAGCGGTTGTTTCAACTTCACGCCTTTGGGGATGTAGATGAAGGATCCGCCGGAGAAGACGGCGGAGTTGAGTGCGGAGAATTTGTTATCTCCGGTGGGGATGACCTTGCCGAACCATGGGCGGAAGATTTCCTCGTGTTCCTTGAGGCCTTCGGTGGAGTTGACGAAGATGACGCCTTGTTTGGTGAGCTCTTCCTTGACGTTGGAGTAGGCGGCTTCGGAGTCGAACTGAGCTTCGACGCCGGCGAGGAAGGCGCGTTCCTGTTGGGGGATGCCGAGGCGTTCGAAGGTTTCGAGGACGTCGGGCGGGACATCGTCCCAGGAGCGTTTGGGTTTCTCTCCGTCTGATAGATAATAGCGGATGACGTCGAAGTCGATGTTGTTGAGGTCTTCGGTGGCCCAGTTGGTGGGCATGGGTTTGTCCTGGAACACCTTGAGGGCCTTGTGGCGGAATTCGCGGACCCAATCTGGGTCTTGTTTCACGTCGCTGATGTAGTCCACGGTGGCGGAGGTGAGTCCGCGGCCGGCGTCGTATTTGTTGCGCTCGGGGAAGGTGAAGTCGCCCTTGGTGCGGTCGATGTTGATCGCGTCGTGGGTTTCCTCGTCGAGGACGGCGGAGGCTGGAGTTTCTGTGAACATGGCGGTGAGTGGGAGAGGGATGGTGGGATGATGGAACTCAGGCGAGGGCGGGTTCCTTGAGGAAGTCGTAGCCGTTTTTCTCGAGTTCTAGGGCGAGCTCGGGGCCGCCGGATTTGACGATGCGGCCTTCGGCCATGACGTGGACGTAGTCGGGCTTGATGTAGTCGAGGAGGCGCTGGTAGTGGGTGATGAGGAGGAATCCGCGGTCTGGGGAGCGCATGGCGTTGACGCCGGTGGCGACGATTTTGAGGGCGTCGATGTCGAGGCCGGAATCGGTTTCATCGAGGATCGAGTAGATGGGCTCGAGCATCATGAGCTGGAGGATTTCGTTGCGTTTTTTCTCGCCGCCGGAGAAGCCCTCGTTGACGGCGCGGGCGGTGAATTTGCGGTCCATTTCCAGCAGGTCCATTTTCTGATAGAGGGATTTGTAGTAGGCGACGGCGTCGATTTCCTTGCCTTTGGGGAGGCGGGCCTGGAGGGCGGCGCGGATGAAGTTGGCGTTGGAGACGCCGGGGACCTCGTTGGGGTATTGGAAGGCGAGGAAGATTCCGGCGCGCGAGCGTTCGTCGATGGACATTTTGAGGATGTCGGTGCCATCGAGGGTTACGGAGCCTGCGGTGACGGGGTATCCTTCGTGGCCGGCGATGACTTTGGAGAGGGTGGATTTGCCGGATCCGTTAGGTCCCATGATGGCGTGGACTTCGCCTTTGGGGATTTCGAGGGTGACGCCTTTGAGGATTTCGGTGCCGTCTTCGAGGGTGGCGTGGAGGTTCTGGATGTGGAGGCTCATAGGATGGGGATGTGAGGGTTGGGAAGAGGTTCAGGCGAGTGCGCCGCGGAGGGTGATTTCGATGTCCTTGATGACGGCGCCGGGCGGGAGGTCGAGGAGGTCGGCGAGGTTGACGCCGGGTTTGAAGCGGACGTCGTGGATGACGCCGGTGGATTCGTCGTGGAAGTGGCCGTGTTCGTCGAGGTTGGGGCAGTAGCGGGAGGGTTCGCGGTCGAAGTTGACCTGGCGGATGATGCCGTGTTGGACGAGTGCTTCGAGGCAGTTGTAGACGGTGGCGAGAGAGACGGAGGGGAGGGTTTCCCGGATGCGCATGAAGACGTCGTTGGCAGTGGGGTGGTTCCTTTCCTGCATGAGAATGCGGTAGACTTCCTGGCGCTGCCGGGTCATGCGGAGCCCGGCGATTTCCTCCGGAATGGGGAAATCTGAGGGGTTTTCAGAGGAGTGGCTGACCATGGCGGCGGGAAACTAGCCCGGAAGTTGCTGATATCAAGAATTATTCCAATTCGTGTTTAAATTGAGGGAGGGAGGGGGTGAGGTGGGGTTTCCTGAGGGGAGGGGCAAGTTTGTTTTCGCGATGTCTTCAACGCGCAATCCGGTGTTTATGCCGATTTCTATGACAAGCTGCACACGCGCTATGACCGTGCCCGGCCGGGACACGCTTCATCACCCCGCCTACGAGAACTCCGCCGCATACTCCGCGTCATTCAGCAGTCGGGCCGCCGATTCAAGTGGCAGACCCGCCTTTTCGATGTCCTGCGCCGCTTGCGGACGGCTGTATTCCGTCCTCTTGAATTCGACGACACGCCCGGCGGGCTTCCACAGGGCCCAGCAGGCGCGGAGGTCATCCGGTGTGCGCGGCTGCCCGCAGGAACCGACCGTCACCGCGCAGGCCAAGCCTTCCGGTATGCGGACGGTCGTGTCGTTGATCCATTCGAGCTTGGCGTCATCCTCGGAGAAAATCCCGGGCTGGTGGGTATGGCCGAAGAAACCGATCTTGAATTCCGCATCTGCGAGCAACGCCAGCGTGTCCGCCGCGCTTTCGGCATCCTCGATGTAATTGAATATCTCCGGATCATCCAAGCTGCCGTGCGCCACATACGCTCCCTTGATGATGCCGCCATAGGGTAGCTTCGCCAGCCAGTCGGCATCCTCCTCGGGCAAGGTGTCCGCCGCATGGATCAGACCGGCGAGATAGCCGTCCTTTTTCCTCCGTGGATCATCGCGCCCGTATCGGCCATCTCGATACTTCGCCATATAGTGATCATGGTTCCCCATAACGCAGCGACCTCCAAGACCTCGCACCAACCGCACGCATTCCGCCGGGGAAGCGCCGTAGCCGACGATATCTCCGAGAAAGACGATCTCGGTGGCTCCGCTTGCCTGCACGTCGCGCAGGACGTTCTTGAAGGCGGGGAGGTTGGCGTGGATGTCAGTGATGAGGGCGATGCTTTCCATGGGGGCGGGTGGATACACGGAACACTAGCACATGTCCAGATGCCCCAGGCTCGTTGTGTCATAGCGCGCCTGTCACCGCAGGGAACGGCCTATGACACAACGCTTCCGGGGGTGATTGATCCCCTCGCCGATCCGTGTATCATCGCCGTTCGATCCGCATGTCCCCACCCACCCCCATCATCGGCAGGCTCGCCCTCCGCGTCCCCCGCGGCAACCCCGCCCACCACCTCTGGAACAACAACGGCACCTGGTGGGTTCATTACAGCATCCGCCATCCCGAAGGCCGCACCAGGCGCTACCGCGAATCCCTCAAAACCTCTGACTTCGAAACCGCCTGTCGGAAGCGCGACAAATTCCTTCGCGCCCTCATCCGTGCCGATAGCTACGGCGGCATCCCGCTTTGATTTCGCCCTGATCATCTGCCTAACTAACAGGCCTAAATCCTAACTGATCTCCCCTTGGAAATCCTCTCTCCGAATTTTTCTCACAACAGAAACAACCCTCCCTGAAATGACCACCCCACCTCGCAAACG
This sequence comes from Verrucomicrobiaceae bacterium, assembly GCA_005787565.1. Lineage (GTDB taxonomy): Bacteria > Verrucomicrobiota > Verrucomicrobiia > Verrucomicrobiales > Akkermansiaceae > Luteolibacter. The sequence continues at coordinate 10,960 of SYAP01000276.1, read as the reverse complement.
GCTCTCTTTCTCTCCGGAGAAACTCATCCTCGCGCAGCGGATCTACTCTGTAGAAAGCGCTTGCGCCCGCACCTTCTTCATTCTCGGTGAAACGGTGGCCTGGTCTCACGCACCGCACATCCAGATCATCTCCTGCTTCCGCACCATGAAGGACGCCAGCGATCTGAAAACAGCCCGGAAATACGGTGTCCACTTCGCGGGAAAACTCACCCAGACGGAGTTCGATTGCTTCCGAAGCCGCCTCACCGGTGTTCTTGGAGAAAACCGCCGCCGCAACAAGGCCGGTCGTATCTGGCTCGGAGTGCCCGATGAAGATGGAACGGATGTCGCGGTTCTATCTTTCTGGGCAAAGCGCCGGAGCATGGATGATTCAGACATAGCCCTTCTCCGCACCGCATTCGGCGTGAAACTTCCCATCTGGGTGGACTACATCGACCGGGCCCGAGCCACGAGCCACCCGGACTGACCTTCACAAGGGCGCCGAAAACGCGTTTTAAAAACTAACCCATTCTGGTTTTGCCCCCGCCATGAAGGCGGCGGGCGGAAACACAAACCAGAATGAACCAAAGCAAAATAACGCAATTCGCCTCACTCCTGCCCCAATACTACCACCCCAGCGCCGAGCGGGGCCGGAAGCCCAGTCCGTTCACTACGGAATTCAACGGAGACACCCGTTACCCCGCCTCCCGCGCCGCCTACATCAAGCGCCTTCACCACTTCAAGTTGCTCACAGCTGTCGATCACGGCTGCCTCTGTCTGGATCCCATCGCGGAAACCAAGCGCCATATCGGTAGCGTTCGGCGCACCCTTTGGCTCTACCTCCACGATTGCCTTCCGGACTTTTCCGGAAAGCCGGATGGGCTCAACGACCTCTTTGCCACTCATAACGCCAACCTTCTCATGCAAGGAATCGAAAAAATCATCCTTCAGTGCCTTCGGGAGGAAATTGCCGAGGATGCTGAATTCGCAGCCATCGTATTGAACGACGAGCGAATGATGGACTTCGCGCAACGCTGGTTCACGAGGGGGAAGGGGAATCGCTCCATCTGATATGACACAAGCGACATTAAAAACTGGCTTCCCGCTTGTCGGAAACAGGCAATCCGAATCAAACCTGACCCTGTCTAACAGACGAGCCTCCATTCAAACCAAACCACAAACAAACACCATCATGTCATACGCAGTAAAAATCGAAGGATCGCGCGCAAAGATCGTCAACACATCGAACGGGTCCACCGTGCGAACCATTCCCGGGCCGTTCAGCAATGCGGTCGTGCAAGGGGACGAGGCACATCTGACCCAACCCAACGGCCGCATCCGGATCGTGAACATCAAGACCGGCGCGACCATCCGCACCATCTGAAATCGCCCAGCGGGGCGGGGCCTCGTCTCCGCCCCGCTTTACTTCACCTATCCTTGAATCTCCCATGAAATCACTCTTCCTCTTCCCTTTCCGCGTCATTGCCTTCTTCTTCCGAGTAGCTCTATGGATCGTAGTCATCCCTCTCATCATCGTCATTCGCATCCTCGAAGTCGTCGCACCCGAGATCATGCGCCCCCTTCGCCAGGGAATCACAGGTCTCATCAACATCTTCAAATTCTGAGCCTTTGCGAAAGCGCCGTATGACACAAGACGTTGCGGGCGATTTGCTATTTCCAAAGGCTTCTGGTAAAGCATACCCCGATGTCCGCACAATTCGATTCCCTCTGGTCCATTGTCATCGCTGCACCCCATCACAGGGAATCCCACAGCGTCCACGGCCCCGACCACTGGAAGCGCGTTGAGCGCAACGCCCTGATCCTGGCCACACGCACCGGAGCCATCGTTCCGGTCATCCGCCTCTTCGCGCTCTTCCACGACAGTCGTAGGGAAAATGAAAACCATGATCCGAACCACGGCCGTCGTGGCGCGGACTTCGCAAGGAGCCTTCGCGGCATTCATTTCGACCTCCCCGACGACCACTTCGAACTACTGCACGAAGCCTGCACATGGCACACGGACGGGAAACACCACAAAAATCCCACCATCGCCACCTGCTGGGATGCTGATCGCCTCGACCTCGGCCGTGTCGGCATCGTTCCCGACCCGTCATACATGAGCACCGGTTTCGCCAAGGAAATCGCCTCGCACGGTTCGATCGACCCGTGGCTTCACCTCACTCATATCGTGCAGACCTCCCCATTCACGGGAATTTGAAAACTAGAATACTCTGATGCGATCCAATCCTGCCTGCCCTCTCATGCGCCCATCCGACCTCATCGACCCCGCCCATCAACCTGATACTTCTTGGGGAGGAATTCCTTACTCTGTTGTCGCCGGACTGCTGTTGGATGAACCGGTAAATCTCCGCGACGGCGAACGTCCGCTCGCAAAAAGCCTCCGTGAAATGATGGAACGGAAAGGCATGGATCGCCTTGAATTGGCCGGGAAAATCGAAGGGATTCGAATTGTTAAATCGCTACGCTTACTTGATGCCGCCATTAGGGGTGAGTCCGAGGATATGGCCTTCATCCGCTCAATCTTCCGATGCCTCGGTGTATCGCCGGAAGCTTTCGGTGAAATCATCCTGGAAGAGAAAGAGTTCGGCAGAAGGCGTGCCGAGGCGGGAATGCGTCGCGAGGCACACAACACATTCTGCAAGTTTGGCCCATATCTACGGGCAATGCTTGTTCGTGAATTCAGGGGATGTCTGCCAAGAAAGGAAGCCTCTTACCGTCATTTGTTTGCCAGGGTCGCCCATGACACCAAGTACGGAGACATCGAACCTCTGAGTCCGTGTGAGGTGGCGTCTGCCATTCAACAAGATGCCACCTGGCTTCCAAGGGTCGCCAAACACTATGTCCGCGCCTACATCTATCATCGCATGCCTGACGATGCCCATGTGATTTCGCCCCAGGGAGTCATTCTGCACTCCGGCGATTGGCGATGCAGTCTTTCCTCGGAAGTGGAGTGTTTGCTCTTCAACCAACATTCGCATTCAGCATCCCAAGCCGTATAAGCCAACCCATCCAGCCATGCGCCCCCTCAAATTCCTAACAGATCTCCCCTGGTGGACCGGACTGCCCATCTTCCTCACCGGCACCGCCGCCGTCCTCCTCTTCTATCCGCTCGGCGTCATCATCGCCCTCTTCGGCGCATGGACGTTCTACAAACTCATGGAACCCTCCGATTGGAAGGAACCCGGCTTCGTCATCATCGGCCTACCCCTGTTCTTCCTCGCCATGCTCATCCCCGCTAGGTTCACCCTGGAAACCCCCGGCCTCGATCTCCTCAACCACCTCAGCGCCACCGCCACCTACGCCATCCGCTCCGCCCTCAGCTTCGCCGCCGCCTTCTTCGCCTTCGGCAGCTTCCGATAAAATTTCTTCACTCCCCGAATGCCCCCATCCCCCTTCAAACCCTTCCGCCGGAATCCATCCACCCCCGCATTGCCCGCATGGGTGATCAAAGCGCTGGATCACCCGAAGCTGCCCGAAGTCCATTTCACCCGGACGCACGCCGACTACATCCTACCATACATCGACGCCAGCGGCCTGAGCCTTGATGAAATCTGTCAACGCATGCAACGCCCTGAAGGCAAAACCCTGATCACGCCCAAACTCCTCGAAAAAAACCTCATCAGCCACTCCCCGGAAACATGGATACTCTGCCGCCTTTTCAAAGCCCTCGACGTGCCGTGGGAGGGCTACCGGGTGTATGAGGAGGAACAAAACGACCTGTTTTTCAAATCGCAGGAAACACGCAGAAACGCCGAATACCACCTCAACCGTTACCGCCGCCAAGGGCCCTGCCTCCACGCCTTGCAAACGCCCGAGTCATGGTTCGCCACCGCCGGCTTCGCCGATCCCTACCACCTCACCCGGCAGGTCAGGACAGGCGGAAAAACCAAATTCCATCCCCCCGCCGCCGAGGAAATGGCCGCGGTCATCGCCACCCAACCCGAATCCTGCGCCCACCCCCACGCCCAGGATCTCCACATCATCGGCGGCTACCTCTACCACCGCCTCCCCGACGAACTCCACGTCTATGACCTCGAAGGCCGCATCATCGCCTCCGGCGGCAACACCCTCCAAATCCCTGGCCACCTGATGGTGACGAAGCCCCGCCGCGTCCACGTCAGCATTCCAAAAATCCAGCGTCCGCCCATCCCCAACCGCAACTCGCGCGATCATCAATCATCCATATCCAATTCATAATTTCCCCGATGCATACCCCCAAAAGACAGGGAGCGCGCAATCGCCCCAAACCATGCCCGTTTCAAGTCGGCTCACGCATCCGCCCGAATGGCGGCTATGACTACCACGACTACGAGCAAGGACGGACCTACTTCGTCGCCGATACCGATCCCAATGATCACACCCTCCGCGCCCGCGACGAAACCGGCCGGGTCGGCTCATTCATTCGCTGGACCGATTGCACCGGCATCCAGGACATCGGCTGGCACTGGCTCAAGGACCAGCTCCCTGCCGATGCCGTCGCCCTGCTCTCCGCCTTCGATGGCCTCGAGCGCCTGAAACTCCGCGACGACGTCACCACCGCGCTCGTTTCCGAGATTCCCTCACTCAGGCAGGCCATCCTCGGTTGCGCCGCGAAACTCGAAGCCAACCCACCCCTCCCATGAGCAGACTCCCCGTAGGCACCCGCATCCGCATCACCGGAAACAGCAACAACCACAGCTACCGCATCGGCGCCATCTACCGCATCCACCAGGACACCGGCTTCGGCTGCTTCAGCGCCATTGATGAAAACGGCGACATCGGCACCCACGCCCAATGGAAGGACTGCGAACGCGCCGGCATCGGCTGGGAATGGCTCCGCACCCAGCTCGATCCACGCTCCCTCGAATTGCTCAGCGCCTTCGTGGGAGTCGAGCACCTCACCCTCAAACCCGAAATCGAAAACCAGCTCGTCCTTTCCCTCCCCGCCCTCGACGAAGCGATCCTCCGCGTCCTCCCCGCCATCGAAGAAGCAACGCACCCAAAGATCCCGAATGCGATCCCCGCACCTGACCCCTGACCCCTGCCTCCTGATCTTCCCAAATGCTCCTCTACCACGGCACCAGCAAACACAGCGCCCGCAAGATCCTGCGCCACGGTTTCCGCGACAGGTCATGGACGGCGAAAAGCCACAAATTCCGCAACATGGCCAAACAAGGCATCGACTCCATCCTCCACGGCGGTGCCCTCGGCCATGGCATCTACTGCACCGCCAACTGGAAATCCGCCCTCCACTTCGGCCCCGTCCTCTTCCGCGTCGAGCTCCAGCCCGGCACCCGCATTCTCGACCTCGATCTCCCTCCCGATCCCCGCACGCTAGACCGCCTCAGGCGCGAGTTCGGCCATGAAATTCTCACCCGCCACCCCCTCAAGGTCATGCCGCGCAACAAGCGCCTCACCCTCGACGAAGCCATCCAACTCGCCCGCCACCACCAGTCAGGAAAATATCATTCGGGGAGCAATTCCGCTGTCTGGGATTTCCACCAAACCCGCCTCATGGAAATCCGCTCCCTCCTCATCCGCCTCGGCATCCACGGCTGGGGTGAGTCCCACGACCTCGACGGCATCGCCATCTTCGCCACCGACCGCCTAAAGCCCCGCGAAGTCATCCTCTCCCTCCCCACCCGCAAACTCGCCGAAGCCTGCAACAACAACGAACGCACCGACGGCCCGCACGCATCCCTCGATCTCATGATCCAAACCATGCACCGCGCCACCAACCCCGGCGCGGAAAACACCCGCAAATGGTTCCACGAAGCGAATCGAATTCTTTCCTACTGACTAATCCATGAACACGACCACCCACATCCACTTTCGTCCGAGAAACAGCCCCAATACGACCAAGGACGGTTCGACCGCTCCGAAACCGGCCAAGCCCAAACTGCAGGAACCTGCTCCGCTTCCCCAACTTTACCATGAGGTTTACAAAGCCAGCGGGATGACCCGCACGGAAATCCGTATGCGCCTGGCGTGGAGCAACAACGCCAGCAAAATGTTGCGGCTTCTCGACTTCCTGCTCGAAGGAAAGTGCCCCGATCCGGAATTTGAAAAGCGTTTCATCGAGGTCATGGAAATCCCCCCCGATACGCTGCACCGCACCCGCCAGCAGCAAGCGAAATGGGAGGAAGACAGGAACGAGGAAATGGTGTCCGCGCATGTGAGGAAAGAGAACAGCCAGTACGTCCCCAGAATCCAAGTCCTTCCCAACCAAAACTACAAACCGCAAACGATTTTCGGCCGCTGGGGCATGCACCTCGCCTGCCGTATCCCGTTGGACATGTCCCTCTACCCGGTTGACCAGCCTCCCACACAGCAGGAGGTCGCCCGCTGCATCGCTTCCATGGATCCATCCTTGAAATCCATGCTCCCTCTTCGACTCGAAATGATCGGCGGCTACCTCTATTACCGCCTCCCGGGTGAGATGTATGCCTTCGACGCCAAAGGCAGCCTCGTCGGATATGGCGACACTCATACAGGACTCCCCGATGGAGCATGGGAGATCTGAACGCCACAGGCAGCGCAACGCACTCCGAATTCGTGTCAAAACCGATCCATCCTCAATCCGCCAGCCTGAACCCGCTTTCCCGTCAACAAACAAACAACCAACCAAACAGAAACCATGAGCTACGCAGTCAAAATGCAAGGAACCAGTGCCCAGATCATCAACACCAAGAACGGCTCCACCGTAAGGACCCTACCCGACCCTTTCAGCAACGCCATCGTGCAGGGCGAAGAGGTTCACCTCACCCAGCCCAACGGCAGGATCCGCGTCATCAATATCCGCAACCCTTCGACCATCCGCACCATCTGAGATTTCAATATGCCAACGAAAAAGCCAACCCTGCCCGATCCTGCTAACGTATCCGACGACATCAATGTCCTGCTGGATTTTCTTAACTACCCGCTGACTGGAACCGATGAGATCTTCAAACGATTTCAAACCCTACCAGGAGCCATTACTTATGGCTTGGGACGCAAGCAAGTTGTCTACATCGAAGGAAAACGACATCCGGCATCAGGCCGTGTTCTGCTCGTCGCGCACGCCGATACCGCATGGGATAGGTCATTTGACGACATCAAAATAACGATGAGAAAAAGACTGCCACTCAAGATAGATAACGGAGTGATCAGATCAGGTAATAAAAAATATGGAATCGGCGCGGATGACCGTGCTGGCCTCGCGATTCTCTGGTTGTTAAGAAATTCCGGACACTCGATCATGGTTCCAGATCTTGAGGAACAAGGCTGCCTTGGGAGTTGTTACCTGCGCGAAAATGAGCCTGAGCTGTTGAGTCGGATAAACCGCGACCATGCCTTCGCGATCCAATTCGATCGTTGTGGCGGCAAGGATTTCAAATGTTACGACGTCGGAACTCCAGGGTTTCGGGCCTATCTGAAACGAGTCACAGGCTATCGGGAACCGGACAAACGATCCTCAACGGACATCCGTATTCTTTGTGAGCCATCAGACTACATCTTAAAGATGAGTGGGGTGAACCTCAGCATCGGCTACTATGACGAACATTCTCATGATGAACGACTCGTAATAAACGAGTGGCTTCACACGCTCAATCTGGCGAGGGCTTGGCTATCAGCAGATCGCCTACCTACATTCCATCGTTAATCCATTAAAACAGAAACCATGAGCTACGCAGTCAAAATGCAAGTCACCCCGCCACCCGCCGCACCAAAAGCAACCCCAACCACCACTTGTGGAACAACAACGGAACCTGGTGGTGCCACTTCACCCTCCACTCAGCCACCGGCACCAGAAAACGCCACCGCATCTCCCTAAAAACCCCCGACCTCGAATCCGCCCGCCGCAAACGCGACCGCATCCTCGCCGCCATCGAAACCAACTCCGGCAACATCGCTGCCTAAGGAGCGGGGGTGTCCTCACCCCCTGAGGCATAAGGGTGTCCCACCCTCACGATAATCAATCCCATTCTCGCCGCATCCCTCACCCCTCCCCGAACAACCCGCCGGGATTCGCCAGATCGCGCAGCGGCACGGCTTCCACCTGCCCGGAAAGCGGATAGCGCTTGCCGCCCGGATAGATCACCGCGATCCGCTTGAGCCCCAGATCCTGCAAGGCGCTTCGCATCGATGCCGTCAGCCGTGGCGCGTCCCCGCGCTTGCATTCGATCCCGTAAAGCGTGTCGCCGCGACGCAGGATCAGGTCGATCTCCGCCCCCTGGTGCGTCGCCCAGAACCACGCGTCGTCATGCGGCTCGGTCGCCAGCACCTGCTCGATCACAAAGCCCTCCCACGACGCCCCCAGCCGCGGATGCGTCAGCAACGATCGCTCGTCATCGATCCCCAGCAACCGGTGCAGCAGTCCGCTGTCGCGCAGATAGATTTTCGGAGCCTTCACCTGCCGCTTCGCCACATTCGCGTGCCAGGGCTGCAACTGCCGCACCATCAGCGCATCCGTCAGCAGATCCAGGTAGCGGCGCACCGTGGACGGATTCACCCCCAGCGCACGCGCCGGATCGGCCGCATTCCACGTCTGGCCATGGAAATGCGCGATCATCGTCCAGAACCGCAGCAACGCCGTCGCCGGCACCCGCACGCCCCATTGCGGAAAATCCCGCTCCAGCAGCGTTTGGATGAAATCCCGCCGCCACGCCACACTGTCCGCCTCCGTGTCCGCCAGGAACGAGTCCGGAAACGCCCCCCGCCGCCATAGCACATCCGCCGCCGCCGCGCCCGTTTCCGAGAGATCGAAGCCGCCGATCCCGATCCTCTCCACCCGTCCCGCCAGGCTTTCCGAACTCTGCCGCAGCAAATCCCCCGAAGCGCTGCCAAGGATCAGGAACCGCGCCGGCGCATCCCGCCTGTCCGCCAGCACCCGCAGCACCGGAAAAAGATCCGGGCGGCGCTGCACCTCATCGATCACCACCAGCCCCCGCAACGGCTCCAGCGCCGTCTTCGGCTCATCCAGCCGCGCCAAGCTCGGAGGATCCTCCAGATCGAAATAATTCGGCGAATCCTCCGCCAAAAACTCCCGCGCCAAGGTCGTCTTCCCCACCTGCCTCGGCCCGGAAAGCACCACCACCACCCGCCTCTCCAAACCACGGGAAATCCGCTCCCGCCACCGCTCTCGGGTTATCATGCCTGCTTTTACCATGAAAATCCCGCACATCAAGCGGCATTTTCATGGCAAAACGCCCGATCATTTAAAAACTAACCTACCGTGCGCTCCATGCCCACCAACCACCACCTGGCCACCCGCCGCACCAAAAACAACCCCAACCACCACCTCTGGAACAACAACGGAACCTGGTGGTGCCACTTCACCCTCCGCTCAGCCACCAACGGCTCCAAACGCCACCGCATCTCCCTAAAAACCCCCGACCTCGAATCCGCGCGACACAAACGCGACCGCATCCTTACCGCCATCCAAACCAACTCCGGTCGTATCGCCGCATGAACGTAGCGGCGATCTTCGGTCGCCGAAATCACCAATCGAGCTACATCATCCTAGGAAAATAAGGATTCGACCAGGCTACATCCAGCATCTCGGCATCAAGCCGTTTGGTATTGCAGTTCCTGAAAATTGAGTTGCGGCGAACGACGTGAAAGGTGCAGCAGTTCAATGCCAACCACCTGCTTATCTTCGTTGAAGTCAAGCACCACGCCAGGTGAGACCTCCTCGGATTCGATGATCTTGGAATCATCCAGGCGCAGGTAGAGCGCATCGGCTTCTTGGTCTATGTGCAATTTCATAATTTTCCTTCCATCGTTCGGTCGAAGAATACACTCACAATCACCGGATTAGAAGCTGCTTAGGCGAAAAGGGCCGCTCTGACCATGTCGAGGTTGTAGTGCGCCACCTCATACGTTTTGCCGTCGGCGGCAGTTGTTCGGAATCACCGAACAACTGAAGTTTCCTCCAGTTCTCCGTCCTCAAAAATGTGTTTGATGTGCTCGCTGATGGTGCCCTTGGCCTTGCCGAAAAGCTCGGTGAGCTGCTTCTGGCTGAGCCAGACGGTCTGGTTCTCCAGGCGCACGTCCAGCTTGGTGCGCCCGTCTTCGGATTGGTAGAGGAGGATTTGGCTCATACGCGGCTTTCCTGTTTGATGACGGCAAGGTGATCGGGGCTGTTGGCTGTAGAGTCCGAGGGCGGTGGAGACGTCGTTTTGGTCGGGTGGGGTCATGATGTGATTTCCTGTATTTCCCAAGCTGAACCAATCTGAAATCGGAAAAAATCCGAGGCTTTAGATTGGCTCAATCTGTTCATCTTCAATGGATTTGATTCATTCCTTCATTCCTTTCCAATCTAAGCGGATCCATCTGGCGGCTTTCAGCTTGGGCCCGTCCGGATGGCCCAGCGGGCGGCGGAGCCTCGGGCACAGCTGATGTTCTCGATGACCTTGGTGCGGTGGGCCAGTTCGTAGGTGAGGTTGCGGATTTTCGAGCGCTTCTGCTGGTGGATGGGAGGGCTCATCCCGTGCGGATACACCGGCACATGCGTCACCGCGACCTGGTCGAATCCCCAGCCCTCAAACTTCGGTAGGTCCGACCGCCACGATCCATCCACCCACTTCATCAGAACTTCACCCGCCTCATCCACGCAGACGCCCCCGGCTTGGTCGATGACCACCGCATGGAATACTCCGACGCGCACCCAACCCTCGCAACGTCCCCAGAGGTAGGCGGAGGGTTTTGGCATGGATGACTGCTCAGGTTTCATGAGGTGACGAGTTTAGGAATACTGTCAAAGTAGAGATGCAATGGATGTGTGAGTTCATTGTACTGCGGGATGATAAATAAGATAATATTGACGAAATTGCACGGCACCTCTTACGGTTTAACTTTAATTCCGTGAAGGCTTACTTGGTGCTTAGTTTCCTCGATTGCTTTTTGCATCCGTGGTGTCAAGTGAGTGAGTCCGTTTAAATTTATATAACCATGGCACCAGTGTTCAACTTCTTCTGTGTAGTCCGCGAGAAGCAGTTCT
>SYAP01000275.1 GCA_005787565.1 Verrucomicrobiaceae bacterium | reverse complement strand
TTCCATCGGTTCCATCGGTTCCATCGGTTCCATCGGTTCCATCGGTTCCATCGGTTCCATCGGTTCCATCGGTTCCATCGGTTCCATCGGTTCCATCGGTTCCATCGGTCCCATCGGTCCCATAGGTCCATCAGCCCCATCCCTCAGAACCCTCCCTGAGCCCTCCCACCAACGTTCAAGGATTCGCCTTCAAATACCCATCCACATCCTTCGTCACGATCAGCTTCCCGCGCATCACCGACCAGTGACCCGGGAACGTGCACACAAACTCATACTCTCCCTCAGCCCCCGGCGCAGTCAGCTGCAACGTCTCCTTCTGACCCGCCTCTAACAGCTTGCTCGCACCAATCACCCGCGGATCCTTGTCCGGCACATAAGCCCGCCCCGCGCTATCCAGCTGATCCGGAGCCTGCGCCTGCACCGCCTCCGCCACCGCTTGCGCCGTCCCCGACTGCACGAAAAGAATATTGTGCGGCATCAGATCCGGATTGTCCAAAATCACCTGGAACGGCTTGCCCGCCTCCACCACCAACCGCTTCGTATCAAACCGCAACTCCTCACGCACCGCCCGGATCACAAACACATTCACCCGCAAATCCTTCAGCACCCCGCGCGCCGTCGCCGCACGATCCTCCGGCATCAACCCCACCAACCCGTTCGCCGTCTTCAAAACCTCGCTGAACTCCTGCGTCGTCCGCCCCTCCACCGGCACCGCGCCCGCCCACTTCACCAACGCCGCAGCCGTCCCATCCGCCAGCGCCCGATCCCACGATTCCACCGGCAGCTGACCCATCGCAGCCGCCGCCACCGGCACCACCTCACCCTTCGAAATCAACTTCGCCAACCCCGCAAAAATCCGCCCCGGCTCCTTCCCCGTCGTCATCAACGCACGGATCGCCGCAGCACGCAACGCACCCGTCGGATCGTTCGGAATCTCGAACCGGCTCGACAACCTCGGAGCCGGATTCCCCTCCTTGCGGAAAATCTCCCGCCGCTGCCCATCCATCACGACCAACGTGAATCCCTCTAACCGGTCCTCATATCCCGCACGATTCCACACCACAATCTCCGACACCGCCTGATCCGACTGCAAATCCACCTCCCACCATGGCTGATCCTCACCCTCATTCGTGTGCGTCTGCGAGTTGCTCGCATAATCCGCATTCGTATTCCCATCCAAGGCGCGCTGCGCATCCCCGTTATGAGCCGTGCTCGACTGCTTCGCCTTGCCAGCCCCTCCAACCGCATTCGAACCCACCAGAATCTCCACCTCCGCCAACGTCAACGTCCCGTTCCTTGGCAACTCGATCCGCACAAACCGCGCCGCACCACCCGCCCCACCGGTTAATGCACCCTGAATCGGCTCAGGAAACGCTTCTAACAACGGCAACAGCCGATCAAACGCAGCCCCACGCAGCTTCCCGTCACCCACCAACGGCACTGCCCCCAGGAAATCCATCAGCGCCACCGGCGTCGCCGTCGCTCGTCCCCACACCCCATCCACAGTTCCATCCGCCATCATCATCGCCGCCAACGCCGTCTGCCGCACCACCCCGGGCTGCGACTCCACTGTCAACCCTTCCAAATCCGCCCGTGCCGCCTTGAAATCCGCCACCGGCTGCTGCAACAAAAACCGGCACAAATCCGCCGTCGCATTCGGATTCCCCGCTCCCGCAAGCACCCCTAACAACGCCTTCAACGCTGGCACACCTTCCATCTTCGCCAACTCTCCCAACGCCGTCTGACGCTGCGCCGCCGGCACATCCGGCCGCGTCAAAAGCGCCGTCAACGTCGTCCTCGACTTCGGCAACTTCCCGAGATCCGCACTGCTGACAGAACCTAACACATACTCCACTCCCGCCGGATTCCCCGCCGCCAAGGCCTTCCCCTCCGTGATCGCCGCCTTCCACCACGGCTCCAACTGCCGCATCGTCTCCTTCAGACAATACGTGATGTAATAATCCGCCGGATGCTTCAGCGCCGCCAAAGCCACATCCGCCGCCTGCCAGTCCCGGAAGAAACTCGCCACCCGCACCGCCTCCAACCGCACCCGCGGTGCCTCGTCCTCCGCCGCCACCTTCAGCAACGCCAACGCCTCCGGCACACGATCCCGCCAATACCCCATCACCCGCACCCCCTGCGCCCGAGCACGCGGCTCAGGCGATTTCAAAACCCGCTTCAACAAATCCAAATCCACCACATTGTGCCACTGATGCACCCACAACCCCTCCAACACATGATGCTCATACGCCGGATCTTGCTCATCCAATAAATTCAGCCACTGCTTCACACCCTTCACCACCTCCGCCCCATCATGCTTGCCCAGCTCGATCTTCGCCCTCAACCGAACATCGTTCTCAGGCTCCTTCAACAACTCCAACAACTTCGCGATCGGCTCCCCGTGAACCTTCTTCGGCTCCAACAACGGACGACCCTCATACGTGATCCGGTAAAGACGACCATGCCCGTGATCCCGGTTCGGATCCCGCAAATGATGCTGCAAATGCCCGATCAACATCTGCGACCAGTCCATGAAATACAACGACCCGTCCGGCGCCACCGTGATCCCCGATGGCCGGAAATTCGGGTTCTTCGCAATGTCCGTCGTGATCAGGTGCTCCAAGGTCTCCCCCTTGATTCCGGACCCCTCATCCGTCAGCTGCGCCCGGAAAATCCCCTGAATGCTGATCACGTTCGTGTTCAGGAAAATCCCCTGCCAATCCTCTGGAAAATGCCGGCTTGTTAGAATCGCAGTCCCCGGACACGGCCGCGATGGACGATCCCAAAACTGGTTCATCCCCGGATGCGCGCCCGAGTCCAGATGCCCGCTCATCGCCGGCCCGAAATAATTCGCATTCCCCGTCGCATCCGTAATCAGATCATTCCCCCAGTAATCGAAAACCCGCCCGTGAGGATTCGCGAATCCATAAGGCGCATGCCTCATGAACTTCCCGGTGTTCGGCTCATAACGGTAAATCGCACCGTCAACATTCCTAACAGGACCACTGTAGGTCTCCACATTCGACCGATGGAAAACCCCGTCGCTCAGATAAACCGCTCCCCCTGGCTCCAGACACATCGAGTTCGTCTCATGATGCGAATCCGCCGCATCCAACCCGTGCAACACACGCTCCTTCCAATCCGCCTTCCCGTCACCATCCGTATCCCGCAGATACCACAAATCCGGAGACTGCATCAACAGCACCCCATCCTTGTAAAACTGAAACCCCGTCGGGCAATTCAACCCGTCCGCAAACGTCGTACACTTCACAGCCTTCCCCGTCTTCGGATCCAGATCGAACACAAGCAGCTTGTCGAAAACCTTCGTCGTCGGTGACGTCTCCGGATAGTTCGGCCATGCCGCAATCCACAACCGCCCCTGCGTGTCGAAATTCATCTGCACCGGATTGACCAGATCCGGATAACTCTTCTCGCACGCCACCAGCTCCACCTTGCATCCCGGAGCCAGCTTCAAATGTTGGATCGCCTCCTCACCGCTCAGATAAGGCACCTCATCCTTGCGATTCGGCGGAACCAGATTCACCGGCGGCAAATTGTCATCCTTCACCACCAGATCCCCACCCTTCGCTCGCGCCCACACCAAAGCATCACGATTCGCAGTCTTCACATCCCGCTGCGCCATCTCCTCACCCAATGTCACCGCATTCGTCACCCCCTCATACGCGATCCGCGAACGATCACCATAAATGTTGAACTGATCCACCGTCCGATACCGGTGATGCCACTCCGTGTTCTTCACCAACACCGCTTCACGGATCCCCGACAAAACTTTGTCCTCCGCCCCCGGCTCCACCCCGAACAACGCCCGGAACTGGATCGGAGCCAACAGCCGGTCACCCTCCTCCGTTAGATGAACCCCGTTGATCGTCAACGGAGCCTTCGCCTTCGCGAACAGGTCCTTCGATGGCGTGAAAAGATCCACAAACGGAACATTCTTCAACTTCGCAACCTCCGCCATCGCTCGCGTATAAAGCTCCAACCGCCCGTTGTTCTCAGAACCATCCGGAAAATCCGGACTCTTCAAATTCTCATGCGCGATCGGCGAAAACAGCACCACCCTCGGCGCGCTCTCCCCATTGTATCTCGCCGCCAATTGCTGATCCAGATATCGCCCCAGATCCTCCTTGAACTTGCCCAACCCCTCCTCGCCCCGGAACGACTCGTTGAAACCCCAATACGCAAAGATCACATCCGCCCCGAAATCCGTCCCCGCCTTGTAAACAATCCCCGGATTCCCCAAATTGCTGTCACCCTTCCGCATCGACAAAAACCACTCCGTCGTCGGCGCATCCGCGGACCGTGGCCGCACGTTGATCTCATCCGCCGCGAATCCCAGATTCCGGATCGTTAGATCATGCTCCGGATACGCCCGGTGAATCAAACTCTCCAACCACCCGTGATGCTGCTGCCGGTCCGCCAACCCGCTGCCAACAATCGCCACATGATCACCCTTCTTCAACTCGACCACCCCCTGCGCCCACACAAACGATTGTAGCGAAAACAAGACTGCACAGGCAGCTCCGGAAAAAACAGGACGGCAAAAGGAGATCATAAGACGCGGATGAAGTGCCCCATACGGATCGCCCCCCGGATTCCTATCCGCCAACTTCCATCCTCACATCGATCGCTCCCAAGCCCGGATCTCCGCCAGCAACCGCTGCTCCTCCTCCGCATCCGCCATCCCCCCCTGATACCTCACCCGGTAATGATACGCCACCAGCCGCTCAC
>SYAP01000274.1 GCA_005787565.1 Verrucomicrobiaceae bacterium | reverse complement strand
CTGGGGACACGCCAAAGACTACGTCCGCATGCAATGGATGATGCTCCAACAGGACGCACCCGAAGACTTCGTCATCGCCACCGGCAAACAAATCTCCGTCCGCGAATTCGTCCGCATGTCCGCACAGGAAGCAGGTATCGAACTCGAATTCTCTAACACCGGCGTCGACGAGATCGCCACCGTCACCTCCATCACCGACCCCTCCAAAGCACCCGCCCTCAAACCCGGCGACGTCATCGTCCGCGTCGACCCTCGCTACTTCCGCCCCGCCGAAGTCGAAACCCTCCTCGGCGATCCCGCCAAAGCCAAAGAAAAACTCGGCTGGGTCCCCGAAATCACCGTCGAACAAATGTGCACCGAAATGGTCTCCGCAGACCTCGATACCGCACGCCAACACGCCCTCCTCAAATCCCACGGCCACCACGTCTCCGTCTCAAAAGAATAACCGGATCACGGCCCCCACCGACCCCACAATATTCTGGACAGAAAACCTGTCCAGAATAACTTCATCACATGCCCACCGTCTCCTACACCGAAGCCCGGGACCGCCTCGCAGGAATCTGGAACGAAAGCATCGCCTCCCGCGAACCCGTCACCGTGGAACGCCGTGGCCACGAATCCATCGTCCTCGTCCCCCTCGGCGAATGGAGCGGCCTTCTCGAAACCGCACACATCCTCCGTTCACCAGCAAACGCACGCCGCCTCCTCACCGCCCTCAACCGCCTCGAATCCGGCGAAGGCGAAACCCTCACACCGGAAGCCCTCTCCAAAAAAACCGGCCTTCAATGACCCCGGTCGAACGCCAACTCATCTTCGACCGGGACTTCCTCGATGACCTCACCCACTGGGTAAACACGGATCGCAAAACCGCCCTCCGCATCCTCGAACTCGTCGAATCCATTCGCCGCGATCCATTCACCGGCATCGGCAAACCCGAACCCCTCCGCCAACTCGGCACGGGACTCTGGTCCCGCCGAATCACCCAGGAACACCGCCTCGTCTATCAAATCAAAGACGACCGCATCCTCTTCGCACAAGCGAGATACCACTATTGAGCGCCACCCATCCCTCAAAAGCACTCCCACCCGTCATCCCAACATCTCAGCTTTTCAGCATTCCAGCATCTATGAAAAAAGTCTTCGTCTCCGGCTGCTACGACATCCTCCACGCCGGCCACCTCCAGTTCTTCGAAGAAGCACGCGCTCTAGGTGACTACCTCATCGTCTCCTTCGCCTCCGCCGAGGTCCTCTGGCACCACAAACGCCGCAAACCCTCCATCCCGGACGATCACAAACGCGTCCTGCTCCAAGGCCTCCGCATGATCGACGAAGTCATCATCACCCACGGCCACAAGGAAGGCCTCGACTTCGAGGAAGACTTCCTCCGCATCCGCCCGGACTTCCTCATCGTTACCGAAGACGACAGATACGGACCCGCCAAACAACAACTCTGCGACGCCGTCGGCGCTCGCTACACCATCCTCCCCAAAACCCCGCCACGCTTCGATCCCGTCTCCACCAGCTCCATCGTCCGCTGGGTCCAAGCCCCCACCGAAGCCCCGCTCCGCGTCGACTTCGCAGGCGGCTGGCTCGATGTCCCACGCTTCTCACGCCCCGGCGAATTCATCGTCAACTGCGCCATCTCACCCCTCGTCTCCCTCCGCGAATGGCCCTATGAAAAACAGGCAGGCCTCGGCGGCAGCGGCGCTTGGGCACTCCTCAACGGCCGCGATGGCGTCGACTCCGAAATCGACCTCGGCGTCGGCTGGCAAGACCCCGCCGTCATCCGCGAAACCGGCCTCTGCGTCTGGCGCTCCGGCCAAAAACCCATCCTCGACTTCAAACAAAACGGCGACTTCCTCAACGGCCGAATGGCCATCCTCTGGACCGGAAAACCCCACGATACCCCAGGCGCCGCAAACCTCCCCCGAGACTACGACCGCATCGCCCAATCCGCTCGCATCGCCCGCCACGGCGCTCTCCACGCCGACCTCCAACACCTCGCCGCCGGCGTCGAACTCTATCACGCCACCCAACTCGACGAAGGCATGGAACCCCTCCCGGACATCCCCAACTCCATCGCCCGCAAATACTGCGGCGGCGGCCACGGCGGCTACGCCCTCTACCTCTTCAACGACCCCTCCCACCGCGAACAAGCCCTCACCTCCACCCCCCACCTCCACCCCATCGAACCCTTCTGCCGAATCTAGCAGAAAATCAACTCTCCTCACTTGAAACGCAACACCATCATCGGACTCCCCGTCGCCGCCTGCGATTACAACTCGGCCGTCGCTTGGATCCTCCACCACGCATCCCGGGGAGACCAAGCCTACGCCGTCGAAGCCGCCAACACCCACGTCGCCGCCCTCGCTCGCCACGACCCCACCTTCGGCGAAACCATGGCCAGATTCGACCTCATCTGCCCCGATGGCATGCCCCTCGTCTGGGCCCTCAACTCACAACTCCCACCAGCAGAAAAACTCAAGGACCGCGTCTACGGCCCCTCACTCATGCTGGAAACCATCAAGGCCACCCAAAACCAACCCCAATTCCGCCACTTTCTGTTAGGTGGAAAATCCTCCACCCTCGAAAAACTCCAAAACCGCTTCTCCAAAGACTTCCCCACCGCCACCATCGCAGGCTCCCACTCACCACCCTTCGGCCAGTGGCCTGCTGACGAATTCGACCGCATCTGCCAAGCCATCCGCGACTCGAAATCCAACCTCATCTGGGTCGGCCTCGGCTGCCCAAAACAGGAACACTGGATCGCCCAAAACAAACACCTCCTCCCACCAGGTGTCTATTTCGGCATCGGCGCTGCCTTTGCCTTCCACGCTGGAGAAGTCAAACAATCCCCGCCCCTCCTCCAACGCCTCGGCCTCGAATGGCTCTACCGCCTCGCCATGGAACCCCGCCGCCTCTTCAAACGCTACTTCCTCTACAACTCCCTCTTCCTCTATCACCTCTACCGCGACCACACCCGCGACTAATCACCCACCAAAGTTTCCCGACTGTCCCAGTCGGACATTCATCCCTATCCCTCTTCCTCTTAGACCTTCGACTTTCAGACCTTAGACCTTTCGACCCTCTACCATGAAAATCACCTCCATCTGCTGCCTCGGCGCCGGCTACGTCGGCGGCCCTACCATGGCCATGATCGCCGCCAAATGCCCCGATATCCGGGTCACCGTCGCCGACATGAACGAAAAACGCATCGCCGCCTGGAATTCCGACGACCTCCCCGTCTACGAGCCCGGCCTCGATGACATCGTCACCACCGCCCGCGGACGCAACCTCCACTTCACCACCGACATCAAAGCCGCCATCGCCGGAGCCGACCTCATCTTCGTCTCCGTCGGCACCCCCACCAAATCCTACGGCATCGGCGCAGGCCGCGCCGCAGACCTTCGCTACATCGAATCCGCCGCACGACTCATCGCCGAAGTCTCCGAAGGCCACAAAATCATCGTCGAAAAATCCACCATCCCCGTCAAAACCGCCTCCGCCATCCAGACGATCCTCGCCGCAAACTCCACCAAAGACGCCACCTTCCAAGTCCTCTCAAACCCCGAATTCCTCGCCGAAGGCACCGCCATCGCGGACCTCGAAAACCCCGACCGCATCCTCATCGGCGGCGAACAAACCCCAGAAGGCCTCGCCGCCATCCAAGCCCTCGCCTCCGTCTATCAGCGTTGGGTCCCCCGCGAAAAAATCATCACCACCAACCTCTGGTCCTCCGAACTCTCCAAACTCGTCGCCAACGCCTTCCTCGCCCAACGCATCTCCTCCATCAACTCCATCTCCGCACTCTGCGAAGCCACCGGAGCAGACGTCGATGAAGTCGCACGCGCCATCGGAACCGACTCCCGCATCGGCCCCAAATTCATCAAATCCTCCGTCGGCTTCGGCGGCTCCTGCTTCCAAAAAGACATCCTCAACCTCGTCTACCTCTGCCAATCCTTCGGCCTCCCAGATGCCGCCGAATACTGGCGCCAGGTCATCCACCTCAACGACTGGCAGAAATCCCGATTCGTCGAAAAAATCGTCCGCACCCTCTTCAACACCGTCAACGGCAAACGCATCGCCATCCTCGGCTTCGCCTTCAAAAAGGACACCAACGACACCCGCGAATCCGCCGCCATCCACATCTGCCGCGACCTCCTCCGCGAACGCGCACACATCGCCATCTACGATCCGCAAGTCGACGCCGCACAAATCCATCAGGACCTGACCGAAGCCGGCATCGACCCCGAACTCCTCGCCACCAACGTCGAACTCTGCGACTCACCCTACGCCGCCGCCGAAAACTCCCACGCCCTCGCAACCCTCACTGAATGGGACGAATTCCGCCACCTCGACCTCCCACGCCTCTACGACCTCATGCTCAAACCCGCCTTCGTCTTCGACGGCCGCGCCATCCTCCCCACCACCGCCCTCAAAGCCCTCGGCTTCGACGCCTTCATCATCGGCAAAGGCGCTTGAACCACCAAACAACCTTGACGAACCATGTTAAAATGGCCTAAATAGCCATCATGAAAGTGGCGAGCATTTCGGAACTCAAAGATACCCTCTCCGCCCACCTCGACCGCGTCCGATCCGGAGAAATCGTCGTGGTCACCGATCGGAAATCTCCCATCGCCACCCTGGAACGGATCGCCCCCGGCAGCCTCAACCAGTCCGAACAACGCCTCGTCTCGGACGGCATCGTCGCACCCCGCCAACAACCGCTCGACGTCGAAGCCCTCCTCGCCATCCCATCTAGAACACCCCAATCAAGCTTGGTCGCAGCCATCCTTGAGGAACGCTCCGAATCCCGATGAAATTCTGGGACTCCTCCGCCATCGTCCCCCTGCTGATCGCGGAAAATGACTCACCTCTCCGTGAGTCCCAAATTCGGGCACATCCCGATCAACTCGTCTGGTACGGCACCCCGGCCGAAATCGAGTCCGCCATCTGCCGCCGCATCAGGGAAAACACCCTCGATCCCGCAGTGGCAACAAACGCACGCTCCAAGCTCAAAATCCTCGCCCAATCCTGGCTCGAAGTCCAACCCACCCCGCTCATCCGCGACCGGGCCATCCGCCTCCTCCGCGTTCACCCGCTCCGCGCGGCCGCTGCCTTCCAACTCGCCGCCGCACTCACCGCCTTCGGCGAAATCACCAACGGAAACACCTTTCTAACAGCAGATCTCCGCCTTGCAAAAGCCGCATCCCTCGAAGGCTTCGACCTCCAATAATTCCTCCTCCAACCTCTTCTTCCTGCCTTCCTGCCTTCCTTATTCCCACCTCTTCATCCTCCATCCACCCACCGCAACCACCTAACCACCAATCGCGTGAGGCGAAGCCTTTTACGCGACCCGCCTTCGACCTTCGACCTTCGACCTTCGACCTTCGACCTTCGACTTTTCCACCTTCAGACTCTTCCTCTTCCGACCTTCAGCCTCTGCCCATGCACATCCACCCAGAATTCCACCGCTTCCTCAACCGCAACGACAAGGAAACCCTCCTCAAACAACGCGGCCTCGTCGTCTGGATGTGCGGCCTCTCCGGCTCCGGCAAATCCACCATCGCCAACGCCGCGGAACGCGTCCTCCACCAACAAGGACGCATAACCACCATCCTCGACGGCGACAACCTCCGCACCGGCCTCAACGCCAACCTCACCTTCACCGACGACGACCGCCTCGAAAACATCCGCCGCTTCGCCGAAGTCGCCAAACTCTTCGTCGCCAACGGCATCATCACCTTCGTCTCCGCCATCACCCCGCGCGGCGAACTCCGCGATCTCGCACGCGGCATCGTCGGCGAACAGGATCTCTTCGAAGTCTACATCAAAGCCTCCTACGAAGCCTGCGAACAACGCGACGTCAAAGGCCTCTACGCCAAAGCCGCCCGCGGCGAAATCGCCCACTTCACCGGCAAAGACGGCACCTTCGAGCCACCCTCAAACCCGGACCTCACCCTCGACACCGAGTCCACCACCATCGAAGACGCCACCTTCGAACTCCTCGAAGCCATCCGCCACCGCATCGAGCTCAGGTGATTCCTCCAAAATAGGCCCCATCGGTCCTATCAGTCCTATCAGTCCTATTCCTCAGGTACACTCCTCCGCATAACCCAAATCCTTACTAAACAACCCATCTTTATAATAATTCCTTGACTCCCTCTCCCACGAGGCCTACCCCACCCGCCTCTTCATTTCAGCATCTCAGCTTCTAACTCCCCATGCCCAACTACAACCTGAGCCACCTCGACCAACTCGAAGCCGAGGCCATCTTCATCCTCCGCGAAACCGCCGCCCAGTTCCAAAACCCCGCCCTCCTCTTCTCCGGCGGCAAAGACTCCATCGTCATGGCATGGCTCGCCAAAAAAGCCTTCTGGCCCGCCCGCATGCCCTTCCCGCTCGTCCACGTCGATACCGGACACAACTTCCACGAAACCATGACCTACCGCGATGAATTCGTCGAACTCATCCGCGCCAACCTCGTCGTCGGCCTCGTCCAGGAATCCATCGATACCGGCCGCGTCATCGAGGAAAAAGGCCCCAACGCCTCCCGCAACAAACTCCAAACCGTCACCCTCCTCGACACCATCGAAAAACACCAATACGACGCCTGCCTCGGTGGCGGCCGCCGCGATGAGGAAAAAGCCCGCGCCAAAGAACGCTTCTTCTCCCACCGCGACGACTTCGGCCAATGGGACCCCAAAAACCAGCGCCCCGAACTCTGGAACCTCTTCAACGGCCGCAAAAACCCCGGCGAACACTTCCGCGTCTTCCCCCTCTCCAACTTCACCGAGATGGACATCTGGATGTACATCCAACGCGAAAACATCCCCCTCCCCTCCATCTACTTTGCCCACGAACGCGAAATCTTCGAACGCAACGGAACCCTCCTCGCCGTCACCGACTTCCTCAAACCCCAGGACCACGAAACCGTCACCAAGGAAATCGTCCGCTTCCGCACCATCGGCGATGCCACCTGCACCGGCGCCGTCCGCTCGTCCGCCTCAAACCTCGACGAAGTCATCGCCGAAGTCGCCGCCGCCCGCCAAACCGAACGCGGCACACGCTCCGACGACAAACGCTCCGAAACCGCCATGGAAGACCGCAAAAAAGAAGGCTACTTCTGATAAGTGCCGAGTGAGCAGTGAGCAGTGATCAGAAAATTCACCGCTTCCTCTTCACTGAAAACGGCACACTTGAAACGACCAAACTCTCTCTTCTCTGATCACCGCTCACGGATCACTTTCCACTTCTACCAATGGACCTCCTCCGCTTCTCCACCGCCGGCTCCGTCGATGACGGCAAATCCACCCTCATCGGCCGCCTCCTCTACGACTCCAAATCCATCTTCGAAGACCAACTCGAAGCCATGGAGGAATCCT
Organism: Verrucomicrobiaceae bacterium; assembly: GCA_005787565.1. Classification (GTDB taxonomy): domain Bacteria; phylum Verrucomicrobiota; class Verrucomicrobiia; order Verrucomicrobiales; family Akkermansiaceae; genus Luteolibacter. The sequence continues at coordinate 73 of SYAP01000274.1, read as the reverse complement.
CCCGCAAACGCGGCGACGAACACGTCAACCTCGCCCTCCTCACCGACGGACTCAAGGCCGAGCGCGAACAAGG
>SYAP01000273.1 GCA_005787565.1 Verrucomicrobiaceae bacterium | reverse complement strand
CCATGCTGTGTCATCTGTTAGGAATCCTGACAGGATTTCTCGGTCCTTTGGTTCTTTGGCTGGTGAAAAAGGACAGCTCGCCATTTCTCGACCATCACGGTCGCGAGGCTCTCAATTTCCAGATCACCGTGATGCTCGTCATGTTGGCACTCGGTTCGGCCACCTTCGTGCTGATGTTTTTCATCATCGTCATTTTTCTCGTCCCAGTGATGATGATTGTCGGCATCCTTGCTCTCGTCGCTGAAATCATCGCAGCCATCGCCGCACAAAATGGCGAATGGCACCGATATCCCTTCTGCCTCCGCTTGGTTTGACTCCTGGCCTTCAGGCCACCAATCCATCGGGCAGCGTCGCAAATGCAAGTCCACACAAGCCAATGAATGCCTCTTCGATCAGGCTCGGCTGCCTCTTTGGCGTATGAAATACACCCCACTCCCGTCGGATGGCATCCCCGCCAAATGCCATCGCCTTAAGTGATCCCTCCGCTATCTCACGCGCCGCCACCCACGGTGCCACAATCCCGACTCCCAGCCCGAGTTTCGCCATCTCCTTGATCGATTGCATATCTCCGAGAACCAATGGCTTTTTTCCTCTTCCTCCTTGGCGTTCCATCCAGTCTTCGATTCTCCGATGGGTTTCAGAGGCCTTCGCATAGATGATGAACTGCTGCAGGTGCAAGGTCTCTGGAACCACAGCACCCTTCACCGCCCACGGATGAAACGGCGAAACCACAAACGCCAGCTGATCCTGAAACAATGCACGATACCCCTCGTCACCACGTGCCCGCGACTTGATCCCAATCACAAGATCTAGCTCAGCCTCCCCAAGCCGATCCAAAAGAATTGCCGTATCCCCCGCCTCTATCACCGGTTCGCAGCGCGGAAAACAATCACGAAATTCTCTCAATATCATAGGCACCAAATGCTGACACAGCGAATGCGGCGCACCAATCCGGATTCGAGTCTGCCCCCAGCGCTTCAACCCGTCCAAATCACGACCAGCCTGATCCAATTCATGAATCACCCTTCGGCAACGGTTCAGTAGCAACTCCCCTTCAACCGTCACCGACACCCGCTTTCCAGCACGATCTAACAATCTACAACTCAGCTGATCCTCCAATGTCCGCAGAGAATGACTGATTGCCGATTGTGTCACAAACAGACGCCGCGCCGCGAGCGTGAAACTCCCTTCATCCGCCACCGCAACGAATGCACGGAGTTGTCTAAAATCGGGGACCCAATCCATAATGAATGACCCTCATGCGAGCCACGGACCAGAATCAGCATGGCTTATGCCAAATCCAAAAACTTGGCACTCCATCCGCTTATCATATGCATGGTAGCACCTCAAAACCACTCGGGAAACCGCTCGGCACTCCGCCTAGGCTTCGTTCCCCTCAGCGATTGTGCACCGATCGCCGTGGCAATGGAAACCGGCATCTTCACCCGCCATGGCCTTGCGGTCACTCTCTCCCGCGAACTCGGATGGGCCAGCGTCCGCGATAAGATCTTCTACGGCGACCTCGACGCCGCCCAATCCATCGCCGGCATCGCCTTCGCACTCGGCCTCGGTCTAACCGACCTGAGATGCGATGTCGCGGTCCCCCTCATTCTCAATCTTCACGGAAATGCCATCACCCTCTCTAGAGAGCTGCCTCCCGAAATCATCGGCCGCGGAGAAGGCCTCCGCCAATACCTCATTCAATCGTGGAAAAAGGAGCGCCCCTTCACTCTCGCCGCCGCACATCGCTTCTCCTCACATCACATCCTCCTTCATGCATGGCTCCGGCGCCACGGAGTCATCCCACCCGACGACGCGGACATCATCTTCCTGCCTCCCGCACTGATGCCGAAGCACCTTGAAGCCGGTCACATAGACGGTTACTGCGCAGGCGAACCATGGAACTCCGAATCCGTCCTCTCTGGCCTTGGATGGTGCCCGGCAACCTCTTCGGACCTCTCCCACGGACATCCGGAAAAAGTCCTGATGGTCTCAGGTGAGTTCATCAGCGAAAGAAAAGACGAAACCATCACCCTCGTCGCGGCGCTCCTGGAAGCCTGCCACCTTTGCCAAAAGCCCGAATTCCGCGAAGACCTCATCTCCATTCTCTCTCAAAAAAGCTACACCGGCGCCTCCACCGATGTCCTAAGAAACAGCCTCGGCCACCGCTTCGATTCAGGCCACGGCATCACCGACGCCTCATCCTTCCACGTCTTCCATGGCGACAGCGTGAATCGCCCAACCGTCGAAAAAGCCTCTTGGGTCCTCGCTGGACTCCGCTCCATCGGAACGTTCCCCGATGCCACATGCGGCTCTCTTTCCCGCATCTACCGCGAAGATCTCTTCCACGCCGCAAGCCTCCAACTGCGTCCTTCCTGAAACGCCGAATCTGCCATCGACAGCCGCACTCCGATGGGGCACTTTCCCTGCGTATGAGACGCCTGTTCGCTGTGATTCTAACGCTCTCCGCCGCACTTTCCGTCGCGAAGGCCGAGCCACGCTTCGCGCTGGTCGATATCAAATCCATCTACAGCCAACTCCCATCCACCGTCGCCATCCAGAAGGACGTCAAAGCCAAACAGGACGCGCTCCTTCTCGATCCACGCGCGGACCAACTCCGCCGCGTCATCACCGAACTCCAATCCATCCAAGCTCAGCTTCAAGACAAGAGCACCCCGCTCGACGAGGAAACCTCCCTCAAGCTCGCGCGCAATTACGAAATCAAGCGCCAGGAGGCCCAAACAATGCAGCAGGAATTCGAATCCTTCCGCACCGAACAAACCAAACTCATCAACAAGGAAATGGTCCTAGCCATGCGAAAATCCCTCAACCGCATCGTCGAAGTCGCCGAGCGTCTCGGCAAGGAACAGGGATTCGAAGCCGTATTCGACCGATCCGGAGCGACCAACACCGGTGTCCCCTTCGTTCTCTACACCAAAAACTCCACCGACCTTACCACCAGCGTCCTCGCCGCACTCAAGGACTCGGAGCCCGCTCCCACCGCCCCAGCGAACGTCGAGAATCAACCAGCACCGGAAAACCCCTGATCCCAGATGGAAGAAATACTCAAACACCCATTCACCTGGGGCCTCGCAACCGGCCTTGTCTTCGCCGCCCTGATCTGGAAAGCCGGATTCACCGCACGTCGCCACGCCAAACGGGAAATCACCCGCCTCGAAACTGAGGCGCGTGACCTACGCTCCCACCTCAACACACAGCTCTCCATCCAATCCACCGGCCAGGAAACCCTCAAAGCCGAAGTCGAATCCCTCCGCCGCCAAGCCGAGACCCTCCGCGTCAACCTCGCCCTCGCCCAACAAAAACCCGGCCGCACCGAGCTTCGCCAATTCCAAATCAACGAAGCCGCCCTCAAACTCATGCGTGAACAAGCCCCTGGATTCGCTCCCGCTTGGGAAAAAGCCTATCGGCAAGCCGAATCCGAAATGGAATCCGCGGAGTCCGGCCTCCGTAAACTCGTCCGCCGCGTCCTCCCCGGCATCGGTAGCCCCACCACTCCTGTCTTGCTTGCCCACGACGAAAAAGCGGAGTCCTGAAGCTTTCTTCCCGCCCCGAAAAAACTTTTCAACAAACCCACGGTTCCACTACGTATCTCTCCGCACATGAAATGGCTTTTCTTCGCAATCGGCATCGGCGCTTCCTTTGTCCTCGGCTACCGCTTCGAGCCGGCAATGCGCTATCAACTCACCGGAATTCCAGCCCCATCTGACGAAAAAGCCCCGGAAGTCGCAAAAAATCCCGAAACTCCCGCGCCAGCCCCCACCCCCGCCCCACCCACCACCCCTCCCCCGGCGGACCCCAACCTCCCGAAAATCGACGTCGCCGCCCTCACCAAAGAGCAACTCCCAGAACGCGTCGTTCTTAAAATGGAAGCCGAAGTCGGTGATGCCGCATCCGGCCTCACAATGAACAGCCCGGCCGGCAGCCGCGTCACCCTCGGGCGCATCGAAACCGGCGCCGTCATTGTCAGCCCCGGAGCCGGTCCCTTCGAAGGATCCGTCCCCGTCAACGGCACCGACCTCATCGAGCAACTCGCCGCCAATCCTCCAAAACCTGCCGATACCACCGTCGCGGAAAACGACCCCGCTCCTGCTGACCCCGCACCCACCCCGGACCCAGCCCCCACCACTCCCGATCCGGAGCCCGTCGCGCAAAACGAGACCCCGATGGAGGAAGAAGCCCCTGCCGCGGCTCCCACCGCTCCTCCTGCTGCCCCAGCCGATGTCGTCGCGGTCATGCAGGAAAGCATCAAAAGCGGCCAAATCAAAGAGTTCACCTTCGAGCAGGTCCTCGGTTGGAAAGCCGAAGCGGATGAAGTCGTCGACGGCGAATCCTACCAAACCGGAGTCGCCGCCTACAAAGCCGAGACCATCTTCGGCGTGAAAACCATCCAAGCCAAAGCCCTCATCCAAGGCGGAAAAGTCATCCGCTGGATCTGGCCCAAAAGCGGCATGGAAATCAAGTGAGCGGCTCGCCCCCTCAACACTTGGCACTCTTCCGCTTCTTTCCGATCGCTCCCCGCTGCTCAACCTTCCGGATCGCCTCCGGAGCGTAAGGCACTTGGCACGCCGTCTCACCCATATCGACCGAAACGGGGATGTCCCTCAGATCGTTAAAACTGGCGGCGACTGGTTGGAGTTAGGTTGGTCATTTGGTGTATGAAAGACAAGGGGCAAGTTTCTCCGCGCTG
>SYAP01000272.1 GCA_005787565.1 Verrucomicrobiaceae bacterium | reverse complement strand
GCTTCGCTCGCCCTTCCGTTCCATCCCGTAATTCCGCGAAGAACGAACTAAACTATACAACCAACCAGACGGACCAACTCCTCCTCTAGATATTCGCTAACATTTTGAATCCGCCGAGGTTGATTCCGAGTTCGGTCATGAATTCCTCGCCCATCAATTCCTGCATGCCGGAGGGATCACCGGATTTGACGGCGGTGACGAAGGCTTTGGAGAGGCCGCGATACATGAAGTAGCCGTAGCGGCTGTAGAAGGAGAGGAGGTTTGCGGTTTGTTCGCCAGCGGACTTGCCGAGGGCGACAGTGAATTCGTTTCCGAGGAGGTCGCCGGGGCCGAGGGGTTCGAGCATTTCCTCTTCCATGGCGGGGTCTTCTTCGGCCATTTCGGGTTCTTCGGCGGCGGGTTCTTCGGGGAGGCCGGCATCTTCGGGTGCGGCGTCGTCCTGTTCCTGGTCAGGGATTTCCATGTCCTCCTCGATTTCGATGTCTTCACCGGGATCGAGTTCGCCGGGTTCCATTTCCATCTGCATGCCCATGCCCATCTGTTCTTCGATGAGGCCCCAGAGTTTGAGGGTTTTGGCGCGTTCGGTGGCTTTTTTGCCGTTGTAGAAGGCGATGACGGCTTCGGTGTCTTTGGGGAGGTGTTTGACGAAGCCGAGCTTGGCGGCGCGTTCGTCGGCAGTGAGGGCCTTGACGGCGGGGGCCGGCGCGGGAGCGGGAGCGGTCGGCTCAGGGCTACCGGGAGTGGAGACGGCGGCGGGTGTCGTTTCGGACGGGGCGGGTCCGGTCTTTTTTTCACAGGACCCGAGGCTCAAAAGAACCAGGGGCACCGCCAACCAAGGTGTGCGCGTTTTCATGTCGGGCGGAGATTAGTCAATTTCCGCCGACATGAGCAATTATAATACTTTCGAGGTATCCAATTCAAGGCGCGGGTGCCTTATCGCGCTCGCCAAGTGGGCGGACCCAGATGTTTCGGAACTCGATGGGATCGCCGTGGAATTGAAGGCGGATGGGGCCGTCAGTGGGGTGGTTTTCCGGATAGCTGGCGAGGTTGCGGTATGTTGAGGTGCCGAAGTATTCCTCGCCGTGTTGGACAACGACGCCGTTGTGGATGACGGTGGCTTTGGCTGGTGTGACGACTTTTCCGTCTTTGTAAACGGGGGGTTCGAAGGCGATATCATAGCTTTGCCACTCGCCTTGCGGGGTTGAGGCATTGACCAGTGGGGGTTTTTGGCCGTAGAGGGCACCGGCTTGGCCATCGGGGTAGGTCTTGTTGGTGTGGCTTTCGAGGATCTGGACCTCATACAAGCCCATGAGGAAAATGCCACTGTTGCCACCGGCCTGGCCGTTGACTTGACGACCTGCGGGGATGCGCCATTCGATGTGGACTTGGACCGCGCCGAAGGTGTCCTTGGTTTGGAGATCGCCCGGCGAGGCGATGAGGGTGCCGTTTTCCACTTTCCAAGTGGCTTCCTTGCCGCCGACGGTCCATGCGTCGAGGGATTTGCCGTCGAACAAGACTTTCGCATCTCCCGGAGCCGGTGTTGTGAGAGCCCCAGCAGATTGAACCTGAGGTGGTTGCGGGCGGGAACCATCGTGAACGCGGTAGGGAGTTCCGGGGATCATCGGGGTGCCTTCCTCACCTTTTACTTGAGCGTTTGAAGTGGATGTGGTAGCGACAATACATCCGAAAAGTAACCAAGCGGATTTTTTCATGGGGCTTGAGAACGCCATGGCTGGGGATTTCTTTCAAGCCCGGGTTTTGCATCAAAGGGTTGCGGATTCCCTTCTGCTGTGAATCTATCTCTCACCGCGCACCCCTATGGCCGCCACGACCCACAAGCCCGCACGCAGTGATTTGTTTCCATTCGAACTCGTCCGTCCGGAATTGGAGCGGGTCGAAGTCTCTATCCGCGAGCAGGTCCGTGGTTTCGATCCAGCGGTCGAGCCATACGTCGCTTACATTTGCAACACGTCCGGCAAGCGAATCCGTCCGGCGCTATCAATTCTGGTAGGCGGTGCGACCGGCGGGGTGAACGATGCCCATTTGAAAATCGGCGTGATCCTCGAACTGATCCACATGGCGACGCTGGTGCACGATGACATCATGGACGGAGCAAACACCCGCCGCATGGTGCCAACCGCCAATGCCAAGTGGGGCAACGCGCTTTCGGTGTTGCTGGGTGACGCGCTGTTCTCGCACGCCCTGACACTCGCCACGGATTTCGACAGCATCGATATCTGTCGCAAGGTCGGAAAAGCGGCACGCGAGGTCTGCCAGGGCGAGATCATTCAGACCCAACGCCGCTTCGATCTTTCGCTTACAAAGCCGGACTACTTTCGGATCATTGAAATGAAAACCGGTGCGCTTTTTGCCGCGGCCACCGGACTCGCCGGCAATCTATCAGGTGTTGAGCCTGACATCGAGGCGAGGCTCTATGACTACGGAATGAAGCTCGGCACCGCATATCAAATTTATGACGACTGCCTCGATCTTGTCGGAGCTGAGGATGTAGTCGGCAAGACGCTGCGCACGGATCTCGCCAAAGGCAAACTGACGCTGCCGATCCTTAACCTTTTGGAGAACTCCTCGGAAGCCCAACGCACCAAACTCAACAAGCGCATCCTCGACCAGGAAGCCTTGGATCTGCCGGTTCTCGTCGGCATCGCAGAATACGAAGGAGCCATCGAGAGTGCTGTTGATACAGCCCTCGGACTTTTGGAGGAAAGCCGCCGCGACCTAGAGCCGCTCGGTGCCACGGTGCACTCGGGTGCCCTCGCTCAAATCACGTGGTTTCTCGCCGGGCTGCTAGAGAAATGTCGCCGCTGATCGTTAGTCGCTTAAGGATCCACAAGACTCAAAGAGGGAAGAGCATCCAGCAGAAATCGCCCCGTCCGGTCGACATCACGCTTGAGGGCCATCGCTTCGTGCCGGAGCGGATTTTCCATCAAAACCGGTTCGGAAACCGGCAATTCCTGAGCTCTGGCCAGCTTTGGCGGAGCCACTGGCTGCTCTCCGGGGCGATTGAAAACCACGAACAAAACCACCACTGCGGCAACAGCCAACCAGCGCCCAATGGGTGCTTGGCCTCTCTTCCGGTCCTCCGCAACCGCACTGCGAATCCGAGCTTCCAAATCACGGGGAACCGAAACCACCGGCATCCTCTCCCGCAAGAGAAGATCCACTGGGTCTGATATTGAATTTTTGTTAGATCGCGAGCTCATGATGCCGTCGGGTAGGAAATCATCGTATCAGTCGTGACCGGAAGCGGTGATGGTTTTATCGGCGGTGGCGTGGCAGGTCTTGCGGCAGTTGCCAAGGTGTTGCGGGCCCGATGGAGCAGAACCTTCACAGCGCCCTCGCGTTTTCCGAGAATCTTCGCAACCTCTTTCAAGGGCAGCTCCTCACGGTAATGAAGCCACAACGCGCTGAAGGACTCGCGCGAAAGGCAACGATCCGCCAACCGCCACAAGCGGCCAGAAGGCGTTGGCTCCTCGGACTCATACAACATCCAATCAGGCTCCGGCAACGGGCGGCGCTTGCGCAAATTGGCGATCGACTGCCGCCGTGCGATCGTCAACAGCCAAGGCAACATCGGAAGGGAACGATCGAACTTCTGGATGTTCCGCCACGCCCTAACAAACGTATCCTGCGTCAAGTCCTCCGCATCTTGGCGATGCCGCGTGAGCGAAAGCAAAAACGCGAAGACTCTGGCATGATGCAACGAAATCAGCCGACCGTAAGCATCGGACGACCCCTCTTGCGCGGCTTGCGCAAGCGAGCGTTCATCCATGTCGTTTTCCACCTTCACGATTTCAGCAATCCGTAGTCGTTTCACCCGGGAAATCAATCTTTCGTGAAAATCCCAGCGTTTTCCAAAAATCCCACCACTTCCTTCACCGGCAGATCAGCCTCAACCGCAGCACCCTCAGCACCATCCAGCGGACTCACCCGCGACTTCAGCTCCAGCTTGCCTGCAAGATTTTCATCCATCTCTGCAAACGCCAGCGCCCCATCCAAAACCCGCCGGATCCGCTGCCCCATCACCGCGTCATCCGCCAAGACCGCCATCCTGACGGAAATCCAACCCTCCATCTCGCACAACGCGAGCTTCAAAGTGTTTGCCCGGCGCAACAACTGAGCCTCATCCCCATCCATCTCAATGTCCCTGAGCTTCGCAAAACCCACCGCCATCAGCTTGCCGGGAGCAGCCGTGAAAAAACCATCCGCAGTCAAGGATACCCCACCCTTGAGCGTGTCCAGCGCCGACCGCAAAAGACCCTCCCTCTCGCTGAAAACCAACAGACCCTCATTGAAAAACGCAGCATGCTGCGTTTTTC
>SYAP01000271.1 GCA_005787565.1 Verrucomicrobiaceae bacterium | reverse complement strand
TCTGGCCCGCCTAACCTTGAGGGGGCGAGGCGGGGTTTCAGGGGGCTTGGGACCCGGCACCAAGCGATCCCGCAACCCATTTTGGGCGCGGATTGCCCCCCGGCTACCCACTAAAAGTTCAGCAGCGCCATGAAAATGGAAGCCATCGTTCATCTCCGCCGTCTGCAGAAACAGCCTGATGTTGTCAAAAGCTTCTTTCGTTCAGAAACCACGTGTTATGCCGCATAAGGCGTCCCTTCTAAATTGGACTCATTAGTAACGATCTGAGGGACATCCCCGTCTAACCATTGCAAATGCGGATCGAGAGGCCGTAATGGGAAAGATCGAAGGGGTGGAGGGCTGAAGCTGGAGAGGTAGGGTAGAAAGAGGGGGAGGGCTATTTTTTTCGGCGTGGGCCTTTTGGGTAGGTGATTTTTTTAGAGAGGGATTGGGTGGCGGTGGGGCGGCCCGCTTTGAGGGCGGTGATCTGGTCGCGCAGGTGGGCGGCGCGTTCGAATTCGAGGCGGGATGAAGCTTCTCGCATTTCCTCTTCGAGTTCGGTGATGACGCGGAGTTTGTCGTAGGTTTCGACGTCTTCGGCGACGAGTGAGGAGTTGAGTTTTTCGGCGTGTTCGCGTTCTTTTTCGAGGGTGTGGAGGCTTTCCTGGAGGGCGCGTTTGACGCCGACGGGGGTGATGTTGTGGGCCTCGTTGTGGGCGATTTGGCGGGCGCGGCGGTATTCGGTGACGTCGATGAGGCGTTGGATGGAGTCGGTGACGGTGTCGCAGAAGAGGACGCATTCGCCGGAGAGGTGGCGTGCGGCGCGGCCGGCGGTTTGGATGAGGGAGGTTTCGTTGCGGAGGAAGCCTTCCTTGTCGGCGTCGAGGATGCAGACGAGGGAGACTTCGGGGAGATCGAGGCCTTCGCGTAGGAGGTTGATGCCGACGAGGACATCGATGGAGGCGGAGCGGAGTTGGCGGAGGATTTCGACGCGTTCGACGGCATCGATGTCGGCGTGGATGTAGCGGACCTTGAGGCCTGTGCCTTGGAGGTATTCGCTGAGGTCTTCGGCGGTTTTTTTTGTTAGGGTGGTGACGAGGACGCGTTCGTGGCGTTCGACGCGTTGGCGGCAGAGTTCGATGGTTTCGTCGATCTGGTGTTTGAGGGGGCGGAGGGTGAGGGTGGGGTCGATGAGTCCTGTGGGGCGGATGATTTGTTCGACGACGAGGGGTGTGCCGCGGCGGGTGGGATCGAAGGCTTCTACGGGTTCGGCGTTTCCGCTGGGGGTGATGCGGAGTTTTTTGAAGTCGATGTGGGTGAGGCCTTGTTCCTCGCGATTTTTGACGGGGATCCAGGTGCGGTTTTCGGGGCGGGAGTTGACGATTTCGAAGGGGCCGGGGGTGGCGGAGACGTAGACGCGCTGGGCGGTCATTTCGATGAATTCCTCGAAGCGGAGGGGGCGGTTGTCGAGGGCGCTGGGGAGGCGGAAGCCGTGGTCGACGAGGACGGTTTTGCGGCTTTTGTCGCCTTCGAACATGCCGCCGATCTGTGGAATGGTGGCGTGGCTTTCGTCGACGAGGAGGAGGAAGTCACGTGGGAAGAAATCGAGGAGGGTGTGGGGGCGGCTACCGGGCTCGCGTCCTGTTAGGTGGCGTGAGTAGTTTTCGATGCCTTGGCAGAAGCCCATTTCGGACATCATTTCGAGGTCGTATTCGGTGCGCATGCGGAGGCGCTGGGCTTCGATGAGTTTTCCTTCCATCTCGAATTGGGTGATGCGTTGGTCGAGTTCGGAGCGGATGGCGGCTGCGGCGCGTTTGAGTTTGTCGCCGGGGGTGACGAATTGTTTGGCGGGGAAGAAGGTGTGGGATTCGAGGCGGTCGACGACCTGTCCTGTTAGAGTGTGGATGGAGGAGATGCGTTCGACTTCGTCGTCGAAGAACTCGATGCGGATGGCGGTTTCATCGAGGTAGGCGGGGTGGACTTCGACGACGTCGCCCCGGACGCGGAATTTTCCCCGGCCGAAGGCGATGTCGTTTCGTTCGAAGAGCATGCCGACGAGGGAGTCGAGGAAGGAGGCGCGGGTGAGGGATTGGCCGGTGTGGACGGGGAGCATCATGCCCTCGTAGTCTTCGGGGGATCCGAGGCCGTAGATGCAGGAGACGGAGGCGACGACGATGGTGTCTTCGCGGGTGAGGAGGGAGCCCATGGTGGAGAGGCGGAGGCGCTCGATCTCTTCGTTGATGGAGGAGTCCTTTTCGATGTAGGTATCGCTGCGGGGGATGTAGGCGTCGGGTTGGTAGTAGTCGAAGTAGGAGACGAAGTATTCGACGGCGTTGTGTGGGAAGAAGTTTTTGAATTCGGAGTAGAGCTGTGCGGCTAGGGTTTTGTTGTGGCTCATGACGAGCGCGGGTTTGCCGTGGCGTGCGATGAGGTTCGCCATGGTGAAGGTTTTGCCTGAGCCGGTGACGCCGAGGAGGGTCTGGTGGCGGTTGCCAGCGGCGATGGACTTGGCGAGTTTCTCGATGGCTTGGGCCTGATCGCCGGCTGGGGGGTATTCACTGACGAGTTGAAACGGCATCGCCCCGGAGTGCTAGCGCAGCCGGGGCGATGTGCAAATGGGGAATGTTTCGCGCGGGGCGAATTGGGTCAGTCGGCCTTGAGCTTGGCGACGAACTTCTTGGGGTCCTCTTTGACCTTGGTTTCGCATTTGCCGCAGCAGGTGCCGACTTCGAGGTCTGAGGATTGGTCCTTATCGACGTCTTTGCCGGAGACGGGGCATTTGCCTTCTTCGGCTTTGGAGACCTTTTCAGCGAAAGAGATGGGGTCCTCGTCGAACTTGGCTTTGCAGTCTTCGCAGCAGAAGGTGACGACGACCTTGACGGTGTGGTCCGCATCGATGTCTTCGCCGGAGACGGGGCATTTTTTGTTCACGGCACCGGCGCAGGCGGTGAGGGCGGTGAAGCTGATGGTGGCGAGTAGGGTGGTGAGGAATTTCATGGTGATGGGATGAAGTGAGAGCAGACCATTCCATTTAGCGATCCGGGCGGGGGATGGCAAGGAGGGAGTTTTTTGGAGGCGCAGAGACTAGACATTCGCAACGTTCAAGATGCCAAGGCATTTGGTTTTGATGATTCAAACCATGCCGAGATTTCCTGACATTTAGCGTCAGTGATGTGGTGGCGCGTCTCAGGAATTTGTTAGAGGCTGCGGGATTTGATTTCCTCGGTGATTTCGGTGATGAAGGAATCGAGGGGCTTGGTTCCGAGGTCGTCCTTGTCGCGGTGGCGGATGGAGACGGTGCCTTCTTCGGCTTCGCGTTGGCCGATGACGAGCATGTAGGGGACGCGGTCGAGGCGGGCGTTGCGGATTTTGGCGCCGATCTTGTCGCCGGTGCGGTCGACGGTGAGGCGGATTCCGGCGTCGGCGAGTTTGGCGGCGGCGGCTTCGGCGTGTTCGAGGGTTTTCTCGGAGATGGGGAGGATGCGGACTTGTTCGGGGGCGAGCCAGGTGGGGAATTTGCCTTCGAAGTGTTCGATGAGGAGGCCGGTGAAGCGTTCCATCGAGCCGAAGGGGGCGCGGTGGATCATGACGGGGACGTGCGGGTGGTTGTCCGCGCCGACGTAGCTGAGGCCGAATCGAACGGGGAGGTTGTAGTCGACCTGGACGGTGCCGAGTTGCCAATCGCGGCCGATGACGTCCTTGACGACGAAGTCGATTTTGGGGCCGTAGAAGGCGGCTTCGCCGAGTTCTTCGGTGTAGTCGACGCCGAGGGATTGGACGGCTTCGCGGAGGGCGGCTTCGGCTTTGTCCCAGTTTTCGGCGGAGCCGACGTATTTGTCGCTCTCGGGATCGCGGAGGGAGAGGCGGACTCGGTATTCGTTCATGCCGAGGGTGGAGAGGACCTTTTTCACGAGGTCGAGGCAGCCGGTGACTTCGGCGGCGACCTGATCGGGGGTGCAGAAGAGGT
>SYAP01000270.1 GCA_005787565.1 Verrucomicrobiaceae bacterium | reverse complement strand
GATCAACGAGCCGGTGATCACCGCGCCGAAGGAGGGCGAGCATCCGTGGCTGACGGGCGAACTCGGTGGCTTTCATTTCGTCCAACGCATCGCCAACCAACCGGGCGAGCGCAGCCAGGCGCAGATTGCCGCCGCGTGGGTGGAGCGGATGACCAAGGCGATCCGCGCGGAGGATAAAGAATCGCTCATCACCGTGGGCGTGATCCCGTGGGCACAGGTTTGGCAAAATGCGGAGCCGGTGTTTTACTCACCGGAGGCGGCCAAGCATCTGGATTTCGTCAGCCTGCATTTCTATCCGAAGGCCGGGAAGGTGAAGGAGACGTTGGCGGCGCTGAAAGTTTATGACAGCGGCAAGCCGATCGTGGCCGAGGAAACGTTTCCGCTGAGCTGTTCGCTACCCGAGCTGGAGGCGTTCATGGATGGCGCGGAAGGAACCGTCGATGGCTGGATCGGCCACTACTTCGGCAAGACCATCGAGGAGCACCGCTATGAGGGGGATTTAAAAGGAGCCATCACAGCGGAGTTTCTCGAGGTCTGGAAAAAGCGGGCTCCGGCCGCAAAATGATGGAGGTGCGTGCGACTCCGCGTAGAATGCCGCCATGGATGAGTATGACCGCCGCGAATTTCTCAGTCTGAGCCTGCCCGGATTCCTGGGCGTCCTCACGGCCCTGCCATCGCTGTGCGCCTTCGCCACCCGCGCGAATGCCGCGGAAGGGCGTCTGCCCGCAGGCGAGGCGATGCATTGGGAGGCCTTTCTCGAAGCCGTTGGCAAGGAGGCGGCCAAACAACATCTCGATGCATGGAGCCAGGATGATTATGTGAAAACCATTTCCACCCTCGCCTCGAGACTGCACCTGGAAGACCCCGTTCTAACAAAAGCGATGGAGCAGCTCACCACGCGCCTGAAGCATGGCAACGTCGATTTCCAATATCTCGAACAGCGCGTCGATTTCTCGCTCTGCCTCGTGCAGTTCGATGAGGGCGAAGTGATCCGCCCGCACGACCACCCGGGCATGACCGGGATGATTCTTTGCGCGTCCGGGGAAATCGAGACGTCGAATTTCGATCCGGTGGAAATGCCGGACCTGCAGGCTGCAGCCGGGCATCAGTTCTTGAAACGGGTGGGCCAGGCGGTGCTCAAGCCCAACGACATTTCCACGCTCACCGCCAAAGCCCGGAACATCCACACGCTCCGCGCCCGCAAGGTGACGCAGCTCGTCGATATCTTCACGCCGCCCTACAACGACGAACGCGTCGAGCAAAGCCACTGGTTCGAGCTGGCCCCGGAGGCTGTGCCGGGCCAGCCCGATGTGTTCGAGGCAAAGCCGGTCTAACCTCGCCGAAACTTGGCGCTTGGATCGCCACCCGCCGCCCCTAGTCTGCCGGGCATGACGCTCGCCGCGATCGAAACTCACTTCACACTGCTCGAGTGGGGCGTGGTCATCGGCTACATGCTCCTCACCACATGGATCGGCCATGCGCTGAGCGGAAAAAACGCCACCATCCGCGACTTCTTCCTCGGCGGCCGCTCGCTCCCGTGGTGGGCCGTTTCCGGATCAATGATCGCCACGGAAATTTCCGCGCTCACCTTCATCGGCGTCCCCGGCGGCGTCTTCGCGCTGAAGGGCGACTGGACTTACCTGCAATGGGGCATCGGCTCGGTCATCGCCCGCTTCGCTGTTGGCTGGTGGCTCGTGCCGCTTTATTTCAAAGAGGAAATCTACAGCCCCTACGATTACATGGGCTCGAAACTCGGCGAAGGCGTCCGCCGCCTCGTCACCGGCCTGTTCTCCCTCGGTGCGATCCTTGGCCAAAGCGTCCGCGTCCTCGTCACCGCCATCATCCTGCAAACCGTCACCGGGCTCTCCACCGAAGTCTGCATCCTCGCCATCGGAGCCTTCGCCGTTGTCTGGACGCTGATGGGCGGCATGCGCACCGTCATCTGGACCGACGTCATCCAGTTCGGCATCTTCATGTTTGGCGGACTCCTCGCCTTCGGCTGGCTCGTCAACTCGCTCGGCTGGAGCGAAATCTGGTCGATCAACTCCGCCGCCGGACCGGGTGGAAACATCGACAAACACCGCATCTTCAATTTCACCCCGCCCTGGGAAAGCCCCCTAGTCGAGTACACCTTCTGGGTCGCCGTTTTCGCGATGCCCTTCCAGAACTTCGCCGCCTTCGGCACCGACCAACTCAACGCCCAGCGCATCTTCTGCTGCGGCAGCGAAAAAGACGCCCGCAAGGCCATGATCTTCAGCAGCGTCTCGCTCCTCACCACCCTGCTCATGCTCGCCGTCGGCTCCGGGCTCTTCGCCTGGTATCACATCAAGGGCCTCACCCCCGATGAAGCCGCGAAATTCGCCGAAAACACCAACTTCGTCTTCCCCGTCTGGATCACCACCGTCCTCCCGCCCGGCCTCACCGGCCTCATCCTCGCCGGGGCCTTCGCCGCCGCCATCTCCAGCCTCGATTCCGTTCTCGCCGCCCTTTCCCAGACCAGCCTCTCCGCCATCTACGGCCGCAAAAAACTCGAACAGGACGCCCACGGCCCCGCCATGGTCTTCCGCTCCCGCATCGCCGTCGTCATCTGGGCCGTCATCCTCTCCGGCGTCGCCATCCTCTTCGCAGGCAGCTACGCCCGCGGCGAAAACAAGGACCTCATCGCCCTCGCCTTCGGCGTCCTCGCCTACACCTACGGCCCGCTCCTCGGCGTCCTCCTCTCCGCCATCCTCCTCGACCGCCGCGCCCTCTCCGGCCTCTACACCGGCGTCGCCCTCTCGATCTCCCTCGTCGCCTGGCTCCGCCCCGAACTCCCCCAGGTCCTCAACGCCATGGGCTTGGAAAACGCCGCCGCTTTCCTCATCGAAACACGCCCAAAGATCACCTTCGCCTGGTTTTACCCGATCAACGCCGCACTCACGTTCGCCTGCGCCGCCCTCTCATCCGCATGCTTGCGGCGTAAAACTTTTTGAAACGGAAACGTCACGGCGCAGATCCCTAGTTTTCAAGCTTCTACGCCGATTCCAGCCGATTCCCGGAGGTTGATGCTTCGGAAAATCAAAGCATTTCGAGGGTCAAGTTTTAAAAAAATTTAGGCGTGGAACGCTTGTGGAATGCGGGTGTGGCGATCCAACT
This sequence comes from Verrucomicrobiaceae bacterium, assembly GCA_005787565.1. Taxonomy (GTDB): domain Bacteria; phylum Verrucomicrobiota; class Verrucomicrobiia; order Verrucomicrobiales; family Akkermansiaceae; genus Luteolibacter. The sequence goes on along the minus strand of SYAP01000270.1, from coordinate 5,791 downwards.
GTTAGCATCCTCCAAAAAGATTTTTCCCCAGCCCCGCCGGCCACCCATCATCGCCTTCGCAACGGCGGCCGCCACCCCAAGGGGAGTGGGGCAGGGCCCGCGCTGACACCCCGAATCAATACAGCAATCACCATGGAACAGGAGGCAATGGAAACCCGCCACATCGAATCCCAGCCGGACAGCGAAATGTCCAACCCGGAGAACGCTCCGGCATGGGAGGCGGCCTGCGAAAGCCTGCGCACACTCGTCAGTCACGACGCCTTCCAGCGTTGGTTCCGCGCCGCCAGACTCATCCAATGCGAGGACGGCATCGCCTCCATCGCCGTCCCAGGAGAAATCCATCAGGTCTGGATCGAGACCAATTACCTGCCCGAGCTCCGCAACGTCGTCGGCAACCACTTCGAAGGCGTCCGCGACGTCAAAATCCACGTCGATGGCAGCCTCGCCGAAACCGCCACCGCCCCTTCCAACAACCACTCCCCCACCACCCCGCGCCCCGCGCCCATCGATCCCGAATCGCTCGAAAAACGCTCCAAAAGCGCCGGCCTCAACCCCGCCTACACCTTCTCCAGCTTCGTCGTCGGAGCCAACTCCCAATTCGCCCACGCCGCCTGCGAAGCCGTCGCCAAAAAATCCGGCCCCGGCTACAACCCACTCTTCATCCACGGCGGACCCGGCCTCGGCAAAACCCACCTGATGCACGCCATCGGCCACGAACTCCTCCGCCGCAACCCCGCCTCCCGCGTCATCTACCTCACCTGCGAGAAATTCACCAACGAGTTCATCGACGCCATCCGCCGCGGCGACATCGAGAAATTCCGCCGCCGCTACCGCAGCACCGACGTCATGCTCATCGACGACGTCCAGTTCCTCGCCGGCAAGGAACGCTCACAGGCAGAATGCTTCCACACCTTCAACACCCTGTTAGACGGACGCCATCAGGTCGTCATCACCAGCGACCGCCCCGCCAGCGAACTCAAAAGCCTCGAACCGCGCCTCATCTCCCGCTTCGAGTGCGGTCTCACCGTCGAACTCCAGGCCCCGCTGTTGGAAACGCGGATGGCCATCCTCAAGAAAAAATCCGCCGACTGGAAAGTCCGCGTCGATGAATCCATCCTCCGCTTCCTCGCTGAGAAAATCTCCACCAACGTCCGCCGCCTCGAAGGGGCCCTCATGCGCGTCGCCACCTTCGCCTCCCTCGCCGGAGAAAGCGTCACCGTCGAAAAAATCGAACCCCTCCTCCGCGACCTCATCCGAGAGGAAGCCTCACGCCAGGTCAGCATCGATGCCATCCAGCGAACCGTCGCCGAGCACTTCGATGTCCGCCTCGCCGACATGACCTCCCGCCGCCGCCCGGCCAGCATCGCCTACCCGCGCCAGATCGCCATGTATCTCAGCCGCTCCCTCACCAAAGGCTCCCTCATGGAAATCGGCGAAGCCTTCGGCGGCCGCGACCACGGCACCGTCATCCACGCCTGCAAAAAAGTCAGCGAACGCCTCGCCTCCGAGCCCGGCCTCAAGGAAGCCCTCGCCCGCATCGAATCCCTCCTCCGCCGCTGAGCTGCCTCACTTACCCCAAGCCCCCTTGCCCGCCTGCCGCGCCACGCGCTGCATTTCCATCAGCCGCTTGCGTTGATCGGCGGCTTTTGTGCCGTCCGGCAAATCCGCCGGCTTGGTGTGGACCCGCACCAAACCACGCTCCACCAACAACTCATGCAGCAACCGCGTGCGCGATCCATCCTTTACCTCCACGAACGCATGGTATCGCTCATCCTGATAGGGACTGTCCCACGCCGTGTGCAGCGTGAACGGGCCCTTCTCTAACAGCCCAAGCGTGAATGCCTTCGCCTGCTTGCCCACATCCACCGCCTGCTCCGGCGTGATCCCGTCAAACGCCGCCGCCTGCTGCCGGATCCGCTCATGGTTCGTATCCCCACCCGCATACCGCTTGAAGGCGGACTCCGGCGCATCCACGAAATACAACCTCACCCTCACCTTCCGCCCGTCCGGCAACTTCGCCAAAAAGCTGTCCCCATCATTGTCCCGCGCCTCCGCCAGCGTGCATCCGGCAAACGTCTCATACACGCCCGTACGACCCGGCGAGCTTGCAGGCGCCGATGGCCGCGTCGGCTTCGCGGGCGTGGCAGGTTTCCCTGGCTTCGCGGACGTCGTCGGCTTCTCCTCGCGCCCCGGCTTCTCTGCCGGCGGCGGACCCTCGTTGGCCGCCACCTCCCGCGTTGGCGAATCGAGTCGCGTGCCCTGCATCTGATCCCGCGCCCACAAGGCCAGTGCGGCGATCAGCAAAAGAATCACCGGCCATTTCGCCTGCGTTTTCCGTGGTGCACTCATCGTTTGTTGGAAAATCAGGGATCCAGAAACTTCCCCGGATTGAGAATGCCGTGCGGATCGAAGGTCCGCTTGATCGAGCGATGCACCGCCATCGAAACCCCGCCCAGCGCCTCGGCGATCCATGGCTTCTTCGCCAAGCCCACGCCGTGCTCCCCGGTGATCGCCCCGCCCTGCGCCAGCACCCAGTGGAACAGGATGTCCAACGCCGCATCCGCCCGCTCCCGCACCTCCGGCCGATCGTAATCCCGCACCATCAGATTCGTGTGGATGTTCCCATCCCCCGCATGGCCGAAGCACGCGATCGGAATCCCCGTCTCCACCTCCAGCAGCCGCGCGAAACTCACCAGATCCACCAGCTTCGAACGCGGCACCACGATGTCCTCGTTCAGCTTTGTTAGACCCGTATCCCGCAGCGAGTAGGAAAACTCCCGCCGCAGTTTCCAAATCCGTTCGCACGATTCCTCATCCGGAGCCACGTCGATGTGCGTCGCACCCAGCCGGCCTAACAAAACATACAACTCCTCCAGCTCCGACCGCACCGCCGCCGGCCGACCGTCGATCTCCACGATCAAATGCGCATCCCCCGGCGGAAACACCTCCGCCCCCAAACGCCGACGCGCCGCAGCCAGCGTGAACGCATCCGTGATTTCCAACGCCGATGGCAAATGCCCCGAATTCAAAATCCGCTGCACCGCCGCCGCCGCCATCGCGAAGTCCGGAAACACCGCCGCCAACATCCCGCGCGCCGCCGGGCGGGGAATCAAACGCAACGTCGCCTCCGTCACCACCCCCAACATCCCCTCCGATCCCACAAACGTCCCGATCAGATCGAACCCCGTCTTGTTCTTGTGCAATCGCCCGCCCGTCCGCAACACCCGGCCGTTCGCCAGCACCACCTCCAGGCCCAACACGTAACTACGGGTCACGCCGTACTTCAAACAACGCGGCCCGCCCGCATTTGTCGCGATGTTTCCGCCGATCGAGCACTCCTTCAGCGAAGCCGGGTCCGGCGGGTAATCCCAACCCACCTCCCGCGCCGCATGCTGCAACACCCCGGTGATCACACCCGGTTGCACCACCGCCACTCCATCCGCCGGGAAAATCCCCAAAATCCGGTTCATCCGCGCCGTCGTCAGCACGATCCCACCCTTCACCGGCACACAGCCGCCCACATAGCCCACCCCCGCCCCGCGCGTCGTCACCGGAATCCGATGCCGGTGCGCGAACGCAAGCACCGCCGAAACATCCGCCGTCGATTCCGCAAACACCACCACCTCCGGCAGCGCCGACGCATACCACTTGTCCCCCGCATGACCCGCCAGCACCGCCTCACCCGTCTCCACCTTCTGCGGCCCGATCAGCGCGGCCAACTGGGACGCCACCACCGCCGCCGTCATTGGCTCCGCCCGCTCCTCCTCAATCACCAACAATTCCGGCTCCTTCGCCCCTCCCCGCTCACCCCATCGCGCCTGACCACCCTGCCCGCTCGGCTCAGCCGCCTCCTTCGCCGTCGACGCACCGACCTCCGGTTCATCCGACAAACGCCGAAGATCCGGTCCATCCAACGGTTCCCACGACGTGTCCCCGGTGGCCTTGTTGCCCAAGTCCAGCGACAACCAACTCTTATGCTTCCGCGCGGGGATCTCCATCTCGGTGGTTTTGTTAAATAACGCCCCCACCTTCAACACCACCCTCCCCTCCGTCAATGCCCATGGTGCCCCCCGCTTGGAGGGCGGCGACCCCATCGAGGCCCTGGCATCCTGCCAGGTGCCAGTTTCAATCCGCGCCCCCCGCGTCTCCTCGAACATCCTCCATCCATTTCGTTGGTTCGCATCCAAATCGTCCGCGCCACGAACCAATCCCTATCACCCCGACCACGGGAAACCGTTAGCCCCTCAGAAAAAACGTTAGCCCAACCCACCCACCAACCCCATCACACAACAAATCGCATGAGGCAAAGCCTTTTACGCGATCCCAGCCCCAAGAAAAAATTCCTCCTTCGCGAGGAATACGGAGATCGTGTGGATTCCAAGCCCTTTCTCGTAGATTCTGTCGCTCTCGACCACATACGTGAGCCCAACCTGATCCCCATCAGATCCAATCTGCGGATTGGGGCCAAAGGCTTTCTTGGCGTCTTCAATCGTAATCTCTTCATCAAAGAAATCGCTGAACTGAGCCAAAGTCCAAGCGCGGCCGTCCACTATGCTTAACTGCTGCGCATCCGCCTCACTCGCGGGGTTGCTTGTTGGTTTCTCCACCGAAGTGCTGCCTGATTGATCACATGATAAGAACAGAGAGCTCAGGAGGAAAAGGGCGTATCTTGATTTGAACCTCATCGCTATAACGAGTTGTCTGCTATTTTGAATGGGTCGGCCACTATCGCGTCGTGGATCACTGCCGGCTATTTGGCGGATGGGGCGAATTCGGCTTTGAGGCGCTCTGCGAGCCAGACTTTGACGATGGATTGGCGGGTGACGCCGACGCGTTTGGCCTCGCCATCCAATGACTCGATCATCCAGACGGGGAGGTCGAGATTGACGCGACGTTGTTCGAGGCCGGGGCGGCGGGCGGTGTTCCAGTCGAGGAACTGCGCGATGTCTTTGCCTTCGTCGAACTGGCGGTCGAGTTCTTCAGCTGTGATGGTATCCTTGCTCTTCTTCATGGCGTGATCTTCTTACGGATATGATGCGGATGCGGTGTTCGCGCAGGGTGAATATGGCGGTCCAGAGGCGGTTGTTGTGGTGGGCGATCAGGGCGAAGCGCGGTTCCGTTTCGCAACGGGCGGTGACTTCGAGTCGCTTGGGGTCGAGCCAGAGGTCTTGGGCTTGCACGAAATCCATTCCGTGTTTTTCAAGGTTGTGGAGGGACTTTTGCTCATCGAATTCAAATTCCACTCAGGTATAATAATGGTGCCATTTTGGGGGTCAAGCCGGGAGTGGCTTTGGCTGGGGAGTGTTGATTGTTGATTTGCGGGGGATGGGCGGGGATGGTGGGGGCGCATGAGTGAATTGATTTTGGGGATTGATCTTGGGACGACGAATTCGGCGGTGGGGGTGGTGGATTCGGGGTTTCCGATGTTGTTGGCGAATGAGGAGGGGCGGCGGATTGTGCCGAGTGCGGTGTGGTGCGGGGCGGATGGATCGATCGAGGTGGGGGAACGGGCGTTGCGGCGGCGGGCGGCGGAGCCGGGGCGGGTGGTGACGAGTATCAATCGGCTGATGGGACGTCTTGCGGGGGAGGTGGAGGGGGATTTCCCGCTGGCGGTGACGGGGAGCGGTGGGGAGGTGCCTCGGGTGTTGGGACGGACGCCGGAGGAGTGGAGTGCGGAGATTTTAAGGGAGCTGCGGAGGATCGCGGAATGGCGGATGGAACGGGAGATCCGGAAGGCGGTGATTACGGTGCCGGCGTATTTCAATGACGGGCAGCGGGCGGCGACGAAGCG
>SYAP01000269.1 GCA_005787565.1 Verrucomicrobiaceae bacterium | reverse complement strand
GCGTGCGGCCAATGCGGTCTGATTTGTCGATGTGGGTCGGAGTGGATTGGGTGATAGATGACATGGTGGGGCATCCTAAGCAATCCCGGTCCTCGCTGGATAGTGGGGTTCTGTTAACCGCTTACCTTGCTAAAGTGCAGTCGCAGTGCTTTGCGACCGCACTTTTCCGTCATCAGTGGAAGTGCTCCATCAAACCGGCCGGAGGAGACCGACGAGCATCCTGCTATAGACCAGCCGACAAGAAGATGGACGACGAAACGGATGTCTCTCCAAAGAGCCTCACTCTCATTCATCCTCTGCCATCCCAACTCAACACCAATCCTAACCGTGACTATCGATCAAACATCGATTCGTCGCCGAACCAAGCCAACCCGGGAGAACCCCTGCCAAACTCAACCATTCCAATAAAAAGGGCGGAAGATCCGGAGACCTCCCGCCTTTTTTTGATAGATTCACTTCAGGGTCTTGAGAATGAAGGAAGCGGCGTTGACCGTCGCTTCCCGCGATTCACAAACCCCGCTGACGTTACTTTTTCGAAGCTTTCTTGGCAGCCTTCTTGGCGTCCTTTTTGGCTGGTGCCTTTTTCGCAGGAGCGACCGTTTTGGCAGCGGCTTTTTTGGCCGGAGCTTTCTTGGCAGCAGCCTTCTTCGCCGGAGCCTTTTTCGCCGGAGCCTTTTTCGCTACGGTTTTCTTGGCGGCCTTCTTGGCGGTCTTTTTGGCGCTTTTCGCCACCTTCTTGGCCGCCTTCTTCGCCGTCTTCACGGCTTTCTTGGCGGGTGCTTTTTTGGCAGGGGCTTTCTTGGCAGGTGCCTTTTTAGCTGCGGCTTTTTTGGCCGGAGCTTTCTTGGCAACTTTCTTTACGGCCTTCTTCGCGGTTTTGGCCGCGGCCTTCTTCGCTGTTTTTTTTGCAGCCATGGCTTTGTGTCGTTGGAGTTCGCGTTCGATGTTTGTTTTCTCTTCCGGCGTTAAGGTACCGGCGGAGAGGATAGCGAGAACTGCCTCACCGAGGCGTCCTCCAAAAGCGTTGGTTAGAAAATCATGCGTCGCGCGACGAACAATGACCTCCTGCGAATAGGCAGCCTCATACGAGTAAGCCCGTCCAACTCGGACACGCTTCACGAGGCTCTTGCGTTCCAAGCTCTGCATCACCGATAGGACGGTGGTGTAGGCGCGCTCTTTGCCATCCGGCAGCGACTCATGCAACTCGGCTACCGTCGACGGCCCCTCATGCCACAGCACTGATAGTGCCTGCAGCTCCAGATTGGATGGATGGGTGGGTCGCGCCATGAACGAAACGTCTCGTTGCTTGCGACGATGAAACTAGTAATTCGGAATTCCGTCAAGTTGAAATGCAACGATTTTAAACAAAACTTAAGATCCGGAAACGGAACTACCTAGTGCCAATTACGATGAACGCCGTATTACTACGTTCATGGTTCATCAGGAATATGATCCAACACCGGACGAACCAGATCCGGACTCACTTCGGTAAGAGCCTTCCAGAACAAATCGTCATCCGGATGACCGTTGAACAACACTCGGCCCTCAGGCGAAACGAGGATCACCACCGGCACGCTCTGCACCCGCAGCTCGCGATTGAGCGGATTCTCCTCATCATCGATGAACCACGCGGGCCCGGGCTTTTCGAGGGCTTTCACCATGTTCCGCGCATTCTCCAACACTTTCGGCGCATGCTCCGGCAACACCGATGCGAAACCGATCTTTGAATTTGTTAGACTGGTGATGATCTCGTCAAGACCAGGCAGTGTCGCTTCACACTCACGGCTCCAGGGCGACCAGAAATGAAGCACCATCGCCCGGTTCGCCCCAAGCATCTGGTTGAGCGGCACCGCTTCTCCTCCCGCGAGAGGAGCGAGCTTGCGGTTGAAATCCACACGCACCGTGCGCATCGCCTCATTCAACCGCAACCGATCGATATGCGGTGCGAAGGCCGCACCTTGGCGCGGACTCAACCAGAAAGCCTCCGTAATGTGTTCCTTGAAGTCATCCTTGTTACCCTTCTTCAGCGCGGCGATCGCCTGCACATACTCAACCACCGCGAGCCAGTCTTCCTTCACCGCGAAAATCTCCGACTCGGAAAGCTTGAACGATTCACGCCGCTCGATGAACTCCGGCAGCATCGCTGCCAACGCGTCATCTTCGTGGCGATCCACGTGGAAAAGAAAACGCGCCTCGAGGATTGCCTGTCCTGCAATGCCGATCTCACGGGCTCTCGCTATGGCCTTGTTGAAGGCCTCCTCGGAGCCTCGCTCGGAAAGCAGGACGTCCATCACTTCCTCCCGCGGCGTCATTTCCTCCATCGACTCGTCTCCATCACCCGGTGGTTGCGCACAGATAGGCAGGCAGACACACCCGATCACTGTGATCGCACGGATGAAGGAAACAAGTCGCATGGTAGGCGGTGAAGTCGGGAATGAATACCACTCAGCGTGCTGGAATCTGCAAACGGGTACCAAGCACAACGGTGTCCTTGGTCATGCCGTTGGCCTGCTTGATGGCATCCACCGAGACTTTGTACTTCTGGCTGAGACCCCACAGCGTGTCACCTTTGACTACGGTATGCACCGTAGCCGCAGCACCGGCAGGAGCGCGTGGAGGAGTGACGGTCGGGCTTGGACTCGGCGTCGGAACGGCAGCCGTGTCCTCATAGGCTGGCGGAGTGTCGTAAACGGGATTCACGGGTGCCACCGGTTGCAGCGGAGCACCACCATCCGCCGGACCGTAATCAGGCGCGGCATAGGGGTCGGCGACATCATAATCGTCCGCGTTCTGGTTGGCGCAGGAAACGATGGCGAAACAAAACGAAGAGGCGAGGAGCAGGCGTGGTGCGGTCATGGCGATTGGATTTAGCAGGTGGAATCTGAAATGGGAAGTGGCGAATCACAACGAATCCATGCACACCACCCGGGAATGAAACGCCGGACGCCGGGGGGATCGTTCAACCGATCTCCTGCCGGAAACGGAAAAACCCCTCGGCCACCTCATCCGTATGCCGGACCAGATCCTCAAGCCTCTCACCACGCTCCGCCGCAGCCCGCTCCGCCACATGCCGCACATGACCCGGCTCGTTTCGCCCACCTCGATGGGGCTCGGGGCTCAGATAAGGAGAATCCGTCTCTAACATGAAACTGCCCGCTGGCACATTCCTCAACGTCTCACGGACCAGCGATGCCGATTTGAACGTCGCCACGCCCCCAAACGAAACCAATCCACCCGCATCGATCACCCTCGCCGCATTCTCCCATGGGCCGATGAAACAATGAAAAACCGCACGCACCCTCGAACGATATTTGTCGTAAATCGCCAACGCATCCTCAAACGACGCGCATCCCTCGCGGTCGCGCGTATGAATCACGATGTTCAACCCCGCATCCGCAGCCAGCCGGAAATGCTCTTCTAACAAATCCCTCTGCCGGGATCGGAAATCCCCCTCGCTCCAGCCCTCCGGCGCGGGATGAAAATAATCGAGCCCGGTTTCCCCGATCGCGCAAACCCGCGGATCGGACGTGTGCGCCGCGAGCTTCTCCATCACATCGTCCGGCCCATGGTGGACATCGCAAGGATGGATGCCGATGCAAGCGTGGATACCCGGGATTTCCGCCAGTTTCAGATTCGCCTCCAAATCCCCCAAACACGTCGCCAGCGTAACCATCCGGTCCACCCCGGCAGCACGGGCGCGCGCCAATAGATCCGGAATCTCGGAGGGATCGAATCGATGCGAGGCAAGGTGGCAGTGGGAATCCGTCATGTCTGGTGCGCGCCCAGTGTCAGTGGCACACGCGACCGCGTCCAGACCGGTGTTGATCCTTGCAAAACAAGCACCTCCCGCAGCAGGCTGTCGGCCATGAATCTCTGGATTGCTGTGGCGCTTTGCGGGATGGTGGTGCTGGCCGTTTCGTGCTCCTCAACGTTCACACCATCCACCCTCCGTGTCGAACCGTCCGAACAACGCTCGAAAGTCATCGCCCGCTTCCGCAGCAAGAAGGAACCCGCCGTCCTGTTTGTGGGAAACAGCTACAGCATCCCGGTGCCGCGCGTCTTCCGCAGGCAATGCCGCGCCCATGGCCAAAACGTCCGCGTAGGACAATCCACCATTGGCGGATGGTCCCTCGCCCAACACGCCGCACACGAACCGACCCTCCGCAAAATCCGTGAAGGCGGTTGGGACATCGTCGTGCTGCAGGAATTGAGCCGCATGCCCGCGCTGCCCCGGCGGCGGGAACAGGAAATGCTCCCCCCCATGAAACAACTCGCCGACGAAGCCCGCGCCGCCGGCGCCATCCCCGTCATCTATCAGACATGGGCCCGCCGGGACGGAGATCTCGATAGCCCTATCCAATTCCCCGACGATGATTTCCATGCCATGCATCGCAGGCTCAAGGATGGCATCCGCCTCGCCGCACGCGAATGCGGTGACCTGCTGGTGGTCCCCGTCGGCGAGGCATGGGCCCGCGAAACCCGCGAAAGCCGCGGAAAACTTCTCTATGTCGAAGACGGCAGCCATCCATCCTCACGCGGCATCGCCCTCACCGCACGCGTGTTCGTCGAAACCTTCCTCGGCCCGGGAAAATCATCATGACCGATAGCCTATCACCCGCCGAACTCCTCCGCTACTCGCGCCATGTCATGATCCCAGGCATCGGCTCCGAAGGACAACTCCGCCTCAAACAATCTTCCGTCCTCCTCATCGGCACCGGCGGCCTCGGATCACCCGCGGCACTCTATCTCGCTGCCGCCGGCATCGGTCGCATCGGCCTCGTCGACCCCGATATCGTGGACCGCTCCAACCTCCAACGCCAGATCCTCCACGGCGAATCATGGATCGGAAAATCCAAGCTCGATAGCGCACGCCACCGCCTCGCGGAGATCAACCCGCACATCCTGTTAGAAACCCACCCCACCCGCTTCACCCCCGAAAATGCCATGGAAATCGCCGCCGATTACGACGTCATCCTCGATGGCTGCGACAACTTCCCCACCCGCTTCCTCACCAACGACACCGCATTCTTCCTGAAAAAACCCCTCGTTTACGGCGCAATCCACCGCTTCGAAGGACAACTCGGCTTGTTCGCACCACACCTCGGCGGCCCCTGCTACCGCTGCCTCCTGCCCGAAATGCCAGACCCGGGCGCAGTTCCGTCCTGTGCGGAAGCAGGCGTCCTCGGCGTGCTCCCAGGCATCATCGGATCGCTCCAAGCCATGGAAACCATCAAACTGCTCCTCGACATCGGCAACCTCCCGCTCGGAAAACTCACGATCTACGATGCACTCCGTACTTCATTCCGCACCATCGGCCTCCGCCGCGATCCATCATGCCGCCTCTGCGGCGAAAACCCCTCCATCCACTCCGTCTCCAACCCCGAAACCACCACCACCCACTCCTGCTCCTCAGATTCCATGGACTCCATCACCACCTCCGAACTCCGCACCATCCTCGCCGGAAGTTTCCAAGGCATCCTCATCGATGTCCGTGAACCCGACGAATACGAAATCTCCCGCATCGAATGCTCCCGCCTCATCCCTCTGAATACCCTGCCCGAACACCTCACTTCCCTCCCGCGCGATCGCGAAATCCTCGTCCACTGCAAAGCCGGCGGACGCTCCGCTCGGGCCGTGCAGTTTCTGTTGGAGAACGGCTTCACCCAAGTCAAAAACGTCAGCGGCGGCATCGATGCCTGGCTCGCGGAGGAACCCTGACCCCCACCGCGATGAAAACCCAACACCCCCTCACAAACCCAAACCGCCGCACCTTCCTCCGCACCGGCCTAACCGCCGCAGCCGCCACCACCATCCCCTCCTTCGGTCAAACCCCTGAAAAACAACACCCCCTCGCCTTCTTCATCATCTCGGACACCCACGTCACCGCACCGGAAAACGCCCCCGATACCCTCGACCCCCACGTCCAGACCATCAACCGCCGCCTGATCGACCTCCTCAACTCCCTACCCGGAACCACCCTGCCCGATTCCATGGGCGGCGGACTTCTTAGAACCCCGCGCGGCGTCCTCCACCTAGGCGACATGATCGACTCCGGCGACAAGGGCGAAAGCCCCCTCAGCATCCAGCGCCGCGAAACCGAATGGAAATCATTCACCGCCGACTTCGGCCTCACCGGCAACGATGGCCGCCTGAAGTTCCCCATCTACGAAGTCCACGGAAACCACGACAGCGTCTCCATCCAGAACAACGTCATCAACGGCATCATCTCACGCAACAAATCCCGCCCCGACGTCACCCACATCTCCAAGAGCGGCCTCCACTACTCCTGGGACTGGAACGGCGTCCACTTCATCGCCCTCGGAATCGTCGTCGGCCACAATGACAAGGACCTCCCCATCGGCCGATACAAAGCCTACGACTCGCTGCAATTCCTCAAACTCGATCTGAAAACACGCGTTCCTAACAAGGAAACACCCGTCATCCTCTTCCATCACATCGACCTCCTCCGCTACACCAAACCCTGCGGACCCGATTCCGAGAAAAACGGCGAATGGAGTGCCTGCGACGTCGCCGCCTATCACGAAACGGTTAGACACCACCCCGTCACCGCCATTTTCCACGGCCACCTCCACGCACTCCGCACCGAACACTGGGACGGCAAACCGAAAAACGATCTAACGGAAAAATCCACCGGCATTCCCGTCTTCGGCAGCCGCGCCAGCGGTGCCCACGGTGCGAATCGCGGCCTCTTCTACTGCCTGGTGGAAAACGGCGCGCTCACCATCCGCGAATACGCCTGCCTCAACGAAACCGACGGCTGGAAACCCGGCACCGCCCGCTGGGAAAACCAATGGACCATCCCGCTTCGCCGCAAAAGCTGAACTCCCCCGCGGTTTCCCCATCGCCAAACCCACCCCGCTTGATACCATGCCGCCGATGAAACCCATCTACCTCCTCCTCAAATCCCTCGCCATCACCCCGCTCCTCATCTCCTCCGCCTTCGCTCAGATCGGCGTCGGCGCGAAAGCCCCGGAAGCCGCCCAGGTCCTCATCGATGGAAAACGCGAAACCCTCGACAACCTCTGGACCTACTGGGAAGGACCACGCTTCTCATCCTCACTGCCCATCAAATGGAAAATCGTCGCCGATCCCGTCGATGAGGGTTCCGCACTCATGACCCACGACCCCGCCGCTGCCGGCGGAAAATACGGAGCCGCCGACATCGTCACCAAAAAGGCCTACCGCGACTTCCGCCTCCACATCGAATTCCTCGTCAAATCCGAAGGCGGAAACAGCGGCGTCTACCTCCAGAACCGCTACGAAATCCAAATCAAGGACGGCGACAAATCCAAACACGGCATGGGCGCCGTCATCAACGAAACCGACGCCCCCTACGCCGCCTATCACGGCATCGGCAAATGGAACGCCTACGACATCGTCTTCCGCGCCGCCCGCTTCGAAAAAGGCAAACTCACCGAAAAAGCCATCGTCACCATGTTCTTCAACGGCAAAAAGGTCCACACCAACCAAACCATCAACCAGGTCTGGGGCGGGCCAAACTCCGGCATCGACGGCGGAAACGACGAAGGCAAGGGAATCACCGATACCCCCGGCGGCCTCAAACTCCAGGCCGAAGGCCACGAGGTCCTCTATCGCAACGCTTGGCTCGTCGAACTCGATCTCGAAAAACCCAACACCGACTTCAACGAGTGACCCACTCCTGTTAGAAAATCAGGGAATCAGGATCTCACAGCTCCTTGATCCAGATGTTCGCGAAATCGATCGCCGCGCCGTGATGCTGCAACGCGATCGGTCCCTTCGCAGGAATCCCCGGCAGCTTCGCCTTGCTGATCACTTCCTTGCCGTTGATCGTCACCGTTAGAAGATCACCCTGAATCGTGATCATCGTGCGGTTCCACTCGCCCAAAGGACTGTCAGCCTTCTCCTTCGGAGTCACACCCGCACGCACCTCCGCAGGCTGCGCAGCATCCGTCCGGTATCCGTAAACCTCGCCCGATCCCACGGACCAGTTCCAGAAGTTCACCTGACTCTTGCTGCTCCCACGCAGATAAAGACCGCTGTCCAGCTCCTCGATCTCCACGGTTCCTTCCTGCGAACCGTCCGGTTTCACCACCGGCTGCTGCATCATCGGCCCGCGCCCCGCCCAACGCCAGTCAAGCACCACGGTCATGTCGCCATACTCCTTCTCGCTCCAAAGATCATTGATCGGCCCCTTCTGGCCCGTGTGCTTGAGAATGCCGTTCGCCGCCACCCAGTTCGTCGTCTTCTCCGGATCATGCTTCCAGCCAGTCAACGTGGAACCGTCGAAAATCTTCTTGAAACCCGCTGCCGCCGCTCCCGCCTCATTCGCCGCAGGCGGCATCTCCGCAATCTTGATGTTGCGGAACCCCACACGATCCCCGTGCCCGAGAAACGCGATGTGCCCGGACCGCCGCTTCACCCCCTCATGCTTCGGATTAGCCTTCGAAAGATCATCCAGATTCGCCCGCAAAATGATCTGCCCGTTCAGCTCAACCTTCAACGCGGGACCCTGAACCGTCACCGTCTGCTTGTTCCACTCCCCCACCGGCTTCAAAGCACCCTGCTTCGCCGCAGCCAACGTGTATAGCCCGCCATGAAACTGATAGTCCTTCAGATCCTTGTACTTCGGATGCGTGCTGTCCAACACCTGCAACTCCATCCCCGTATAAGCCCCATCCCCCGTCCCCGGATAATGAATGCCCAACCCGTTGTTCGCTCCCGCTGTCAGCTGGAACTCGAAATCCAACACATACGCCGAGAAAATTTCCTCCGTCATCAGGTTCGATCCCTGCGGCGTGCAATAAATCGCTCCATCCTCCACCACATAACCATTCCCCTTCCAACCCGTCAGATCCTTCCCATTGAAAAGCGGGCGGAACACCGGCTCGGCCGCATACGCGTTCAAGCTGATGACAAGGGCGGAAAGATAAGTCAGTGATTTCATAAAACGTCGTTCGGAAGGTTCGCGCCCGATTACGCCTCCATACCGGCCTTTTGTTCAAGCCTTTGACGCGCACACTCCCCATTCAGACCCGATTTCCCTCCCACTTCCCGGAAATCCATGCAAATCCCACTCTCCATCCACCCCGATTCATGCTTCAATCCGCCATGCACGCCGCCGATTCCACTCCCGAACTCCTCTCCCCCGCAGGAAATTGGGACTGCGCCCGCGCCGCCGTCGCCGCCGGGGCCGATGCCATCTACTTCGGACTCCCACGCTTCAACGCACGCCTCCGCGCCGACAACTTCATCGCACAAGACCTCCCCGAACTCATGGACTACCTCCACCGCTACGGCGTCAAAGGCTTCGTCACCATGAACACCCTCATCTTCTCCGGTGAAATCGAAGCCGCCGAAGCCCAGCTCCGCGAAATCGCCAACGCCCGCGTCGATGCCCTCATCATCCAGGACCTCGGACTCGCCAAACTCGCACGCACCGTCGCCCCAAACGTCGAGCTCCACGCATCCACCCAGATGACCATCACCTCCCCCGAAGGCCTCGCCTTCATCGAAACCCTCTTCCCCATGGAACGCGCCGTCCTCGCCCGCGAACTATCCGTAAGCGAAATCCAACGCTTCACCCAATCTCCCAATCCCCAATCCCCAATCACCCCTCTCGAAGTCTTCGTCCACGGCGCACTCTGCGTCGCCTACTCCGGCCAGTGCCTCACCAGCGAATCCCTCGGCCAACGCTCCGCCAACCGCGGCGAATGCGCCCAAGCATGCCGCATGCCCTACGAAATCGTCGTCGATGGCATCACCCGCGACCTCGGCGAACACCGCTACCTCCTCAGCCCACAGGACCTCGCCGCCGTCGACCTCATCCCCGACCTCGTCCGCGCCGGCGTCAAATCCTTCAAAATCGAAGGCCGCCTCAAATCCCCCGAATACGTCGCCGCCGTCACCCGCGTCTATCGGAAAGCCCTCGATGCCGCCATCGGCAAACCCGCCGCCCCCGTCACCACAGAGGACCGCTACGCCCTTGAAATGACCTTCTCCCGCGGCCTCTCCACCGGCTGGCTCGCCGGCACCAATCACCCCTACCTCACCCACGGCCGCTTCGGCAAAAAACGCGGCCCCCTGTTAGGAACCATCGCCGATTGCGGAAACGGCTGGATCAAACTCACCCAAACCACCGGCGTCCCCCTCCAACCCGGCGACGGCGTCGTCTTCGATGCCGGCGAAAACCGCGACCTCGAACAAGGCGCGCGCATCTGGAAAATCGAAGGCGACCGCATCATCTTCCACCGCACCTACAGCGGCATCAACTTCGACCGCATCCAACCCGGAAACACCCTCTACAAAACCTCAGACCCCAAACTCGAATCCGAAATCCGCCGCTTCTGGCAAAACGCCAAACCCCAGGAAAAGAAAACCCAACTCCACCTCATCGTCCGCGGCACACCCGGCGAACTACTAGAAATCCAGTACAACGAACACACCGTCCAAAGCACCATCCCCCTCCAGCCCGCCGACAAACGCCCCCTCGATACCGAAACCCTCACCGCACAACTCGGCCGCCTCGGCGAAACCGACTACGACCTCGCCTCCCTCGACAACCAACTTACCGGCCCCTGCCACTTCCCACTCTCCGCCCTCAACCAGCTCCGCCGCGACCTCGTCGCCAAGCTCGACTCCCACTTCCGCAAACAAAAATCCACCCCGCCCACCCCCATCACCACCACCTGGCGCGACCTCCTCCCACCCCGCCCACCCACCGAACCCGCACCACCCACCCTCACCGTCCTCGTCCGCACCATGGACCAGCTCGATGCCGCCATCGAGTCCAACATCACCACCATCTACTGCGACTTCGAAGACCCCCGCCGCTACAAAGAAGCCGTCTCCCTTTTCAGATCCCAATCTCAAATCTCCAATCTCAAATCTCAAATCTCTCTCGCCACCCCCCGCATCCTCAAACCCGGCGAAACCGGCTACCTCAAACTCATCGAACGCGCCGAACCCGACGGCCTCCTCCTCCGCAACCTCGCCGCCCTCCAACACTACAAACACCGCCGCGACCTCATCAAAACCGGCGACTTCTCCCTCAACGTCGCCAACCCCATCACAGCCCGCCTCCTGATGGAAAACGCCGACCTCCACCACCTCACCGTCTCCTACGACCTCAACATCAACCAGGTCCTCGAACTCCTCTCCACCGCCCCGCCCCACTGGTTCGAGCTCACCCTCCACCAACACATGCCCATGTTTCACATGGAGCACTGCGTCTTCTGCACCTTCCTCAGCACCGGCACCACCTGGAAAGACTGCGGACGCCCCTGCGAAACCCACACCGTCCACCTCCGCGACCGCGTCGGCCAACTCCACCGCCTCCAGGCCGATGTCGGCTGCCGCAACACCCTCTTCAACGGCAAAGCCCAAACCGGTGCCCGCTACTTCGATGCCCTCCACCGCACCGGCCTCTCCCGCTTCCGCGTCGAGCTGCTAGACGAAGACGCCCCCACCGCCGGCCGCACCCTCCGCGCCTATCAGGCCCTCCTCAACGGCACCTCCAACCCCAACGAACTCCTCGACGAAGTCCAGGCCCTCGAAAAACTCGGCGTCACCGAAGGCACCCTCGCCCAACTCTAACACCCAACCCGCCATGAAAGCCGCCAACACCAAATCTCCCAAACCCTCGAAATCCCACAACTGGACACCCAAACAACTCGCCCTCCTCGGAAGAATCTCCGATGGCGCCATCGCACGCCAACTCGGCCTCACCACCGGCACCGTCTATCAGAAACGCAACCTCCTAGGCATCCCCTCCTCACGCCCGCGCAACGTCATCCCCTGGACCCAGAAACAAATCGCACTCCTCGGAAAATTCCCGGACACCGAAGTCGCCCGCCGCCTCAACACCCAATACAAGGTCGTCCTCAACAAACGCCTCCAACTCGGGATCGAATGCTTCGCGCGCCAATCCAAACTCTGGCACCACTGGACCGATCGCGAAATCAAACTCCTCGGCACCGATATCGACCGCAACATCGCCCAACGCATCGGTGCACCCACCATGACCGTCACCACCAAACGCCGGAACCTCAAAATCCCCTCCTTCCGCAAACGCAAAAGCACCAACCGCCCCGCAAAACCCATCGACAGCTGGACCGCCCGCGAAATCGCCATCCTCGGAACCATGACCGATAAGGAAGCCGGCGAGCACCTCAACCTCGGCCAAGCCACCGTCCGCCTCAAACGCATCTCCCTCGGCATCCCTCCCTGCCGCCTCGGAAGCCAACGCCGACCCGGCATCTGGACCAAACCAATCATCGCCCGCCTCGGCAAGGAATCCGCCGCAGCCATCGCAAAAGACCTCGGCGTCAGCAGACAACGCGTCTGCCAGAAAATCCAGGAACTCGGCATCGCTCCCTACATCAACCCCAAACCCTGATCCCCAAAACCCATGGACCCGATCACCCCGAAATTCGGCAAGCGGCACCACTGGACCCGCAAACAAATCTCCATGCTCGGCAAAATCTCCGACGCCCAACTCGCCAGACAACTCGACCTCACCGTCGGCACCGTTCTCAAAAAACGCCAAAAACTCGGGATCCCCGGCACCCGCCCATGCAGGACCATCGCCTGGACTCCGTCCATGATTGCCATGCTCGGCAAATTCCCCGATGGCCACATCGCCAAAACCTTCCACATCAACATGCTCACGGTTTATAACAAGCGAGTCTCCCTCGGCATCAAATGCTACGCCCGCGGCTGCAAGGCTTGGCACCGCTGGACACAAAAGGAAATCGCCGTCCTCGGCAAAATGTCAGACGCCGATGCCGCCCTCAAACTCGGCCTCGCTCCCTACATCAACCCCAAACCCTG
>SYAP01000268.1 GCA_005787565.1 Verrucomicrobiaceae bacterium | reverse complement strand
TCTTCTTCTGCAAATCCAACACATTCAACCGCGGCACACCGTCATCCCCGATATACCCCGCATGCCCCCGCACCGTCTGGTCACCACCCGAGCAAAACGCCAAATCCCCCTCACCCGTCAAAATGATCACCCCCACCTGCGGATCCTCGTGCGCCAACTCAAACGCCCGCAGCAACTCCACCACCGTCTTCGGCCGGAACGCGTTCCGCACCTCCGGCCGGTTGATCGTGATCTTCGCAATCTGTCCCTCATCCGTCGTTTCATAACGGATGTCCTCGAATTCGCATTGGGCGGTCCACATGACGCCCGCACTCTGTACGGCCCCCGCCCCACCCGCAACCCCGGACCACATCATTCCTCCAGCGATTCTCCAGCCCTCACGGCAAACCACCCGCACGCCGCAAGATCCACTCCGCCGCCAATGGCAACGCCAACAACAGCAAAACCAACGGATTGTCCCACAACGGCGTCTCCCGCACCTCCATCCGCTCATCCTTGTCGCTCAGGAAAAGCGCCGCCAAAGACTCCACCGATTTCAAATCCTTCAAATCCGCAACCTTCCCGCCTGATAGATCCGCGATCGTCTCCAAAAGCGGCAGATTCAACGTGGTCTCCGCCAGCTCAATCGGCCCGCGCGACCCCACCACCCGGAACCCCGCGATCACCTCGCTCGCCCCATCCTGCCTCACCAGCTGGTCCGCCTGCTCACCCTTCAACCGCACCTGATACCGCCCCGCCTTCTCCATCGGCGGAACCCGCACCTCATACAACCCGTCCGATCCCTCCACCGGCACCAATGGCATCGTCGCCACCACCCTCCCCTGCCGCACGATCTCCGCCCGCAACGTCGGATCCTTCACCGGATTCAATCCCGCATCCCGCAACCGCGCCGTGATCCGCGGCGCATCATCCGGCGTATACGTCAGCTGATCCGTCCCCAACCGCGCTCGCGAACCACCCGCCCGCAACGTCGGCCCCGCACCCCACCGCACCAGATTCCCCCAAAACCGGTGATGATGCAAATCCCCCGCACCCTCCCGCAGCCGCCACGTCCGATCTGTTAGTAGCAACGCCACCTTGCCCTTCCCCGTCTGCCGCGTCACCAGCAACGCCCCCGCCGCCTCACGCTCCCGCCGCTTCGCCAAAGCATCCAGCGCATCATCCAGCCCCGTCCCATCCGCCGCCGCTTCCTCCGCCCCACTCACCGCCGTCAGCAAAACCTCCGCCCCCTCCTTCACCCCACGCACCGGATGACGCCACCCCATCTCGGGAAACGACATCCACAACGCCTCGTTGTCCGTCTGCCCCGCACTATGCTGAACCACCGGATGCCCGCGCCCTTCCGCTGTTAGACCGAACCGGAACGCCGGCAACTTCTCGGAAAAATAATTGCGCCTGCTATACTCGATCTCCGCCGGCACCAGCTCCCGCCCCGCCGGTGCCTGGATCGCATGCGGCATGTAACGCGGACCCGCCACCATCACCAACAACGCCGCCCGCTCGTTCACACACTTCGAAACCACCTCCCACGCCGCCGCATCCATCGTCTCCGGAGAAACATCACCGATGATGATCACATCAAACTTCCGCCACTCCGCTTCGTTCTCCGGCAACCGGTTCGCCAACGCCTCCCCGAATGGCCGCCCCGCCGACGCGGGCACCGGCGCATCCTCCTGCCCCTGGATCCGGTCCGGATTCAACAGCACATGCTGCAAATGCACCGACTTGTCCCGCCCGTAAAACAAGTTCCGCAAATACCGGAACTCCCACCGCGGATGACTCTCGATCAGCAAAACATTCGTCCGCGCATCCGTGATCGATGTCTCGAACGCCCACGCGTTGTTGTCATCAAACCGCTCCCCATCCAGCCCCGCGATCTCCACCCGATAGTCTCCCACCCCACCCTGCTCCGGCGTGATGCTGAACCGCACCTCCTCCCGATGATGATCCTGCGGGATCGAAACCGTCCGCGCATCCAGCTCCTCCTCGCCGCGAAACAATTTCACCTGCGCCTTCTTCCCCTTGTATCCATCAAACTTCGACTCCACCGCCACCCGCATCCGGTCCCCCAGATGAATCGCATCCGGCGCACGCACATTCAAAATCGAAGCATCCCTAGGCGGCTCCGCACTCCCTACCGCCACCACGCCGATTGGAGCATCCAGAATCCCGAAACGCCGCGCCACATCCTCCACCCGCCCCGGCCGGTTGTGCCTGCCATCCGTCAGCATCAAAACACCCGCCAACTCATCCGGCGGCACCTGCTCAAGCGCATCACCCAGCGCCGCCGCCAGATCCGTCGCATCCGCCCACCCCTCCGCCTCACCCTCACCTTCATTTCGAACACTCCGCGCCGCCCTCACCGTCCGCACCCGCATCTTCTCCGAGAGCGTCTCCACAATCTTCGCCTCCGCCATCGCCGCCTCACCCAGCTCCAACCGCGTCTTCGTCGTCCCGTCATCCTTCAATTGCATCGACCCGGACTCGTCTAACACAACCACCACCTCTCGCTCCAAATCCTGCTCCACCTCACGCACCAACACCGGCTCGATCAATACCCACGCCAGCACCGCCAGCGCCGCCAACCGCAGCCCGATGATCCACCGCGCACGCCGCGGCGTCACCGCCCCGGCCTCATACCGATACAGCAAAAGAATCGCCATCACCGCCAGCGCCAGCCCCGCAGCCACCCCCACCAACGGCCAATCCGGCGAAATCCGCACCACCTTCGAAAGCCCCACCAACAGGCCCCAGATCACCGGGAACGAAATCAATCCGATCCAAACCGCCTTCATGCTCCGGCCCTCCATATCTTGTCTTCACCGAAATCCACCCGCACATCCTCCGCCGCACGACGCGAGCGGGAAACCCAGCGCGCGAGCACGCTTTCTAACAAAAAGAACGCAAACGCCGCCACCGCCAGCCACTTCCAGATCTCCCGCCCAAAGCCCTTACCCTGCAAAACCCCCAACACATCCGCCACCGACTTCGGCAACAGCAAATCCGTATGCTTCCGGATCAGATCCAGATCATCCGCCGTCCTCACCTCGAACCGACTCTCCCCCGCATCCCTCCCCACCGCCACCGGCAGCGTCCCCTCCATCCCGGGAAACAACCCCTCCGGCAGCCCCTTCGCCGTAATCTGATAGATCCCCGGCACTGCCGGCCCGCTGATCGCCAGCTCCTGCCCGCGCCGTCCCGCCTTCAACCTCGCCTCACGCGGCAAACCCCGCGGATCCAACACCTTCATCGGCTCCGCAGACTCCATCCCGAACGGCAGAAACGCCGAACTCGGAATCACCTGCTCCACCCCACCCGGCGGCGTCCACTTCAATTGCACCGATGCCAGCCAGCCATCTTCCTGATAGATCACCTCGATCGGCACCGCCTCACCCGCCTTCAACGCCGCCCCACCCATCCGCGGATTCTTCCGGTCCGCCTTCAGCGGCGAAAGCGTCCCGATCCGCAACTCCACCCGCTCATCCACCTCCGCCGAAAATTGATACTCACCCGTCACCGGCGCGACCAGACTCCCCCGCCACTGCACCGAGAACCCATCCTGCTGCAACCGCCGGTCCGGCGATCCCTCCTCCCAATCGAAATCAATCGCCGCATCAATCCGCTCTAACAACGGCTTGCCCCGCAACTCATGGTTCCGGAAATACCGCCCGCTCAACCCGCCACCCGACTGGCTCAAAATCACCGACGGACTCCATGCCGACCGCACATTCAGATCAATCCCGCCACCCGCCGCCCACGTCACCAGCTCATGCACCAACGGCACAAACGCCCGCCGCGCCGGGAAATTCCCCGCCCGCGAATCCAGCGCGCACAACGTCATCAAACACCGCCCGTTCCCGTAAATCCTCGACGCAAGAAACGCATCGCCATTCGAAAACGCCGCACCCTGCACCCCGCCCTCACGCGCCTTGCCGGACTTCCGCCAGCGCGTCACCTTCGCCTCCGTTAGATCCCCCGCCTTCGTGAACCGCGCCAGCGACTCATGCACAAACGTCGAATCCGCCGGCGAAATCCCATCCTCATCCGCACCCTCCTGCCCCAGCTCGATCGGCAGCAGCGGCCCATCGATCCCCTGCCAGCCATTGTAAAACGCCACCTCCGCCCGCGGCCCCGCCAAGACCAACAGCCCCGCACCCTCCGCCACCTTCGATGCCAGCCGATCCGCCAACCGCGCCGGCAACCTCGAAACATCCGCCAGCACCACCACCGCCGCCTCATCCAGATCCTCCTCCTTCAGCGCCGTGATCGATACCACCCGCGGATCCATCAGAAACGTCTCTCCCGCAGGCTTCCCGCCGATCAACGAGGTCGTCGGCGCCAGCGCCAGCGCAGCATACCCCGCCGCCCGCTCGAAGAACGATCCGGATGGATTCCCATCCACTAACAGAACCTTCAGCCGCTCCCGCACCATCACCACCTTCTCCGAACGGTTATCGGCTAACAGATCATCCTTCGCTTCGATCCGCGCCTCGATCACCGCCGGCCCCGCCCGCGTGAACCGATGCTTGAAATCCACCGTCTCCTTCTGCCCCGGCACCAACAGACCCACCGGACTCTCCCCGATCCGCTGCCCGCCGATCTCCAAAGTCACCGGCCCCGGCGTCACCGCATCCGTCCCCGTATTCTCCACCGTCACCTGGAAAACCACCTCGCGATCCGTCCCCACCACCGATCTCGAAAGCTCCACACCCGTCACCGCAATGTTGCGGAAATCCACCGGCGTCCCGAAATCCCGCAAAATCAACTTCGGCCGCGATGGCATCGCCTCCCACGCCCGCTCCAGCCCGTCCCACGCACCCGGATTGTCAAACCGCCACCCGCCACGCTGCGTATCCGTGAAAACCACAATCTCCTTCGAAGCATTCGTCCCCTCCGCCAACCCCAACGTCGCCACCCCCAGCGCCTCATGCGCTCGGAAACTCCCGCCAATCGGCTGCAACGAATCCAGCACCCCTAACACATCCGCCCGATGCGTCAGCGGCGCAGCCGTCTTCACCTCCGGCGCAGGCCCGCCCAGAATCACCGTGAAAGCCGTCCCCCTCGGCGCTTCCTTCACCAGCTGCTTCGCCTCTTCCAACGCCTTGCTGAAAACCGTCACCCCGTCCCGTTGGCACTCCATCGAGGCGGATCCATCGATCACCAGCGCCACATCACGCCGACCGCTCGCCTCGAATCGCTTCAAATTCAGCACCTTCTCCAAAAACACCAGCGCCGCAGCACCCACTAACAAAAACAACGCGATCCCCCGCACGATCCATCGCGCCTTCCCCGATGACAAAACAAACGAAGCCCCGAAAAACGCGATCCCTAACAAAACCGCCGGCAGCACGAACAACCACGGCACCGTCGAATCCGGCGGCACGAACGGTCTCGCCAGCGCCAGCGCCGCCAACCCTAACAAAAGACACCGCGCCGCCATCAGCAGCAGATCCTCCCACTCCATCCGCCGCCGCCGCACCGAGATCGTATCGAAAAGGAACCGCATCGCACCCCAGTCCACCGGCTTCGCCGCCTGCTGCCGCACCAGATGAATGATCACCGGGATCGCAACCCCGGCCAAACCAGCCAACAGCCATGGATTCAGAAAAAGCATTACTTCCTACCTCCCAGATATCGCAAAAGGGTATCCCTCAGCGGGGTCTTCGTATTCACCGGCACATAGTCCGCCCGCAGCCGCCCGCACGCCGCATCGATCCGTTTCACAAACGCCCGCATCCGCTCCAGATACGCCGCCCGCACCGCCTGCGGATCGATCCTCAACATCGGCTGCACCTTCTCCAGATCACGGAACCGCTGGAAACTCTTGAAAGGAAACGTCAGCTCCTCCTCCGCCAGCAGATGGAAAATCACCAGCTCATGCTGCCGGTAGTCGAAGTGATGCAGCGCCTCCACGATCCGCTCCGGATCATCAAACAAATCACTGATCAAAATCACCAACCCACGCCGCGGAATCCGCTCCGCCACCTCATGCAGCACCGGCCCCGCATCACTATCCTCACCCGCACCCGTCCGATGCAGCTCCTCCAAAATCCGCCGCACCTGGCTCGGCCGGCTCCCGCTCCGGATGAATCCCCGCGTCGCCTTGTCAAACGTCACCAACCCCGCCCCGTCCCCCTGCTTCACAAACAAATACGCCAGCGCCGCCGCCAAATGCTTCGCATACTCCAGCTTCGAAAGCGCCACCTCCCCCACCTTCGCCGCCGAGTCCCCCGTGTAAGACATCGATCCCGAAACATCCACCGCGATCGTCGCCCGCAAATTCGTCTCCTCGATATACTGCCGGATCACATTCCGGTCGCTCTTCGCGATCACCCGCCAGTCCAGATTCTTCGGATCATCCCCCGGCGTGTATTCCCGGTGCTCCGCGAACTCCACCGAGAACCCCTTGTCCGGCGAACTGTGCCTCCCTGTTAGAGTCCCCTGCATCCGCCGTCGCGCATACCACTCCATCCGCCGCATCACCCCCATCGTCTCCGGCGGGAGAAGACGCATGCAATCGGGGAGCTGGAGCGACATAGGGGAAATCAGGAAAAACAGTTACACCACCAGGTTACAGCACGATGTCCTCGCTCGGCTTCAGCGCCTCCACCAACCGGCGGATCACCTCGTCGCTCGTCACACCCGCCGCCTCCGCATTAAAAGTCGTGATCACCCGGTGCCGCAACACCGGAGCCGCCACCGCCGCCACATCCCCCGTCGTCGCATGAAACCGCCCGCGCAAAACCGCATGCGCCTTCGCCGCCGAAATCAAACTGATCCCCGCCCGCGGCCCAGCTCCCCACCCCACCATCTCCTTCACGAAATCCGGCGCACTCGGATCCTTCGGCCGCGTCGACCTCGCCAACTTCGCCGCGAAATCAATCACATGATCCCCCACCGGCACCCGCTTCACCACCTGCTGCAACTGCAGGATATCCTCCGCATTCATCATCGGGGAAACCTCGCTCCCCCCCGGACTCGTCACCCGTCGGATGATCTCCCGCTCCTCGGATTCACTCGGG
Organism: Verrucomicrobiaceae bacterium; assembly: GCA_005787565.1. Lineage (GTDB taxonomy): Bacteria > Verrucomicrobiota > Verrucomicrobiia > Verrucomicrobiales > Akkermansiaceae > Luteolibacter. Next base: position 1,197 of record SYAP01000268.1, on the reverse strand, counting down.
TAATCCACAATGATGTTGAAAAGAAACCGGTCCAACTGCGCCTCCGGCAGCGGGTACGTCCCCTCCTGCTCGATCGGATTCTGCGTCGCCAAAACAAAAAACGGAGCCGGCAGCGAAAGCGTATGCTCACCCACCGTCACATGATGCTCCTGCATCGCCTCCAAAAGCGCCGCCTGCGTCTTCGGCGGCGTCCGGTTGATCTCATCCGCCAACAAAAGATTCGCGAAAATCGGCCCATGCACAAACCGGAACCCCCGCCGTCCCGTCTCCGGATCCACCTCCAGCACATCCGTCCCCGTAATGTCCGCCGGCATCAGATCCGACGTAAACTGGATCCGCTTGTAACTCAGATCCAGCGCCCGCGACAAAGTCGAAACCAACAACGTCTTCGCCAACCCCGGCACCCCCACCAAAAGCGCATGCCCCCGGCAAAAAATCGCCATCAGCGTCTGCTCCACCACCGTCTCCTGCCCCACCACCACCCGGCCAATCTCCTCCTTCATCCGCCCATAAGTCGCATGCAGTTTCTCCACCGCCGCCTGATCGTTGTTGCTCATCGCAGCGGATACACCACCACCACCCACGATGTTGCACGCCAATTCCATCCCCCCCAAAAAAAATTCCCAACCGTGGCGCGTGCATCCTGCCCGCAGCCTCCCCCAAAACCCCCCACCTAAGGAGGAAGGACCTTACTGTCCCTCATGCCTCAAAACCCAACCTCCCCAACGTGCCGCACCCATCCTGCCAGCCGCCCCCCAAAAAAAGTGTCCCGACTGTCCCAGTCGGCAACCCAAAGAACCACCAAAGCCCCACACCAACCCCTCTTCCTCTCAGCCTTTCAGCATCTACCCCTCGCCCTCCAAACCCAACCCCCAACCTCAACGATCAAAAGGGTCCCGCTTGACGTTCGGATCATCAATCAAGCCCTTCCTCACCAACTCATCACGAATCGCCTTCCGATCAATCTTGTCAGGATCAATCAATCCCACCTCAACGAGTTTCCTGAAAATTCTCTTACTGAAATAAGGGGAGCCCCACCCTAACAACCGAATCATTCTTACTGACTAGTCCTTAGCATAGGCTACACTTGGAGCATGGAAGAAGGACCTCACGAGTTTAGGGTTTGATTTGATTGCCGCTAAATCGGATTTAACTCGTTCCTTCAGAGACTCATTTTGCTTCAGCGGTTTTTTGGAT
>SYAP01000267.1 GCA_005787565.1 Verrucomicrobiaceae bacterium | reverse complement strand
TGAAATGGTGGGGTAAGAGCCCACCGCACCTCGGGGTAACCCGGGTGGCAATGCAAACCCCGCGCGGTGCAAGACAGAACAGGGGAAGGGTGGCCCGCCCGTTCCATCCCCGGGTATTAGTCGCACCCTGCGCAAGCAGGGCGCTCCGCCTCGGCGGAGTGAGAGAAATGGCCGTCCAGTCCCGCGCAAGCAGGATGGACAAAATCCGGCTTACAGGGAGGCGGCACCTCCTTTCCCACACAATTCCCTCCCCCAACCGCAACATCACCACCTCCCGTTCGTATTTGGCACACCACCATTTCCGCGCCATACTCCCGCCCCGCATGCTCACCCGAATCCTCATCCCCATCGTCATCCTCCTGCTCGGCTTCGGGGCCTGGAAATGGCTCGGCGTCCCCGTCGATCCCCCAAAACCCGTCCGCCTACCCCCTCAAAAACTCAAAACCGAACGCCTCGAACTCTCCCGCACCTCCTTCCCCGTCATCCTCGAAAGCCAAGGCACCATCCGCGCCCACCACACCACCACCCTCACCCCACTCGTCGAAGGAACCCTCCTCACCATCCACCCCACCTTCGAAGACGGAGCCTTCTTCAAAACCGGCGACGTCCTCGCAGAACTCGACCCCGCAGACCTCAAAGCCGCTCTCGTCACCGCGGAATCACGCCTCGCCCAAGCCGAAGCCGCACTCGCCCAAGAAGAAGCACGCGCCAAACAAGCCAAACTCAACTGGGAAGACATCGGCTACGAAGGCGAACCCTCACCCCTCGTCCTCCGCGTCCCCCAACTCAATGAAGCCCAGGCAAACGTCAGTGCCGCTCAAGCCAACCTCGACCAAGCCTCCCGCAACCTCGACCGCGCCAAAATCCGCGCCCCCTTCGATGGCCGCGTCAAAACCCGCCTCGTCGGCCTCGGCCAAGCCGTCTCCGCCACCACCCCACTCGGCGAAATCTTCGCCACCGACTTCGCCGAAGTCCGTCTCCCCCTCGCCCCCGCCCAACTCCCCTTCATCACCCTCCCCTCCCGCAACCAGGACACCCCCGTCCCACTCACCCTCACCGACGCCCTCGGCGACCCCGAAAACCCCCAATCCCCTCAGTGGAAAGCCCTCATCGTCCGCAGCGAAGGCGCGCTCGACGAATCCTCACGCGAACTCTTCGCCATCGCCCGCATCGAAGACCCCTTCGGCCTCACCTCCGGCAACCCCGAACTCCGCATCGGCCAACCCGTCCGCGCCTCCATCCAGGGTATCACCCTCGAAAACGTCTTCGTCATCCCGCGAACCGCCCTCCGCGGCGTCAACCGCATCTACCGCATTGTCCCCGACGATACCCAACAACTCACCATCCAACGCGCGGAAATCTCGCCCGTCTTCTCCAACACCGACGTCCTCGTCATCCGCGAAAACCTCGAACCCGGCGACCTCATCGCCACCTCACGCCTCCCCTACGCCCCCAACGGCGCTCCCGTCGAAATCATCGACGCCCCACCACAATCAGAGTCCTCCGCCGCCATCCCCGAAGACCCGAAAAACGGCTCCTGAAACCACCCTCCTCATCCCCCATTTGGGTTCCCTTCCTTCATGCCCTAATCCAAAAAATACGGTTTCATCAGGCCACACCCACCCGCCTCCACATGAAAACCCTCATCCTTCTAACACTCCTCATCCTCCCCCTCCACGCCAAGTCCGCCAAAGACTACCTCAAACGCGACCTCTCATGGTTCGCCTCCGAAGAAGCCACCCGCACCCTCTCTAACATTCTCTCCCACCAGGCGGAAACCGGCGGCTGGCCCAAAAACACCGACACCACCGAAAAACCCTACACCGGCAAACGCGAAAAAATCCAAGCCACCTTCGACAACGGCGCCACCACCGACGAACTCCGCTTCCTCGCACGCCGCCTCCTCGCCAAACCCAACGAAAAATCCACCCTCCGCGCCTTCTCTAACGGCCTCAAACACATCCTCGACGCCCAATACCCCAACGGCGGCTGGCCACAATTCCACCCTCCAGGCAAACAATACCACCGCCACATCACCTTCAACGATGGCTCCATGGTCCGCCTCCTCGAATTCCTCCGCGAAATCCAAAACCCCGAACTCTACCCCTTCCTAACAGAAAAACACCGCGCCGCCGCCGCCAAATCCTTCGACCTCGGCATCCGCTGCATCCTCAAATGTCAGATCCGCATCGACGGCAAACCCACCGTCTGGTGCGCCCAACACGACGAGAAATCCCTCGCTCCCGCCACCGCGCGCTCCTACGAACTCCCCTCCCTCAGCGGCTCCGAATCCGTCGGCATCACACGCCTCCTCATCAGCCTCGAAAACCCATCCCCCGAAGTCAAAACCGCCATCGAAGGCGCCATCGCATGGTTCCAATCCGCCAGAATCGAAAACATCCGCATCCAATCTTCCAACAACGACAAAATCGTCGTCCCATCCCCCGGCGCTCCACCCCTCTGGGCCCGCTTCTACGACCTCAAATCCAACAAACCCATCTTCTGCGACCGCGACGGAATCCCCAAATCCTCCCTCGCCGAAATCGGCCGCGAACGCCGCAACGGATACTCCTGGTACGGCAACTGGCCCGCCAACCTCCTCGAAAAGGAATACCCCAAGTGGAAAAAACGCCACTGACAACTCTCATCTAACACATCCTAACAAACCCCCGGTCTCCCCCCCCCTATCCCACCACACCCTCCCGCGCACTCTGCCCCGGCACCACCCACCCCGGATCAATCCCCGGATACCCCTGCCCCATCTCCTGCGGCGATGGCCCCACCCACTCCGACTTCATCCCCGCCAACGTGAACCTCCCCTTCGCAAAATCCACCTCTAACAACGTGAACACCGCATCCCGATACGGCGCCGTATTCTCGATCGATGGATGCTTCGCATGAACCTCCTCCGCATACCGCTTCCGCTTGAAATCCCCTCCCACCCAATAATACGACGCCGAATTGATGTGAATGTACGGAATCCCCCCGATCTCCCGCGCATGGTCCAAATGGAAATGCCCGTTCAAACACGCCGCCACTTTCCGCGATCCATCACCACGCTTCGCCGCCTCGATCACCCCCCGCACCTTCTCCTGCGACCCGATGCACGTCGGCCGCTCCAGGCTTTGATGCGAAAACACGAACACCGGCAGTTCCGTCTTCGCCAGATCCGCCTCCAACCACGCGATCTGATCATCCGCAATGAAACTCGGATACCCACCCTTGTGCCCCGCCGGAACATCATTCCCATCCAGCACCACCCCGTGAATCCCTCCCAGATCAAAACTGTAATACCTCCCCGGCATCTTGTGATACTCCACCACCTGCTCACGCTTGAAACCCCCATCCATCTCGTGATTCCCGATGATGTGAAACTTCGGCCCCTCAAACCCCTCGAACAAATCCGCAAACGCACGATTCTCCGGCTTCGGCGTGCAGAAATCCCCCATCTCCATGATCCCGTCCACCTTCCACTCCCGCGCCTTCGCCAAAAACACCTCCAACCGCGCCGGCCCATCATGCATCACATCCTGATGCACATCCGAAATCAGCGCCAACCGCAACGGCTTCCTCGCCTCCACCCCATCCTCCGCCGCCCGCAAACCTAACGGAAAATGCCACGCCGCAAACCCCATCAACCCGCCACCTAACAAACGCCGCCTCACCGGATCCGCATCACGAACATTCATCTCAGCCATACCCCACGCTGCAAAGCACACGCCCCACTGTCAATCCTCCCAACCCAGCCTCAACCGCCGGAATACGAAACCACCAACCGCAGAAACTTGCTCCCCTCACCCCGCGCCACCGTCGCCGTGGAAACCCCATTCACATCCGGCCCCGTCACCGTCACTCCCGCCGGACTCCAGAACTCCAGATCCTCGCTCGCCTCCACCACATAAGTCACCCCCTCCGCCCCGGAGGAATAACTCAAACTCATCTGCGTCGCCGTAACCACCGCCTTCGGCATCTCCCCGCTCAAATTCTCCCGCGGATCCAAATCCAACGCATACGCCATCAACAAACTCACCCCGTCCCCGTTAGAATCCAATCCCAACGGGCTTCCCGCAGGCAACCCGTAACCCACCAACCAAGAATCAAACGGATCCGCGCTCCCCACCACCTCCGTCGGATACGTCCGCCACGGATTCGTAAACCCGGTCGCTGTCGGCTGATAGAAAACCTTGAAACCCTGCGCCGCCGAATCAAACGGAGTGCTTTCCACCGTCCCCGGCGCATTCCCCATGAACGTCACCCGCCCTAACAAAGGACAGTTCGATGCCGCATTGGCTCGAACCGTCACAATCCCCACCGGAAACACAATCTCTGTTAGCTTGGGACTATACCGGAAGGCCGATGCCCCGATCGTGGAAACCCCGCTCGGCACCGTATAGACACCGGCAATCCCACCCGGAAACGCCGCGATCGTCAGCCTCGACTTGCTCGTCAGTAGCCCATTCAACGTATTGAAACTCGGATTCGTCGCCGCAACGGAGAAAGACATCAGCGCACCGCATCCCGCAAACGCCTCCGCCCCGATCGAGGTCACACTCGCAGGGATGCTGATGCTCGTCACCTTACCCGCGAACTGGAACGCCGCAGCAACAATGCTCGTCACCCCCGAAGGCACCTCATACGCCCCGGCAAGCCCTCGCGGATAACTGATCAACTGCGTCCCCAACTTGTTGAACAACACCCCGCCATTACTGCTGAAACTCGGATTCGCAGGATCCACCGTGATCGCCGTCATCGCCAAACACAAACCGAACGCATCCATCCCAATAAATGTCACTCCCGCAGGAATCGACACACTCGTCAATGCCCTGCAGTTCAAAAACGCATTGTTCCCGATCGTCGTCGCCGACGAAGGCAAAGTGACGCTCGTGAGAGAGGTGCACAGCTCGAAGAAATTCGAGCCGATCACCTGCACCCCGTTCGGAATCACCAGACTCTCCAGCGCACCACACCGCGCGAACGCGAACGTCCCGATGCTCGTCACCGTCGCCGGAATCACAAGCCCCGGCAAACTCCCGCAATTCGCAAACGCACTGCCACCAATCACCGTAACCCCCGCCGGCAAAATGATCTCCTCCAACCCCGCGCAGTCAGAAAAACACCCGAACGGAATCTCCGTCACCCCCGCAGGGATCTCAATGCTCGTCAACGACTCACAAAACCGGAACGCCGACCCGCCGATGCTCGTCACCCCAACCGGAATCTCAATGGCTGTTAGAGACTTGCAGTTGAAAAAAACGTTCGCACCCAGACTCGTCAGCGTCCCCGGCAACGAAACCGTCGTCATTCCCTCACACGAAAGAAACACGTTGTTCCCCAACGAGGTCATCCCGCTCGGAACCGTCACAGAACCTAACAGACGACAACCCTCAAACGCGCTGTCCCCAAGCACCGTCAAGCCCGCCGGAAGATTGATGCTCACCATCGCACTGCACCCGAAAAACGCCTGCGCACCGATGCTCGTCACACTCCCCGGCACACTCACGCTCGTGATCCCCGAACAAAACTGGAACGCCCCTGCACCGATCGCCGTCACCGGCTTCCCCACAATCGATCCGGGAATCACCACCGCACCAACCGCGTTCGTCGGATAATCCGTAATTGTGATCGTCGTCCCCTCATCCACATAACTGAAATCCCCGAACTCATCCGCCAAAACCGGCTGCGCCAAGCCGCATATCACCAACAAAACCCCGCACATCACCACCCTCAACCACGACAAAAACAAAAACCCACGCCCAACCCCACCCAAACAATCACCGCACCCAGAAGCCCCAGCAGGCACACTTCCGGCCAACCCCAGACGCCCAGAACAAACTTTCATATATCATCAGATTGCCCAAATGATCAAATTTGCCAAGTCATCTTTTTAACTAATTTAATTACAAGAAGTTATTTAATATAGATCTCAACCAATCCCTCCAAACTCACCACTCAAACGTCGATTTGATCACCCAAGCCCCACAGCTCCCGCCAAATCCCTCGTCTCCGCTCCCAAGCACTCACACCCGATCTCTCCCACCACCGCCACTTCAGCTTCTCCGCCCCAATAAAGACCCTCTCAACCTAAAAGCCCGCTCAAAAAATGGCAGGGATCATTCTTCAAGACGGTCCAGCGAATGAGAGACGAACGATCTCGACCATAAAATGCCTGAAAATCCAGCCTTGGCGATCCGCTCACTTTCCATTCTCACGGACCGCCCGGAGAACGATCCGTGCCCGAAGCCATCATCCGCGCCTTACGCGGCCTAAGCGGCTTCACAGTCCACATCTCCTCTTATTTCAATGTTCAATCTTGGGCGTTCAATGTTCAATGTTCGCATCGCCATGTCCGCCCCTCTCTCGCGCTCCAACCTCCCCCCGAACCCCACCGCGGACGACATCCTCAACGCCTTCCTCGATCACCTCATCGCCTCCGGCATCGAACCCTACGACCACCAGGAACAAGCCATCCTCGAACTCCTCGCCGGCAACAACGTCATCCTCAATACCCCCACCGGCTCCGGCAAATCCCTCGTCGCCACCGCCATGCACTTCCGCGCGATCTGCCAGAATCGCCGATCCTACTACACCGTCCCCATCAAGGCCCTCGCCAACGAGAAATTCCTCTCCCTCTGCAAAACCTTCGGCCCCGAAAACGTCGGCATGATCACCGGCGATGCCACCGTCAACCCCTCCGCTCCCGTCATCTGCTGCACCGCCGAAATCCTCGC
>SYAP01000266.1 GCA_005787565.1 Verrucomicrobiaceae bacterium | reverse complement strand
GAATCACCCACTTCGACCTCGCCAACAACTACGGCCCACCCGCCGGATCCGCCGAGGAAAACGTCGGCCGCATCCTCGTTTCCGACTTCGTCTGCCATCGAGACGAACTCGTCATCTCAACCAAAGCCGGCCACGAAATGTGGTCCGGCCCCTACGGCGAATGGGGATCCCGCAAACACCTCCTCTCCTCCCTCGACCAATCCCTCAAACGCCTCCGCCTCTCCTACGTCGACATCTTCTACTCCCATCGCCCCGACCCCCACACCCGCCTCGAGGAAACCATGTCCGCCCTCGCCACCGCCGTGAACTCCGGCAAGGCCCTCTACGTCGGACTCTCCAAATACCCCCTCAAAAAACTCAAAAAAGCCGTCCGCATCCTCAAGGACATGGGCATCCGCTGCCTCATCTATCAGCCCCCCTACTCCATCCTCAACCGCTGGCCGGAAGCCGAAGGCATCCTCGACTGGCTCCTCGACGAAGGCATCGGCTGCGTCGTCTTCAGCCCCCTCGCCCAAGGCATGCTCACCCCCAAATACCTCAACGGAATCCCCGAAGGTTCACGCGCCGCACGCCCCGAAGGATTCCTCCGTACCGACCAGGTCGAAGCCCAACAGGAGAAAATCGCCGCCCTCGGCAACCTCGCCGCCGCCCAAGGCATGCCCCTCCACCACCTCGCCCTCAAATGGTCCCTCCGCCACCCAGGCGTCACATCCTCCATCATCGGCGCACGAACCGTCGCCCAACTCGACGATTGCCTCGATTCCCTCACCGCCCCACCACTCGATGAAGCCGTCCTCGACGCCATCGACCACATCGCCCCCATCACCAGACAAAAAGCCGCCGAAGGCTGAAAATTCTAACAACCTAACACAAATCACCATGACCTGGAACGACCGCTTTCTCTCCCTCTTCGACCGCTGCACCGCACTCTATCAGTCCGGCAACCGCGATTTCGAATCCTACTACACCGGCGAAGACCTCGCCTTCCTCTCCACCATCGGCTACCGCCGCCGCGAATTCTTCGACTTCATCGAGGACTTCTGCGAGGAAAACGAACCCACACCCTCCACCGCCCTCCTCATCGCCGCCGCCCGCCGCGACTACTTCCGCGTCATCCAGAAAGGCATCACCAGCACCCGCCAGATCACCCGCGACGAACTCCCGACCTTCGGCGACACCCTCGACGGCTTCGCCTACCTCCCCCGCATCCTCGCCAAAGCCCGCGCTAAACTCCGCGGCGAGCTCGACCCCGACATCATGTACGGCTGCGGCGGCGACCGCGCCTTCCTCGCCCGCAACGCCTCACTCCACCCCGCCGACTTCCTCCGCATCGTCTGGGCCGCCGGCGATGACGACCACGCCGTCGTCAAAGCCATCCGCAACCACACCAGTTGAATCTCACCCCGGAATCCCACTTGCAGCCCATGCCCCCATCCCCTCATGCTCCACCCGTGACTGAAGAAATCCAACTTTGGAAAGGCAGCCCGTCCCAGTGGTTGAACATCGGCCCATTCTCCCTCGCCATCGCCCTATCGATCGGCATCTGCGTCGGCGGCCTCTTCTTCCCCCCGGCCTTCGCCGCACTCATCCTACCCCTCGCATGGGCCATCTGGCGCTACCTCGTCGTCCGCTGCCAAACCTTCGAACTCACCTCCGAACGCCTCCGCCTCACTGCCGGCGTCATCAATCAACACATCGACGAAATCGAACTCTACCGCGTCAAGGACAGCCTCATGACCCGCCCATGGTGGATGCGCATCACCGGCCTCGCCACCGTCGAACTCCAAACCTCCGACCGCTCACTCCCCACCGTCCTCATCCCAGCCATCCACAACGGCGTCGAGGTCCGCGAGCAACTCCGCAAACAGGTCGAACTCATCCGCGAGAAAAAACGCGTCCGCGAAATGGACTTCGATGAGGCAGGCGGCGACATGGAAACATTCTAACCGCATGCCCACCCCCATCATCGAAACCTCAAACGTCCACCGCAGCTACCGCATCGGACGCAAATCCATCGAGGTCCTCCGCGGCATCGACCTCAGCATCCAGCCCGGCGAGAAAATCTTCCTCTGCGGCCCCAGCGGCGCCGGAAAAACCACCCTCCTCTACACCCTCGCCGGCCTCGAACGCCCTGAACAAGGCACCGTCTCCATCAACGGCACCGACCTCTACGCCCTCGGCCGCCGCGAACAAGCACGCTTCCGCAACGCCAACATCGGCTACGTCTTCCAAAACTACCACCTCCTCCCAGAACTCACCGCCCTCGAAAACGTCGCCGTCCCCGGTGCCATCGCCGGCATCGACCGCAGCGCCGAGGCCATGAAAGCCCTCGCCCGCGTCGGCCTCGCCGACCGCGCCGAACACCTCCCCGCCGAACTCTCCGGCGGCGAACAACAACGCGTCGCCATCGCCCGCGCCATCGTCAACGAACCCCGCGTCCTCTTCGCCGATGAACCCACCGGCAACCTCGATTCCTCAAACAGCGCTGAAATCATGCGCATCCTCCTCGACCTCGCCACCGAACACGGCGTCACCCTCGTCGTCGTCACCCACGACCAACAACTCGCCAAAGCCGGCGACCGCACCCTCGTCATCCGCGACGGCGCAATGCACGGCTGAGCGCCACCATTTTTGTTAGATGAAAGCCCTCATGCTCACCGCCCCGTCGGCCTTCGATTGGGTCGACTTCCCGGACCCCGCTCCCGCACCCGACCAAGTCCTCATCGACCTCCGCGCCTGCGGCATCTGCGGCAGCGATATCCACGGCATGAACGGCCTCTCCGGCCGCCGCATCGCACCCATCATCATGGGCCACGAAGCCGCCGGAACCATCTCCGCCATCGGCACCGGCGTCACCGGCTGGAACATCGGCGACCGCGTCACCTTCGACTCCACCGAATTCTGCGGCGAATGCCCGTCCTGTCTAACAGGAAACGTCAACCTCTGCTCTGATAGAAAAGTCCTCGGCGTCTCCTGCGCCGACTACCGCCGCCACGGCTGCTTCGCCGAGAAAATCGCCCTCCCCACCCGCATCCTCCACCGCATCCCGGACGATCTCTCCTTCGAGCACGCCGCCTTCGCCGAACCCGTCGCCATCGCCCTCCACGCCGTCAACCTCGCCCCACCCGCCACCGACGAACCCGCCCTCGTCGTCGGCGCTGGCCTCATCGGCCTCCTCGTCATCCAAGCCCTCAAAGCCCGCGGCTGGAAACACGTCACCGCCGTCGATCTTGATCCGAAACGCCTCGACCTCGCCCGCCAACTCGGTGCGGACGAAACCTACGACGCCCGTCAGGAAAACCTCGCCGCACACTTCCGCCAACTCCACTCCGATGGCTTCGCCGTCTCCTTCGAAGTCGTCGGCGCAGCCGCCCCCGTCGACCTCGCCATCCGCAGCGTCCGCAAAGGCGGAACCGTCATCCTCGTCGGAAATCTCCAACCCTCCGTCCCCTTCCCGCTCCAGGAAATCGTCACCCGCCAAATCTCCATCCACGGATCCTGCGCCTGCGCCGGTGAATACCCTGAAGCCATCCAACGCATCCTCGACGGCTCCATCCGCGTCGACCCGCTCACCAGCGCCTGCGTCCCACTCGCCGATGGCGCTGCATGGTTCGCCCGCCTCGCCGACAACCGCGAAGGACTCCTCAAAGTCATCCTCCAACCCTGATAGAAAATGCCCGCCTTCGACCTAACAGGACGCACCGCCTTCGTCAGCGGAGCCAGCCGCGGCCTCGGCGAACGCTTCGCCCTCACCCTCGCCGAAGCCGGTGCCGACGTCATCGTCACCAGCCGCAACCTCGATTCTCTAACATCCATCACCGCCCGCATCGAAGCCCTCGGCCGCCGCGCCTTCCCCGTCGCCCTCGATGTCTCATCCTTCGAAAGCATCCAGTCCGCCGTAAAAAACGCCGTCACCGCCGCAGGCACCATCGACATCCTCATCAACAACGCCGGCTGCAACGTCCGCAAACCCGCCACCGAAATCACTTGGGACGACTGGAACCTCGTCCTCGACACCAATCTCCGCGGCACCTTCTTCCTCGCTCAACAAATCGCAATCCAGTCGATGATCCCCGCCAAATACGGCCGCATCGTCAACATCGGCTCCGTCACCTCCGTCGCCGGATACGCCGGCCTCGCCCCCTACGGGGCCAGCCGCGGCGGAACCAAACAACTCACCATGTCCCTCGCCGATGACTGGGGCATCCACGGCATCACCGTCAATTGCCTCGCCCCCGGCTGGTTCAAAACCGCTCAAAACGCCGTCATGTACGAAGACACCGAGTGGGTCTCCTACCTCAGCGACCGCATCCCCCTCAAACGCCCCGGCCAAACCGGCGACCTCGACGGCCCCCTCCTCTTCCTCGCCTCCGAAGAATCACGCTACGTCACCGGCCAGCTCCTCCTCGTCGACGGCGGAATCTCCACCGGTGCCACCCGCGCCGTCCCAAAGAAATCCTGAGCCGCAACACCTCACTCCCCGCGCCCGGAACGCCCGACAAATCTCCCCACCAAACGCTTCGCAATCGCATGGCAACCCAATGGAGCGGTTAGAAAGACCAGCACCACCATCCCCGCCAGCAACGCGATCACCCCGGGCTCCGGAAACCGGAAACCCGCACCCACCGCCAACAACAGAACCCCCAGCGAACTCGCCTTCGTCCCCGCATGCAGCCGCGCCAGCTCATCCGGCATTCGCCAAAGCCCCAAGGCCGCGATCAGGAACGACAGGCTGCCTAACAGAATGAAAACATTCGCAATCATGATCGGATAAGTCGGGATAAAATCAGCGTGGAAATGAATCCCAGCAGCGCCATCACAAACGCGAAATCCAGCGCCAACGGCCGCCCGTCGTGAAAAGCCAGTACCACCGCCAGCCCCAGCAGTTGGAATGTCAGCACATCCACGCTGATCACCCGGTCCGCATCACTCTTCGAACGAATCAGACGCCCCAACGTGAGTGCGATCGAAAGCCCCAAAATCACTGTCGCTAGTTCAAGCATGGCCGGTAAATGGGATGCGCAGCTTCGCCACCATGGCTACATACCGCTTTTGAATGTGCTCGATCTCTCCGGCGGGATCCCCGCCCCCATACAAACTGTGAACTGTTAGAAACCTCCCATCCGCGGACTGGTCCACCGACAACGTCCCGGGCGTCATGCTCACCAGACACGCCAGCATCAATCGGTGCGCGTCACTCGGCAGGTCCACCGGAACATGCAGTAGAACCGGCTTCAAGTCCGGTCTCGGCGTCAGCACATCACGCGCCACACGCATCGCACCGCTCACGATCTCGCCCAGATAGAAAAATGGAAATATCAACAACGTCTTCATCTCATTTCATCGATGTTTCTGATTCTGTCCCCGGAGCCACCGGATTCCCACTGCCCAACACCGCCTCAATATAGGCGGACCGGTCAAACAAACCCGCCGCCGCACGCTCCGCCAACCCATACACCGGCCCCGCCGCCAACCCGATGCACACCGTCACCACTGCCAACATCGCCGACGCAACAATACCCCCTCTCGGAACACCATGCCCCGCACCCACACCCTCATCTCCACCCCAAAACAACGCCCGCCAGATCTTCAGCATCGAGAACACGGTCAACAACCCAACTCCCACAACCACTAGGATCGCCAACGTGTCCCCACTCGCAATCGCCGCACGCAACAACCCGAACTTCGCGAAAAATCCCGACAACGGCGGAATCCCCGCCAACGACAAAGCCGGAACCGCAAACAACAACCCCAACCAAGGAGCCATCCTCATCAACCCGCCGCTCCCGGACAACTCGGAACTCCCACGATACCGCTCGATCAATCCCGCCACCAGAAACAGGTTCGCCTTCACGATAATGTGATGCACCAGATAGAAAATCCCCGCCGCCATCGCCATCGGCGTATACAACGCCAGCGCCAATGCCATGTATCCCACCTGGCTGATGATGTGGAAGGATAGGATCTTCCGCATTCCAGTCTGCGCCACCGCTCCCAAAACCCCACCCACCATCGTCAACAACGCGATCCCCATCAACAACTCTCGGTGCGGGAACGAATCCCCACCAAACACCATCCCGAACACCCGGAACAGCGCATACAACCCCACCTTCGTCAGCAACCCCGCAAACAATGCCGAAACCGCCGGCGGAAGATGCGGATACCCCGCTGGCAACCAGAACGCGAATGGCAACAACGCCGACTTGATCGCAAAGGCTCCGAACAACAGAACCGTGGAACTCTCTAGCAGGAAGGAATCCTCCTCGCCCGCAAACCGAAGATGCAGATCCGCGAAATTCAGGCTCCCGGATTTCCCATAAATCAAACCCGCCGCCACCAGAAACAGCAGCGAGGACACCAGATTCAGAATGACATATCTCCACGCCCCCGACCGCTCCTCCTCACCCTTCATGATCGCCATCAGCGCGAACGACGATAACAACAGCACCTCGAACCAAACATACAGATTGAACAAATCACCCGTCAGAAACACACCGCACGTCGCCGTGCTCAACGTCAGCACCAAAGGATAAAAGTGCCGTCTCTTCCACCGCTCGGGCAACAACGCACCACCCGCCACCAGCGCAGCCAAAGTCACCGTCTGGCACACCGCAAGCATCAACGCCGAAAAACCATCCGCCACCATCACAATCCCGAACGGCGCCCGCCACCCGCCCGCATGCAACGCAAACACCTCTCCCCCGGCAGTCGAGGACACCAACCCCACCGCGGCACACAAACTCACCAACACCGCAACCACCGCAATCGCACCTCCAAGACGATAGCGCCGCCCCGCAACAAGACACGCCAAAGCCCCCGCGAACGGTGCCAACAAACAGACAATCATGGAATGAACCGGGCTCATTTCGGTGTTTTGCGTATGACCAGGGATAACAAGAAAGCAATGATGCCGAATCCGATCACAATCGCCGTCAAAACCAGCGCCTGCGGCAAAGGATCGGTCGGCTCAGCCACACCCGATCCCAAAAGTGGCGCAGCATTGTGCTTCAACCCGCCGGACGCGAACAACACGAGGTTCGCCGCCTGACCCAAGAGAATCAGGCCGATCAACGGGTCAAGCCGCCCGGGCCCCGTCAAACGGTAAAGACCGGCCGCCGCCAGAAAACCAATGGTAAGTGCTAACAGTAAAATCATCTGTTCAGTTTCGATTCGGTTGGAAATGACGAAGATAAGCCATGCAGAACCCAAGCACCGTTAGATAGACACCCAGATCGAACACCAACGGCGTTCCCAAATGCGTATCCCCCCAGTGCAACCACAGCCCCTTGAAAAACGCCTCCCCCATCAACATCGGCAAAACCGCCGCTCCAACAGCCACCACCAACCCCGCCACACTCAACCGCAACGCCCAACGCCGTAGCATACGCACCCCCGCCCACTCATCCCCAACCAATAACAATAACCCCACCCCGGACGCCGCCACCAGCGCCGCAATGAATCCGCCACCCGGCGCATTGTGCCCGCGCCAAAACAACATCAGCGAGATCGGAATCGCCACCAGCGCGATCATCCGGGCCGCCAACCTCAACCAAGCACTTCCACTGTCATGCGGAAGCACCGACCGCTTCCGTGCGGTTCCCAACGCCGCCGTCACCCCAAGCCCCGCAATCGCCAACACAAGAATCTCCCCGAGCGTGTCCAACGCCCGGAAATCCACCAGAATCACATTCACCACATTCGCCCCATACGCCGCCGTCTTGCTGTGCGTCAGATGAAACTCCGAGATCGGACCATCCCACTCCAACGCCATCGCCTTCAACACCAGAAACGTCACCAGCAATCCCCCGCACAACGAGAAAATCCCCCGACCGATCGAAAAGCCCGAACCCTCACCCTCTTCCCCCGCCTTCCGCAACACCCCGGCTAACAGAAACAACAGCAAGGTCTCCGCCAACAATTGCGTCAATGCCAGATCAGGCGCGCTGAACCACAGAAACAACAGCGCCACAATCAACCCCACAAATCCAAGACTCACCAACAACGTCAACGTCCGCTCCGCCCTCGCTGCAACCGCCGCCGCCAACGCGATCACCGGAGCAAGAATCAACCAAACCTCCGTCCCGACCCAAGACTTCGATTCGGGCATTCCCCACTGCGCCGCGTTCAATCCACCCACCGCAACAACCCCGATCACACTCAACATCAGTCCGATTTGAAACCCCGAACTCCCCGACTGAAGAGCCCGCGAAACACCCGAACCCACCTTTCGGATCCCAACCATCAGTTGATCAAACACCGGCTCGAAAATCGGCGCGAACACCGCAGGCAACGGCTCAACACCCGGCCGGCTCAAAACCCGCCAAACCACCACCGCCACCCCCAAAGCCAAAACCCCCAAACCAAAGGCCGGCGTCCATCCATG
>SYAP01000265.1 GCA_005787565.1 Verrucomicrobiaceae bacterium | reverse complement strand
GATCATGCTGATGATGGTGGCAATCGCGATGGGTGCGAACAGTTTGCCCTCCACACCGGTGAGCCCGAGCAGCGGAATGAAGACGAGGACGATTAGGATCGTGGCGTAAAGGATGGAGTTGCGGACTTCGCCCGAGGCCAGGGCTATCACTTCGAGCTTCGGCAATGGTTCCTTGAGGCGGGCATTTTCACGAAGGCGGCGGAAAACGTTTTCGACATCCACGATGGCGTCATCCACGACCATGCCGATGGCCACGGCAAGACCGCCGAGGGTCATGCTGTTCACGCTGAGGCCCATCCACTGGAAGGTGAGCAAGGTGATGGAAAAGCTCAGCGGCATGGCCATCAAGGTGATGAAGGTGGTGCGGAAACTGAGCAGGAACAGTAGCAATACCACGGTCACCATGACCGCGCCTTCGATGATGGCCTTTTTCAGGTTGCCGATGGCGCTGTCGATGAAGTCCCTCTGACGGAACAACACGGTGGCTTCAACCCCTTCCGGAAGGGTGGCTTCCAGTCCTTTAATGGCAGCCTCGATCTGCTCGGTGAGGGCGATGGTATCAAATCCGGGAGCTTTGATGACACTCATAATCACGCCGGGGCTGCCACTGACGGCGGCATCGCCACGTTTGGGTTCCGTGCCCCAAGCGACGGTGGCAACATCCGAGATGGCGATGGGGCGTCCATTGGACATCTTGATGATGGTGCGGGCGATGTCCGTCAGTTCGACGGTCATCGCGAGGTTGCGCACCATGATTTCCTGCGGGCCGTTGTCGATGAAGCCGCCTGTGGTGTTGGATGCGGCTTTTTTCACCGCTTCCTCCAACTCCTCGATGGTCACGCCGTTGGCCTGCATGCGCCACGGGTCGGGCTGGACCTGCGCCTGCTTCACGCCACCGCCCATGTTGAGGACTTCGGCCACGCCGGGGATGGCTTGCAGGCGCATGCGGATCGTCCAATCGGCGACTGTGCGCAAGTCCATAGGAGCAGTTTTTCCATCGTTGCTTTTCACGCCGATGAGCAGGATCTCGCCCATCAACGAGGCGACGGGAGTGAGGTATGGCTGGGTATCCTCGGGAATCTGCTCACGGGCGACTTGCAACCGTTCCTGCACGAATTGCCGTGCCTTGTAGATGTCCGTTCCCCATTCGAATTCGGCGAAGACAAGCGAGAGGGCGATGTCTGAAGTGGAGCGCATGCGGGTAAGACCCGCGACGCCCATCAGTGAGTTTTCGATCGGCTGCGTGACGAGAGCCTCGACTTCTTCGGGAGAAAGGCCAGGGGCTTCCGTTAGAATCGTGACTGTGGGTTTGGTGAGATCAGGAAGAACCTCTACGGGCAGCTCGCTGCCGGTCTTGAAACCCATCGCAAGGATCAATAGCGACAGGCATAGAATGATCGCCCGGTTCCGGAGCGACCAACGAATCAGTGTGTTGAGCATGGTTCAGGAAAGTTCGATGTTGTCGTCGGCGGGTTGACGGCGGCGGAGGGAAACCACAACCAGCAGCAGGGCGAGAATGCCGGTGGCGGCCATGAAGAAAATCTCGCGCAAGCCAGAGCCACTCTTATCGTGAGCGTGGTCATCGCCATCTCCGGCTGAGGCCTTTTGTTCAGGTGTCATTTCCGAGCCATCCTCGTTGTGCTCATGGCCGTGGGCCGCATCCATCGCTTCTTTAAGCGAAGGGCCGCCACTGCTTCCTGCGAAACCAAGCGAGTATGAGCCTCGCGTCACCACTTCATCGCCGGGCAGCAAGCCATCCAGGATTTCGACGCGATCATTGCTGGAAAGCCCCGTCTGCACATTCACGCGATCGAAGGCGTTGGGAATGGTTACGTGTTTGACATAAACATGCCGGTTTGAAGCGCCACCTTGAAGGGCTTCGGTGGGGACGCTGAGGACACCCTCGCGTGTTTCCATGATGATGGAACATTCGGCATTCATGCCTGGGCGGAGCTGATTGTCGGGGTTTTCGATGGTGAAGATGATCCCGGTGGTATTCAGGTCGGCACCCTCTTGTTTCTCGGATCGTGTCGAGGTGTCCTGACCAAGCGCGCAGGCGGGATCGGGACAAGGGCAAGCGGCGAATTTCAGCAATGTGGCGGTGTATTCCTTATCAGGTCGGATCGGGAAATGGATCTTTGCCTTAGTGCCTTGTTTGATTTTTCCCGCAGTGGCCTGTGGCACGGTGGCGATGAGGTAGATCGTGCTCAGGTCTGCGATTTCCGCGAGGCGGTCGGTGGGTTCGACGGGTGCGCCGAGCGTAGCGTTCACCGCGATGATCGTACCCTTGGCAGGAGCTTTGAGCCAAATGGTAGGCGGTGGGTTGCCGGGTTGGCGGCTTTCCAGCAGGACAAGTTCCTCGTCCTTTTCGACATAGGTGCCAATCAAGAGATTCGACTCTGCGACCCGCCCCGGAATGCGACTGCTTAGGACCGAGCGGTTTTGTGGGATCGCCTCGGTGCGACCGAGGGCGAAGGTGGTGGTCTCGAAGTCGGTTTCCTCGACCAGGACGGTTTCAAGTCCTAGGTTTTTCACGCCTTGTTCGGTCAGGATGACGGGTGGGACCGCCACGGCGGCAAAAGATGTGTAAGGCAGGAGGGCTGCGAGAATGGTGGAATGGAATGATTTCATAAGGTTAGACAAAGTTGGTTCAAGGATTACCAATCGCCGATTCGTGGTGGATGCGTGCGAGGTGGAACTCGCGGAGGGCATCGAGGCGTGCGG
The DNA here is from genome assembly GCA_005787565.1 of Verrucomicrobiaceae bacterium. Taxonomy (GTDB): domain Bacteria; phylum Verrucomicrobiota; class Verrucomicrobiia; order Verrucomicrobiales; family Akkermansiaceae; genus Luteolibacter. The sequence goes on along the minus strand of SYAP01000265.1, from coordinate 3,895 downwards.
CGGCGAGTTGGAGTTGTTTCTCGCGGGTACGGAAGACGGTCTGGATGTCGCCCTCGCCCTTGCGCAGGGCGTTTTCGGCGATGGCCGTCTGTTTGTTGACGAGGGGGATGAGGTCGTTGGTGAGTTCGTCTATCAGTTTTCGCCATTCGTGCATCTGTTGCAGGGCGGAGTCGATTTCGTGGCGGATGTTCTGGTTGAGGGCGGAGGCTTCGAGTTCCTTGCGGCGTTGGGTGGCGCGGGCGGTTTGGATGTTTCCCTCGTTGTTGTTCCAGAGCGGGAGCGGGATGCGGAAGCGGAGGCCGATGATGGCTTCGTTGTCGTATCCATCGGGTGCGTCTTCGGAGCGTTCGGCGGCGGTGAAGATGGAGGCTTCGATGTCGTCGTAGCGGCGTGCCTGTTCGAGGGTGACGCCTTTGCCAGCGGCGTCGGCTTCCAGGTAAGCGGCTTTCAGGTCGGGGCGATTGGATGGGTCGGTGGATGCGTTTGGCAGGGTGGGTTCGGGTAGGGTTCCGTCGATGTGGAGAGGAGTTTCCGGGGGCATGCCGAGGAGTGGCTTGAGCGTGCCGACGGCGGTGGTTTTTGCGGCTTCGAGTTGGCGGATTCCGACGGAGAGCGTGGAGATTTCGAGTTTGGCGAGTCCGGCGTCGAGCTTGGATGCCTCGCCTTTTTCGGAGGCTTCGGTGAGTTGCTTGGCGAGGGATTCGGCAAGGGTGGATTGGCTTTGGAGGACGGTGATGCGTTGGCGGAGGGAGAGGATTTCGATGACGGTGAGGCGGGCTTGTGCGATGAGTTTCCTTTCGACATCGCGGATTTCTGCTTCTGCGGTTTTGAGTTGGGTGACGGTGATGGATTTCTCGAGGGCGAGGCGGTCGGTGACGGGGAATTTTTGGGAGATGCCGATCTCCGCGCGTGCTTCGCGGAAGTTGGAGTTGTGTTCGATGGAGGTATCGAAGTCCGGATTGGAGAGCCGACCGGACTGGTTCATGCGGCCTAGGGCTTCGTCGATGCGAAGGCGTGCGGCGGCAAGGTCCGGGTTTTGTGCGCGGATTCGTTCGGCGATGCCGTTGAGGGAGATGACCAGAACGGGTTCGGCTGATAGGGTGGAGTGGGTCAGGATGATTCCTAACAGGAATAGGGGTCGAAGGTGGATCATGGATTCGTTGTTGTTGGAAGGGGCTGATGAGCCCATGGGAGGTTGGTTTGAGGGTGATAACCGGACGCGAGAAGTCGGTCGGGTTCAATTCACGTGCGATGAGGGCACGATGGGGCGCTTGGATTGCGCGCTCAAATCAACGGTGGGAGATCCAGCTCGAACACCGGGTTTTCCGGGATGAGCACGCCGACCACGAGGATGCCATGGAATTGGCCGTGGTTGGCGGGTAGGCGGACGGATGGGATTTCATCCATCAAGAGCATTGCTGTGAAACAGCAGACATGGGCGTGAGGTTGGTCACAGGGGGTGGTTCCGTCGTCCGGGTCCTCGTTGTGGTCATCCTCGTGATCACCGCCGGGGCAATCATGGTGGTGATGCGAGTGTGAGGAATGGTCGTGTTCGTGCTGATGAGGCATGGCACGGGCGAGGAAACCGGAGAAAACTCCGAAGATCATCAGCCATAAAATCCAACTGCGCACGGCCTGAGAGAACAGCGGGGTTGGTGAAATGCAAGTCAAAAGTCAGACAGGTGTGGGCGAGGTGATGAGAATCAATTCGCGTGGGCTGGTTTTTTCCATCTGCTGAGGCCGGCGAGGGAGGCGGCGGCGAAGCAGAGGAGGACGGCGATGATGATGCGGTGGGTGTTGGGGCGTTTGAGGTCGAGGGTGAGGTCCATGGCTTGTTCGCCATCGATCTGGACGCTGCGGTGGAAGGTGAGGACGGTGCCGTTTTCGGGGAGGTTGATGTCGAGGGTTGCGGGTGCGGGTTCGGCGGCGAGTTGTTGGGTGACCATGCGGTTGGCGATTTCCTTGAGGGCGGCGTTTTCATCGGCGGTGTTGCCTTCGAGGAAGCGGTTGAACTGGCGGGGGTCGTAGTTGTATGCACCCTGGAGGACTGGGTTGACCTGGGCGGCGCGTTCGAGTTGTTCGTTTTCGATGCCAGGTGCTTCGGCGCGGTTGTCGAGGAAGAGTCGTTGGCGGCGGGTGTTGAGGCCGAGGACGGCCTGTTGGGTTTTGAGTTGGCGGAGCTGGACGCGGGCGTCTTCGTTTGAGGCGTTGTCGAGGAAGTTGTTGCGGCTGGCGTTGCCGAGGGCGACTCCGGCTTTCTCCTGATCGCCGGCCTTGAGCCACTGATTGGCCTGGTCTAACAGGGCGACGGCAGTTTGGGCATCGCGCTGGCGCTTTTGCGCGACGAAGGTCTGATAGTCCTCGATGCGGAAAGAGCCGAGGCTTTGTTGTTGTTTGAGGTCGAAGTCGCCGGAGTGGGAGTCGAGCTGCCAGCCGTCGGGGACTAGGACGCGCCAGACGAGGTTTTCCATGGGTGCGTTGAGTTTTGGGCCCTGGAGTTTGCCGTTTGATGCCGGGGAGGAGTAGACGACGCGGACGGTGCTGGGTTTTCCGGTTTCGGGGGCGGGGAAGACGTGGAAGAGCCAGTCGCCGCCTTCGCGGACGAGGGGTGCGCCTTCGTCGTTGACGAGGACGTTGAAGAGTTTGGAGTCGGCAGGGAGGGTGAGGCGGAGGGTGCCTTTGGCGGTGACTTCGAGGTTGAGGTTGACGGCTGTTAGTGCGTGACCGTTCGGGGAGAAGAGCGAGGTGAGGGTGCCGTTGGCGACGCGGAGTTTGCGGAGGTTGGCGAGGTCGTGGCGTTTGAGGCGGATGGTGAGCGGGGCTTCGGGATCGGCGACGCGGAAGGCGATGGCGGGAGCGGGTCCGGCGGCGGGTTGGCCGATGTTGGCCTGGACGAGCGACCAATCGGCGCGTTGCCAGCCGCGGGGAGTGGTGGGGGCTTCGAGTTCGAGACGGCCGCTGACGCGGAGTGAGGCGAAGTACGAGATTTGCCGTAATTGATCGGAGGAGAGTGTGGGGATGGATTCGGTGCCATCGGTGCCGCCGCGGCGTTGGTATTCGATGTCGATGGGTGTTTCACCGGCGACGCCGCGTTGGAAGCGGATTTCGAAGAGGCCTTCTTCGCCGGTGACAGAGACGAGGTCTGCGACGGCGGGGCCGGTGGCGCGGACGGTGGCGGCGGCATCGGCGTCGAGTCCGGGGATGCGGATGCGGAGGGATTTGATGGCGGCGTTTTCGATTTTGGTGGCGATGTGGACGCGGTTGAGGACCTGGCCTTCGCGGAGGGTGACTTCGTGGAGGATGCGAGCGGTGACCCAGGGATCGAGGCGGCTGATGGCGAGGCCGAGGGACCAATCGCTTTGGAGGAGGCGGAACGCGAGTGCGCCGGGGAGTGCGGCTGCGCGGGAGGATGCGTCCTTGCGGTCGGCGAGTTCGCTGGGGTCGATTTGTGAGACGTTGCGGCGTTCGACGGCGCGGACTTGCAAGCCGCGTTCGGGGGCGATGGTGAGGGTTCCGGTTTCGCGGGTGGCCTCGCGGAGGACGATGCGGGGGAGGGACCAGTTGGCGATGGCGCCGGTGGGTGGTCCTGTCAGGGTGAGCTGGAAGGTGCGGGCGCCGATGGTGCGTCCTGTTAGATGGAGGGTGACGAGGCGTTTTTCATCGGAGCGGCTTTCGGTCCAGTGGGAGAGGGATTCGCCGGTGGCGCTTTCGATTTCGAGGCCATCTGGGATTTCGAGGACGAGGCGGAAGACGCCGGAGCGGGAGATGGTGACGTTGAGGTCGGATGAGACGACGAGGCGGTCCTCGCCGAGGGAGATGAGCATGGAGGAATCGCAGCGGAGTTCCGGGGCGACGGGTGCGACTTTGACAATGGCGGAGACTTCGCCGCTGCCGT
>SYAP01000264.1 GCA_005787565.1 Verrucomicrobiaceae bacterium | reverse complement strand
TCCAAAAAACCGCTGAAGCAAAATGAGTCTCTGAAGGAACGAGTTAAATCCGATTTAGCGGCAATCAAATCAAACCCTAAACTCGTGAGGTCCTTCTTCCATGCTCCAAGTGTAGCCTATGCTAAGGACTAGTCAGTAGGTTTCCATTCTCGTCGTAAAAGAAGCGGATGTGATCCGCCCCTTGATGGATCATCGCGATCTTCCCCGTCACGTCCCTGACCACTTTGCGCGAAGGGGCTTTTCCATCGCAGACCTCCAATAGAACCCCGTCCCGTGAGAACTGTGCGCCAGCTCCGCCGCCCCAATCCCCCATCACCACTCGATCCTGTGAAAAAAGAGTGTAGCCGCCGTGCACCATCTTGCAGTCCGGGTTCTTACAAAGATACCCCGGCTGGAAAGCGATGCTGCCGGAAAACAGCGGATGAACATCATTGGAAACCGAGAAGCCGCGGGTCAGAAAACCCTCTCTCTCCTCCCTATTGGCAACGAGCCTAGACAACAGGCTCTCGGCGTCCAGGACCGTCGCACAATTGCCGGCCGCAAGCAAGGCATCCGCATAATCGCTCCGCTTGATGACTCCATCACCGCCGCCACCTTGGAACCGCAGATAGGTAAGCGAACCCAGCCCGTGGTTGTGCAGCGTAACCCCGTTCGCCGGAAAGCTCACCCGTTGAGCATACCCAAATCCCCACCCATAACCCATCACCGTCGATCCGGCCGATTTCGAGTTATAGGTTCTCGTGATCTCAAGATCGCCAACGATGATATCCGTGTAGGAGATATAGAAATTCCCGTTCTTCATGTTGACCCCGGCGGAGGCGCAACCCGCGAGTAGCGAAAGCATGCATAGATATCTCATTTTTGTTCCTCCATTTGGATTCCTGCAACATCGCCCTGACCGAGCCTCAGGCGGATGGATTTCCCGGAGCCCTCCGCCTCGATGGCATGGATGGCGCCAAACGGGCCAGCAGCTTCCGCAAGTCGCGAGCCAATCTCCGCCGAGATCAGCGCGAGTCTCCCATCGCTGTGGGCCAACAACAGCTCCGCCTCGCCTGGCAGGGATACGGCACCGATCACCGAGGGATCAGCGGGACTCGTCCAATTCACGGAGAGGTCTTGCGGATCGATGGAGGAAATCTCCCCTCGCAGCCCAAGAACAAGCAATGACCCCTTGCTTCGAGCCGGGATGAACCGTAGTGGCTCAAATCCCAAGTGATTCCCGGAGCCAAGGAGCCCCCCTGTCGCGGCGTCATGCCGATTCAATACTCCGGAAGACGCCAAAGTAAAAATCTGACCACCGTCAATCAGGCAATCCCTGAACAGCGCTGGCGGAATATCCAGCTTGCAGCGGCGAAGCTCCTTTCCGCTCGAAAGCTCCCAGACGATGGCCTCACCGCTGCGGTGCACGCTCGTCAAGGTGGCACCTTCCCAACCTGCAGCCACCGGGGCGCCGACACCAACACCCGGCAAAAGCATGATTTCCCTAGGGTTTCCAGCGCGAAACAAGCACAACCCTTGCGCGTCATCCTCATCCCCCGGCCCATCCAGTTTCGCGGAGAACAGCACCTCCGATTCATCGGGCGAAACAAAAGATGCCTGAAGGGCCATCGCCGCCTCCTCCTGGATCCCCTCCGCTGAAATCCGCAGCCATACCGAAGAGCCGCCCGCCCCACGCTTTTCCAGCAACAGCTCGCCTTTCCGCTCATCAAAATACCGCGGCCGCGCCCGGAAATCATCCTTCGGCAGCTTCACAGGATCCCCGGTGCCGTCAGCTCTTGAAACCTCAAACTCCCCTTCCACAGTCCGGGCGATCCAGCCCTGTCGAAACAACTCCCAAGTCGCGTTGCGGATCACTTGCGGCCTGCCGGCAGTGCGCTCAGCGAGCTTGCCAAGGCTGAAGGTGGAAAATTTCCCATCACCAAGGACGGCATGTAGATGACCTAGGCTGGTATCCACAAACATTCGCCCCCACGAATTGGAACCCGGATCGAGCGCGGCTTCACCCGATGACCTTGCGGATGCACGCAACCGGACCAGCGGCCTGAGGCCATCGATCGAGAATACCCTCACCGAACCGAGGTCGTCGTTGACTGCGACGATTCCGTAATCGGGCGGCACCTCAAACTTGAGAATCGTGCTCGCATCCCCCTCGAAAGAATCGGACACCGAAACGACCTCAAATTTCTCGCCAAGCCGGGCTATGAGATACTGGCTCCTGCTATTTTCAAAGAGCGCGAACACATCGCCGGTTTTGCCCACTTGCCTTACTCCCCTCAGCGCCACCCTTGTGGTGCGGGCCCGGAAATCTTCCGGCAGGGAGTCACTGAACGGCGCTCCTCTCGAATTGGAGCCGTCGAAGTCCACCGCCAGCAAAAGCGGAACGCCGCCCTCGAACTCGAACTGACCAAGCGCACTCCCGTCCTCCAACCAGCCGGCCAAAAAGCAATTCGTGACCTTCTTGCCCTCATGCGAAGTGATGTTCCAACCCACCTTCCCGCTGGCGAGGTCGATCAGGCTCAACCCCGAGTCCGAAGAGATCAGGGCTAGCTTCCCATCGGATGGGTGGATGAATGTGTTGGAACCGGCGAAATCGACACCCTCGATCTTCGGGAACTCCGAAACCAGATCACCCGTCGAAAAATCCCAAAGTTTCATCCCACCGCTTTCCGAAACGGTCAGGCAGCGGGTCCCACCGAAGCAGGCATCAGCGTTCCGCACCGCACCTTCGTGCCGTCCGACCGACCGAGTCCGTTTCGACACACGATCCAAATGGAAAATTTCTCCATCCTCCGATCTGAGGAAAGCCGAACCAAAGTCCCCACTCCATACCAATGAGCGGAGATTTTCCGGCACTTTGAGAGATTCGACAGGATGCCCCGCCTCAATCCCGAAAATCTCGATGGATCCACTTTCCCTCGCATAGCGAAGCGCCTGTTGCCTCACGGGATCAAAGGAATACTCGTTGATGCCAAGCTCCGCGTTGCCGCATTTTTTCAGGAAAGTCGGCTCGATAATTCGGTTCAGCCGGTCGGTCGCCCCCGCATCCGCCGTGGGAGGCTCGATGGCAACAGGTTCCGTCTTGGCGAAAGGCGCTGGAACCACGCCGGACGCCTCGGCTCGTATCCTGTGGATGCTCCCGTCCGAGTGGATCGTTGCGAGCCAACCACCCGCCGCCCCCGCCCATTTCAACGGGCTGCCGCCGCAGGAATCGATCCAGAGCGGAAGATCGCGCAAGGGCGACCATACCGAAACCAGACCGCCCTTTCCGATCACCGCAGCTCCATCCGCCATTGGGATGATCGCCGAGATCGAGCTCGTTGGTGTTTGAACAGCCCACACAGAGGCCCCCTTCTCCGCAGAAAGCCCTGCAACCTTGCCGCCATGCCAGCCAACCATCAATGTGGCATCGCCGGTTGCGATCACCTCAACCGGGCGGCTCCACTCCGTATTCACCCAGCTCTTCCGGCCATTCTGGTAGCGCGTCACGCCCCCGCTCCGGTCACCCACAAAGATGGAAAAATCGTCCCACCAGCACGAAACCGTCGAGCGCTCCGATGAATCAATCTCCAGCAGATTCGATTCCGATCCCACCGTCTCAATGGCGATAGTAGGATCGCCGTAGCCACCACTAGCGCTACTGATGAGCAGGTTCTTCGCATCGGGAGAAACCTGGATGGAAACGGGGTTAAAATACGTGCCCGAATGCACCACCTCACCTTTTGTTAGATCGACCACATAAGCCAAGCCACCCTCACCCCCGAAGGTTGGTAGGCCGCTTTCCCGCGGATTGGTCCGCCTGACCGCCACCGCAATGCTGGTGCCGGTGATAAACTTGCCTGCGGCCACATGATACATGGCATCCTCCTCAAGGAGCTTGGCGAACATCGGGTCGGACAAACTCACTGTCCGTTCCAGCGCTCCCGACTCAACATCCCATATCTTCACCTCCTGCCCACCCGCGGTAAGAAGCGTCCCTCCATCAGGGGAAAATGCGGTCTCATAAAGAATTTCCGCAGCTTCACAATGCCGCATCACCTTGACCGCCTCCGGCACAGGCACACCCGCAGCGTCCGTTCCGAGCACGCGCACCTCCCCGTCCAACGCAGCCACTGCAAAGCGCCCGGTCGCCTGATGATGCGCGACAGATGAAACCGGCTCCGCGAGGTCGAGCGCACCGGACCGCACCGACGGCGGGGTCCACACCATCAGCTCCTGCCTTTCCCCGAAGCCATAGATCAGCGCCGGCCGCCCCGAAGTCACCTCAAGAAACCCGCTGAAGCCATCTTGAACGGCGGAGTCCGAGAGCAACTGTCCCGTCGCAGTGCTGACTAACAGCAAGCGGTCGGAATCCAAGATGAGCGCCATCGCCCCAAGGGCCGGGAAATCCTTCGCTGCCTGGACCGTTTCGTGACGGCATGTAGTCGTTCAGCAACCGGCGCTGGGCAGACCGAAAGGTTTGGTTCAACGTCCCCCGCGGAACCCGTGAGTGCTGCAACACGCACGGGTGGCCGAAGGTCCAAAGGATCGAGGATTGCACTGAGGTAACT
>SYAP01000263.1 GCA_005787565.1 Verrucomicrobiaceae bacterium | reverse complement strand
GCTCGTTGATGATGCGAAGCACTTCAAGACCCGCAATTTCACCGGCGGCCTTGGTAGCATTCCGTTGCGAGTCGTTGAAATACGCAGGCACCGTGATGACCGCTTGCTTGATGCTCTCACCAAGCTTGGCCTCGGCATCGGCCTTGAGTTTGCCAAGAACCATCGCGGCGATCTCCTGCGGCGAAAACGTTTTGGACTCTCCCGCGACCTCCACCTGAATGTGCGCGTCCCCGTTGGAAGCGGCGACAATCTTGTAAGGCATCCGCTTGTCGGCTTCCGTGAGTTCCGAGAATTTGCGGCCAATCAGACGCTTGGCGGAGAAGATGGTGTTCTTTGGATTGGTGACCGCCTGCCGCTTCGCCGCTTGGCCAACGAGACGTTCTCCGTTTTTCGAAAACGCAACCACCGATGGGGTGGTGCGCGCACCTTCCGAGTTTTCCAGAACCACGGGCTCGCCGCCGTCCATGACGGCCATGCAGGAGTTGGTGGTGCCGAGGTCGATTCCGAGGATTTTGGACATGTTATGGTGGTGTTGGATGTTGGGTCGCCGCAATGGCAGATGTATGCACACCCTCTCGCAGGGCATGTGCCAAACGTTAAAATAAAGCCATAACCCCTTCTATTTCAATTTTTTGAATAAAAACCACTCAAGAGGCAAGCACCTAAACCCCGATAATTTGCGCCATTATGTCACACCTGCGGGCGACAATCTGTCACACTGCGTCGACTCGTCACATACCCCGGCAACAACAACAAATCAGTGATTTTCATCGCCTCAAGGATCACACTCCCCCTTGAATCCGCCCGTGATTCGCCGCCGCATTTGGATAATCCTGTCAGGACTCGCTTTGGCCGGAATGACGATCCTCGGCTGGCAATCAAGGTTTGAAAATGCAGCTCCGCCCCTCGACATCCAAATCAGACCGGGCCTCCCCGGTTGGACCCTTGAAAAGGGTCATCGATTGATGAGCGAAGGTGAAGCAGTGGTCATTCCCGTCCAGTTGGAAAGCAGAACCAATCTAGCAGAGACGAATCTGAAACACATCGAAGGCGCACGATTCGTCCACATCCAAGTGGAGTCAAAGTGGGAAAACATCATTCGCAAGGACGATAGAACCTGGCTGAGCGCCAGACTCTCTCTCGCCGACAAACGAAACGACGGCACCTACGATTGGCCTCAGGACGGAGACATCATCAACGCCACCGGAACCCGGGATTGGCACAAGCTCGAAATGGTATTGGACCTCCCGCACACCGTCGAAAACCCGCACCTGACAATCTTCCAACTCGCGGAATCCGGCCAGATCCAACTGAAAAATCTTTGCGTAACCCCTGTGAAACAACGCACCTGGATTCCTGCTGCCGGTTTCCTTCTTCTGTCACTCTGGACCATCGGGTTCGCATGCCTGGTATGGAAGAAAGCCCACCCATGGCGCTCAATTGCCACCGCATCAATCCTCGTCGCCGGCACAGGCCTTTTGGTATTTCCACAACCACATCACCATGCACGATCCTTCCCCGGCGGATTCCTGTTAGGGAAAGCCATTTCCCCCTTCCCTACTCCAATGCCAGCCGAAAGCCCCAAGCCCATCCAACCAACCACCCTCCCCAACACGCCCACACCACCACAATCCAAAACCTCCATCCCTCTTCCAAATCCAGTCTCCGAGTCCACAACCCGAGCCGAGCACTCGCTCGCCACCACAGCCCGCCAAATTGACAACGCCTTCCCCATCGCCCACCTCGTCATCTTCACCGCCTTCGCATGGCTCCTGTTCTCCCTCGGCGGAGTGCCGAAAACCATCGGTCCCGCACTATCCATCGCCATTCTCTCGGAAACCATACCAAACCTGATCCGCCACGATTTTCACCTCGATGACACCCTCGATCTCATCAGCAACCTCTGCGGTGTCGCCCTCGGCTACTGGCTCTTCCTCAGATTGAGCACCAAACTCCGGAAAAATCACAAGAAACCCGACCAGGATCCGTCCGTTGATCTCGGTTTCCCAAGATGATCTAACATCTGCTTCAATCGCTTAACCAACTCATTCAAACGCTCCACCGCCTGCGATGGCGCAGGCTCCGGATCATACCGGATCCGCTGATGAATCCGGATTGCCTCATCTAACAAAAACGGCTCGGGCAACACCCGCATCAACTCGGCCAGCCAACGGGAAAACGGCACACCCTGCGCCCGAATCCCGAGATGAACCGCCGCCAACGCCTCCAGCGAATGCAAAGCCGTCACCGGCCGCTCCCCAATCCTCTCCATCCGCGCCCTAACAACCTCAACCTTCCGCCGCGATCGCCAAAGCCGCCGCAAGATGAAAATCAACCCGCCCACACTGAAGCCCGATAACACCAACGTCACCGCCAACCGGTTCTCCGCACGCCCGCGCCAAATGAAGAAATCCTCACGCGCCCGCTGCAACCAGTCATGGAAATCCTGCATCCAGGTAGTGGGCCGAGTTTCCATCGCCAACCAACCCGGCGGCGTCGGATCAAAATCAACCCACTGCCCCTTCGCACCATCCCAAACGCGGCACCACGCATGACCGTGCACCCCTCTAACAACATACTCCTGCCGCCGGTCATCCCGCTCAACCACCACATATCCGATCGCATAACGCGTCGGAACCCCCGACTCCCGCAACAACATCGACGCCGCCGTCGCGAAATACTCGCAATGCCCCTTCCGCGTCGTATCAAGAAACGTCCCGATCGCCGTTGGCTTCCCGCTGCTCTCGAAACCAGGCTGCGAAATCGATAGATAAAGCGAATAATCGAACTCCCTCGCAAACCACCCGCTCAGTAGATCGAGCTTCGATTTCAAATCTGGCATCCGGTCCAGCCCCAACTCACGCACATAACGTCGGATCAATGCACGCTCCCTCTCACTCACCTTCAAATCCAGCGAGTCGTCCGGCCCGAACTCCGGATTCCCCTGATCCCGCCACAACACCAATCCATCAATCACCGACTCCTTCGGAAAAATCCGCACCGTTCCCAACGAATTCCGCTCAACCCCATCCAACTGGAAATCCCGCAAACTCGCCGCATCACCCGGCAACGGAATCGGCATGTCGGTCTCCGCCGCTCCACGAATCGAAAACCTCGGCAACTTCGTCGAAAACGCCTCCTCACCCGCATTCGCCCTCAACAACCAATACGATTCACCCTCCACCCGGTCCCGCGACACCAAATCCACGAAATCCTTCTCCGCCTGAAGCCCCTGCGACTTCCCAGCCAAACCAGATGGCTCCGCTTGCACCGCCTGGCCACTCACACTCCGCTCCGAGTTGCTCCAGATCCCGCTACTATAACGATCGTAACTCGCCGTCCGCAAATGCAGCGGCGGCATCGTCCCCTGCTCAGTCCGGATCCTCCACAAAATCGTCGGCGATAGCTTGATCTCACCCAAACGCCCGATCGCCGTCCGGTAATGATTGGGATCAAGAAATGAATCGCTCCCCTCCAATCCGCCTTTCATCACCCACTCATACGCCTTCGCCAACCCATACCGCCCAGCCACCGCGATCAATCCCGCCATCAGCAAACCTAACAAAAGATGTACCGGCCTCCCCACCTTCATCGGAATCAACGCCCACGCCGTTAGAATCAGCAACCCCGGAAGAAATATCCAACCGTTCGACCGCGCGCCCAACGTCGACGAAACCATCACCGTCACCAGATACATGTTGCCGAAGTTCATCCGGATCGGAGACTCACCCAGACCCAGATCCACATTCCTCGCACGCCTCTGCCGAGCGAAAAACGAAAACGTGTTCAGCGGAATCGAATCCCTCATGCCGAATGCCTGCACGAACTGCATCGGCAGAAGCAACGGCGGCAGCCACCCCAACAACCGCGGCAGCGCGGTATACCGGTTCCCGTCCAGCCAGATCAACATCGTCGTCAGCGCGATCGCCACCGCCGACAAATGCCACGCACGCACGCACGCCGCATCGTTGAACTCCCACCGCAACCGCGTCCAATGGCACGCCTCCACCACCAGCGCCAGAACCAATCCCACCAACGGCCGATCCGTCATCGCACCCCAGAAAAGGAGCGATGCGCCGAGCAGCAAACGGGGTGGTGGATGAATCGTATGAATGGCTTTGCGGATTGGATTTGAAAGATATCACTCCGGAGAAATCCGGCAAGGAAGACGGCGGAGATCCCGCGCCAAATGCCCCGACTCCACCCAATGCCCCGGCACCCCCAAAGGCCGGTCACCCGAACCAATCACCACCGGAGCACACGTCACCCCTCCCCGGCTCAACGCCCGCAGAAACGCCGCCCGGCTCTCATCCCATCCGCAGAAAACCACCAAACACGATGTCAGCTCATCACGGTGCCTCAACACCAGCCTCGCCAGCGAATCGAAATCTCCCGTCCCATCCGCCTCCACCGCCGCCAGCACTTCCAACAACTTCTCCGCCTTCGCCACTCCACGACCCGCGGTCACAATATGCGCCTCATCCCTGATGAACATCAGATCTAACAACGACTCGCTGGTATCGATGCTCGCCGCAAACGATGCCGCCACCGAGATCGCATCCTCAAACAAACCCTCGCTCCCCACCCCGGGAAACGTATCCAGAATCAAGCCATACCGCGGAAAAAAGTTATCCTCCAACTCCTTCACGATCGGCCGCCCAGTCCGCGCCCAGCTCTTCCAGTGTATCTGCCGCAGCGGATCCCCAGGCCGATAATCCCTCAACCCAACAAACTCCCCGGAATTCCCGATCGCATTCGTCGCAGCATCCCCCCCGATCTGAAAACGATTCGCACCCGGCATCTCGATCGGCGGTAACGGATACCGACGCGGCAAAACCGTTAGAGTCGCCGCAGGCCCGGAAACCGCACGGCACCTCTGGAAAAGCCCGAACGGATCCGGCAACAAAACCCGAGCATCATTCAACCGGATCACACCACGCCTGCATGGCATAATCTCCATCACGATCCGCATCGTCTCCCCCGGCGCAAGATCCAGCTCCTCATCCGATCTCCCACCGTCAAACAACCGCCGCCGCGCCATCAACCACTGCCACCGATAATACGCCAACGCCCGGTCAAACGCATTCCGCTTCTCTTCCCCCGGCTCCCGCCGATGCAAAAACTCTGCCAAAGGTGGCCGCGAATCCATCGGCGTCTCCGTCATCCACGCACGCCGCAACCGCTTCGCCCCCGTATTCCGCACCCGCACACTAAAACGCACCACCTCACCCACCGTCGCATGCCCAGGCAACTCCCTCCGCACCTCGATCGCTGCCTTCCTGAAAAACGCCCACGGCAACCCGATCAACGCCATCCCGAATGCCAACGAAAAAATCTGATAAACCGAATCCTGCGGATGCCCCACCCCCAGCACGCTCCCCATGATCACCACACAACACAACGCGATCCCCGCCGGACGGATCCGCCGCGAAAAAAAGAAACTCACCCCCGTCCCACGGAAATAAGACGCATGCAAAAACCGATAGACCCACCCCGTCCGGGAATTTCCGGCGGTCGCTGCGGGGCTTGACGATCCGGAGCTCATCGCAACTTCGATCAAACGGGAACCGGAATCTCCTCCACCAGATCCGCCACCAACCGCCGCGCCGTGATCCCGGAAAATCTCGCCTCTGGCTCTAACACCAACCGGTGCGCGATCACATCCGCCGCCACACTCTGAATCATCTCCGGCGTCACAAACTCCGCACCCTCGAACAACGCCACCGCCTGCGACACCTTCATCAGCGCAAGCGACGCCCGCGGACTCGCCGCCAACTGGATCTCCGGCCTGCCTCGCGTGGCCGACACCAGCGACACCATGTAATGCCTCAACTCATCACTCACCCGAACCCGCCGCGCCGCCGCCATCACCGCCAACAACTCCTCGCGATCCGCCACCGCATCCAACGAATCCACCGGATGGCTCTCCATCTGGTCCGCCAGAATCGACGCCTCCTCCGCTGCCGAAACATACCCCAGCGTGCACTGCATCGCGAACCGGTCCATCTGTGCCTCCGGCAACGGATACGTTCCACGGAACTCCACCGGATTCTGCGTCGCGATCACGAAAAACATCCCGTCCAAATCATATCGCCTCCCCTCGACCGTCGCCTGTCGCTCACCCATCGCCTCTAACAAGGCACTCTGCGTCCGCGGCGACGCCCGGTTGATCTCATCCGCCAGCAGAATGTCCGTGAAAACTGGCCCCTGGTGAAACCGGAACTCCTGCGTCCGCGGATCCAACACCGAAACCCCAAGAATATCCGATGGCAGCAGATCCGGCGTGAACTGCACCCGCTTGAAAACCGCTCCCGCCACCGCCCGCGCGATCGCCTTCGCCAACGTCGTCTTCCCCGTCCCCGGATAATCTTCTAACAAAACATGACCGCCGGACACCATGCAGGCCAAAACCCGGCGCACTACATCTGGCTGCCCGCGAACCACGGAACAAACGGCGGCTTCAAGACGGTGGGCGATTTCGGTTGGGTTCATTCGTCAACGCCATTCCAACGGACCAACCCCCTCCCGTCGAGGCTTTCCGGGAGGATTTCACCCTCAACCCAGCATTTCCATCAGATGCCCGAAAACCCCGCTGTTCACCACCATCCCCGAAAACCGGTCCGCCTGCGGCCCACGCGCCGAAACCAACGTCGGATCAGACGTATGCGTCGTCCCCACCCACCCGATCCCCGTGTGATTCCCCGCAAATTGACCTAACAATCCCTCAGGCTTGCTCAGCTGCTCGTTCCACTCGACCACCGGACGATTCCGGAAAATCTCCAACAACGCATCCGCCTGATCCGGCCTCAGCGCAAATCCCAACTGCGCCCGGATCATCGCCGTCAGTTGCTCCGACGTCCCATCCCGCACACTCCGCCATTCCCCGAACAACCGCTCGTGCGAAGCCTTCATCTCCTTGATCCGCGCGAACGACGGCGTGCTCTGCGAATACGACCCACCCATCCCGTTCAACCCCGGATTCGAATTCCCGTGATCGCTCGTCACCACCACCAAAATGTCCTTCCGCTCCGCCGTCAGTGCCAGCACCGCCGCCAACGCGTCATCAAACGCCAGCTGATCCCACAGCAATCCACCAATATCATTCAAATGCGCCGCATGATCCACCCGCGCCCCTTCAATCTGCAGCAAAAACGGCGCATCTCCCTCAAGAAAACGCGCCAACGCCGCCCTCGACATCTCCTCCAACGTCGGCACCACCTCGGCAATCGCCGGGTTGTTGTTCCGATCAATCGTATAAGGCAAATGCCCGTTCGCAAACGTCCCTAACAACTTCGCATCCTTCGATGCCAGCAAGTCCGCCCGCTTGCTCACCACCCCATACCCATGCGCCTTGAAATCCTCAAACAGCTTCTTCCCACCCTCACCCGTCTTCGCTGTGAAAAACGGAGTCCCACCACCCAAAATCACATCCACCCGATCCAAATACTGCGGCGCAATCCGAACCTCGTCCCCGCGACTCTTCTCACTCGCCGCAAACCCCGCCGGCGTCGCATGCGTGATCGTCGCCGTACTCACCAGACCGATCTTCACCCCCTTCTTCTTCAGCAACTTCCCGATCGGTTCCAACTCCTTCCCCTCCGGCGTAAAGTTGATCGCACCGTTATTCACCCGATGCCCCGATCCCCACGAACTCGATGCCGCCGCGGAATCCGTCACCATCGAATTCGCCGACGCCGTATCCATCAACCCACGCGCCGATCCATGATCATTCAACAAATCCCACCAAGCCGTCCCGCGATCTCTAACCAATTTCGAAAACGCCTGCGCCATCGTCAAAACCCCGGGACTCATCCCATCGGACACCATGAAAATCACCCCACGCACCTTGTCCGCCCCGGCCTTCCCCGTCTCCGCACTCAGCGCACCCTGAGCAATCAACGATCCCGCCCCACCCAAAGCCGCTGCCTTCAACCAATCCCGCCGCGCGATCTCGATGTCAGGTTTCGTGAAATCTTCCATGGCCAAAGTCTAGCCAGCACTCCCCCAGAGGCAAGCGCCGGATTTCCCGGCAATGGGACGATGTCGACACCTGCTCGACATTGGAACCGCTTCAGCACCCGCAAAAATTCCTCCCCCTCCCCGTCCTCACCATCGACCTCGTCGCAGACCTCCAAAAGCCCCTCGCCCACAGCGAAAATATCCCCACCATCTCGGTCACTCCATGCGCCCCTTCCGCAACGCCGGAATCATCGCAAGCCAGGTCGATCCCAACCCTAACAACAGCACGATGCCATACAAACTCCCTGCCGCCCCATCCAAAATCCGCCGCCCTGGATGAACCGCCACATCGAAAACCATCACCGCTCCAATCAATAGCACCGCAAGCGCGATCAAACTGAAAACCACCCGCCCAATCCTCGATGGATTCGTAAAAATCATCGACGCAGGCAAAGCCGACACCATCAGGATTCCTCCAGCCACAATCCATGGCGACATCCCCATCGATGCTCCCGCAACTAGCCCAACCAAACCACCAACAAGCAACATGCCCATCGTCGCTCCTTCGATCTTCTCCCCGCGATCTAACGAAAGCCTCGCCACCGGATCCCGCAACAGCAGGAAATTCGCAATCCCATCCGAAAGCCAGCTGCCGAAAACAAACAGATAATAGGCCAACGCCACCGGAATCACCAGCAACGGATGCACACTCGCCGCCAAAACACGCAGAATTCTAAACCCCACGATCAATCCGATGATGATCGCGAATTGATGGTTCGCGCTGAAACGCTGCATGAAAAAAGACCACTTCAGAAACACCCGGAAAAACGCCGACCGCGCGCGATACGATTGCTTCAGTCCGTCCCTCGCATGCTCCATCTCCGGGTCGATCCGTAACGCCTCCTTGAAATGGCCTTCCGCCCCCTTCACATCACCTCGCTGCAACGCGGACCACCCTGCATTCGCAAATGAAAACGCATCCTCCGGATTCTGTGCAAGACGCCGCTTCGACTCATCTTCCGACTCAGCAAGCCGGTTCTGCATCCTCAGCGAATGCGCGAGCAGGTTCGACGCGAACTCATCATCGGCATCCAGACCCAGCGCCGTCCGGGCACAATCCTCCGCCTCTTTCCAACGACTCAGACCGATCAACGCAAGACACTTGGACTTCCATGCGAACCCGAACTCCGGATCAAACCCGATCGCGGACTCAG
The DNA here is from genome assembly GCA_005787565.1 of Verrucomicrobiaceae bacterium. Taxonomy (GTDB): domain Bacteria; phylum Verrucomicrobiota; class Verrucomicrobiia; order Verrucomicrobiales; family Akkermansiaceae; genus Luteolibacter. Next base: position 10,914 of record SYAP01000263.1, on the reverse strand, counting down.
CCAATGGCAGCGCCTCCTTCGGCCGCTCAAGTTGCGCGAGTATCCGCGACTGCAGCGCCAGCGGAAACGCCTCACCCGGCATCAGTCCGCTCGCAGTCTTCGCATCATCCAGCGCCTGCCGCAATTGCCCCGAAATCTCGGAACGATTCAGCGCCAACTCGATGAACACCCCAGGATCCTCCGGAAAATGCGCCAGATGGGAAACCAGCAACGCCACCGCCTCCTCATGCCGGCCACACTCGCGCAACAACTCCGCTCGTGTTAGATCGGCACTCATTTCTTGATTCCAAGATAAGTCAAAATGTCATCATAAAATCCACTCTGGTTCGCATACAGCGCGTGATTCTTTGCACTCTCGAACCACTTCTTCGTCGATGGCTTCACCAACTTCGCCGCATTCGCAAGCATCTTGCCAGTCACCGGCACCATGCTTCCCTTCCGCATCGCTTCACCCAGCGCCGCCTCCGTCGCCTGATCGAACACCGCCTTCAGATCCGCCCCGGAAAAACCCTCCGTGCGCTTCGCCACATCCGCTGGATCAAAGTCGCTCAACGGCTTCCCCTTCGCATGAATCTTCGCGATCTCCTCACGCGCCGCTCGATCCGGCGGCGGAACAAAAATGATCCGGTCGAACCGCCCCGGCCTCAGAAACGCCCCATCCAACTGCCACGGCGCATTGGTCGCTCCCAGCACCAACAGGTCGTCGTTGGACGCGTGCGCCCCGTCCAATTCTGATAGAAACTGGTTGACCAAAGTCCGCCCCGCCGATTGCCGCATGTCCCGCCGGTCCGCCGCCAATGCGTCCGTCTCATCAAAAAACAAAACCGCGGGCCGGCACTTCCGGGCGAGTTCGAAAATCTTGTGCAACTTCTGCTCCGACTCCCCGATATACATGTCCAATATCTGGTGCAATCCAACCGATAGAAACGTCGCATCGATCTCCCCCGCGGTCGCCTGCGCCATCAAGGTCTTGCCACATCCCGGCGGACCATAAAGCAACACACCACCTCCCGCCTTCTTTCCATATGCCGCAAACAACTCCGGATTCTTCAGCGGATGGATGATCTTCATCCGGATGTCGTCCTTCACCTGCTCCATCCCGCCCACATCGGAAAATCTCAAATCCGCCCGCACTCGGAAATCAATCCCGAGATCCAGCGCCATCGCAGCATCCATCCCCTCGACCGGCGACCCATCATCATCTTCCTCATCCAGAATCTCCCCGCTCGAAGTCATCACACCACGCTTCCTCCCCCCAGCCTTCAGAATCTCCTCCAACAACGCGTCATCCGCCTGCGAGCGATCCAACTCCACCGCCCGATCATAAAACTGACGCGCCAGCACCCCCTCCCCCTCCTCCAGCGAAATCCTCGCCCTCAACAACCACGCCCCCGAAAAATCCGCCATCCGCGAGCAAAGATCCTCCAACCGCACCATCGCCTGGGAACTCTCCCCGGAGAAATCCAACAACCGCGCCACCCCTAACAAAGCCTCGCGGTTCCCAGCATCCAAAGCAAGCACCCGCTCCAACAACTCCCGCGACTCAGCCAGCGCGAACCGGTCCTCCTCCAGCTTCGCCACCATCAACAGCAACGGAACATTCTCCGGCGAGGCCGCCAAAGCTTTATACAAGGAATCCAAATCCATCGCCGGATCAAACGCCCATCCCAAACCACCCGCAAGCCCGGATCCACCCCCTCCCTTCATTCCCCACACCCAACACATTCACCCCCCCCCCCCGCCCCAAAAAACACCCGGCAAGACCCACGACCCGGACCAACACGCCTCGCTCGGCGCGATGTATTCCGACTACTTCCTCGACTACGCGAGCTACGTCATCCTCGAACGCGCCGTCCCCCACCTCAACGACGGCCTCAAACCCGTCCAACGCCGCATCCTCCACTCCATGGATGAACTCGACGATGGCCGCTACAGCAAAGTCGCCAACATCGTCGGCAACACCATGAAATACCACCCGCACGGCGATCAATCGATCGGCGATGCCATGGTCCAGATCGGTCAAAAGGAACTCCTCATCGACACCCAGGGAAACTGGGGAAACACCCTCACCGGCGACTGCGCAGCCGCACCACGCTACATCGAGGCCCGCCTCACCATATACGCCCTCGACGTCGTCTTCAACCCCAAGACCACCCAGTGGCTCCCCAGCTACGACGGACGAAACAAGGAACCCGTCACCTTCCCCATGAAGTTCCCGATCCTCCTCGCCCAAGGCGTCGAGGGCATCGCCGTCGGACTCTCCTGCAAAATCCTCCCTCACAACTTCCACGAACTCATCGACGCCGCCATCGCCGTCCTCCGCGACCAACCCTTCACCCTCCTCCCGGACTTCCCCACCGCCGGCATCATGGATGCCTCCGACTACCGCGATGGCCTCCGCGGCGGAAAAATCCGCGTCCGCGCCCGCATCGACACCTCCAAAAAAGGCGTCCTCCGCATCACCGAAATCCCCTTCGGCACCACCACCGGCGGCCTCATGGACTCCATCGTCGCCGCTGGCGAAAAAGGAAAAATCAAAATCCAGAAAATCGAGGACAACACCGCCGCACACGCCGACATCCTCGTCCACCTCCCCGCCGGCGCTGACCCCGACCAAACCCGCGACGCCCTCTACGCCTTCAGCGACTGCGAACTCACCATCTCCCCCAACGCCTGCGTCATCGCCGATGGCAAACCCCAATTCCTCGGCGTCTCGGACATCCTCCGCCGCACCACCCACCTCACCCGCGACCTCCTCAAACAGGAACTCGAAATCAAACTCGGCGAACTCGCCGACAAATGGCACTTCAGCTCCCTCGTAAAAATCTTCATCGAAAACCGCATCTACCGCGACATCGAGGAATGCGAAACCTGGGAAGCCGTCCTCAAAGCCATCGACGACGGCCTAAAACCCTTCAAAAAACTCCTCAAACGCGAAGTCACTCAGGACGACATCGTCCGCCTAACAGAGATCCGCATCAAACGCATCTCCAAGTTCGACTCCTTCAAAGCCGACGAGGAAATCCGCGCCCTCGAACAGACCATCGAGGAAACCGAGAAAAACCTCCGCAACCTCACCAAATTCACCATCAAATGGTACGAGGAACTCCGTAAAAAATACGGCAAAGACCGCGAACGCCGCACCGAAATCGCCTCCTTCGACCGCGTCGACCGCGTCCAGGTCATCGCAGCCACCGAAACCCTCTACCTCGACGCCAAAAACGGCTTCGCCGGATACGGCCTCAAAAAAGACGGCGAGCCCATCGGCAAATGCTCACCCCTCGACGACATCATCACCTTCACCCAAGACGGCAAAGTCCGCGTCATCCGCGTCGCCGAAAAAGTCTTCGTCGGCCAAAAACCCATGCGCGTCGCCCTCTTCCGCAAAGATGAGGACCTCATCTACTCCATGATCTACCGCGACGGTCGCGACGGACCCATCCTCGCCAAACGCTTCACCATCGGCGGCGTCACCCGCGACAAGGAATACCTCCTCACCAAAGGCAAACCCGGCACCCGAGTCCTCTACTTCGCCGTCCACAAAACCAACGAGGAAAGCGCCGCCCAAATGCTCCTCGTCCACCTCAAGCCGGAACTCCGCATGCGCAACCTCATCCGCCCGCTCCACTTCGCCGAATTCGGCATCAAAGGACGCTCCTCCGGCGGAAACCTCGTCACCAAACACGCTGTCGAAAAAATCATCCGCGCCCCCAAAGACTACGACCCCGAAGCCGGAGCCTGACACCCCGTAAAGCCACTCATACGGAAAGCCCCCATCCCCGTGGGGCAAAATCCCCCAATCACTCTTCCCTTGGCGCCCTTAGCGCCTTCGCGGTGAACCCATCAATGCGCGCTAGGCCCCGAGTCCTCCTCACCAAACGCCGCACGCGGCAACCGGATCCGCTCCACCAGCTCCCCGATATACGCCGGCGGCGGCGGCGTCACCATCGACACCACGATCGCCACCACGAAATTCACCACCATCCCCAACGCCCCGATCCCCTCAGGCGAAATCCCAAACCAATACTGATCCGGCGTCCCCTGCACCCCGAAGAACCCGAAGCTGAAATACCAGATGTAAGTCGCCGTGAACAACAACCCGCTCACCATCCCCGCCACCGCACCCTGACGGTTGATCCGCTTCGTGAAAATCCCTAACACAATCGCCGGAAAAAACGACGACGCCGCCAACCCGAACGCAAACGCCACCACCTGCGCCACAAACCCCGGCGGCTTCACCCCGAAGTAACCCGCGATTACCACCGCCACCCCGGCCGCCACCCGCGCCAACATCAACTCACCCTTCTCGCTGATCGACGGATTCAACGTCCGCTTGAACAAATCATGCGCCACCGACGTGGAAATCACCAACAACAACCCCGCCGCCGTCGAAAGCGCCGCCGCCAAGCCACCCGCAGCCACCAACCCGATCACCCAAGCCGGCAACTTCGCGATCTCCGGATTCGCCAAAACAATGATGTCCGCATCCACATAAAGCTCGTTCGTCACATCCGTCGGCTCATTCAAAAGCACCCGCTCCCCGTGGAACCCGCGCGCCATCTTGTCACTCAGCGCCACAAACTTCGGCTCCACCTTCTTTGATCCAGCCATCTTCTCAATCGCCGGACCCGTCCCGTCATAACGGATCAACCCGTCGGCATCCTTGTCCACCCACGCGATCAACCCCGAATCCTCCCACTTCTTGAACCACTCCGGCATCTCCACATACGGCTTGCCCGCCACCGTATCCAACAGATTCGTCCGTGCGAAAATCGCCACCGCAGGCGCCGTCGTATACAACACCGCGATCAACAACAGCGCCCAAAACGCCGACGTCCGCGCATCACTCACCTTCTTCACCGTGTAAAACCGCACGATCACATGCGGCAACCCCGCCGTCCCCACCATCAGCGCCAGCGTGATCGCGAAAACATCCGCCATCGGCTTGTGCCCGTCCGTATAAGACTTGAACCCCAAATCCTTCCCGATCCCATCCAGCTTCTCAACCAAACCCGTCGAGGTCCCCGCCGCATCCGATAAAAATCCCAACTGCGGAACCGGATTGTTCGTCAACATCAGCGAAATGAAAATCGCCGGCACAAGATAAGCACAAATCAGCACACAATACTGCGCCACCTGCGTGTAAGTGATCCCCTTCATGCCCCCAAGCACCGAGTAAAACAATACAATCACCATCCCGATGATCACCCCGGTCTCCACCTCCACCTCAAGAAACCGCGAAAACACCACTCCCACCCCGCGCATCTGCCCCGCAACATAAGTAAACGAAACAAAAATCGCGCAAATCACCGCCACCACTCGCGCCGTGCTCGAATAATACCGATCTCCGATGAAATCCGGCACCGTGAACTTCCCGAACCGTCGCAAATACGGAGCCAGCAACAACGCCAGCAACACATACCCACCCGTCCAACCCATCAGATAGACCGACCCATCCCGACCCATCGTCGAAATCAATCCAGCCATCGAGATGAACGATGCCGCACTCATCCAGTCCGCCGCAGTCGCCATCCCGTTCGCAATCTTCGGCACCCCGCCACCCGCCACATAAAACTCCCCCGTCGAGCCCGCCCGCGTCCAGATCGCAATCCCAATATAAAGCGCAAAGCTCAGGCCAACCAAAAGATAAGTCCAAAATCTTACATCCATAAAAAAGTTTCCGTTAAAATCTCAATCATCACCGCCAGACTCAGGACGCCTCGCTCCCCGCACCATCCGTCCCCTGCAACAATTCCCAGTCCAGCCGGTTCATCACCCGCGCATACACCGCGATCAGGATCACGAAACAATAAATGCTCCCCTGCTGCGCCATCCAGAACCCCAGCTTCACCTTGCTCCCCGGCACCGTAAAACGGTCCAGAAAATCCGCCAACAACACCCCGCATCCGAAAGATACCGCAAACCAACAACCCAACAGGATCGTCAGCCATTTCAAATTTTGCCGCCAATAACGCTGACGCGCCGCTTCACTCGGGAGATGCGTGGGTTTTTCCATCGGGTTTCCCGAGGGTTTAGCGCCCCCCACCCCCCATGGGAAGCACTTTCCCAACCTCCCCGCCCTCCGGAAATTCCGTGATCGACGCCGCCCCAATTTCCACAACCATCAGCCTCGTTCTTTCTGTCCACTGCCATGACCACATTCTCCCGGCTCCTCGCCCTCCTTTGCTGCGCCCACTCCCTGCTCACCGCGGCACCCACCACTCGCGCCAAAGACTTCACCGAAGCCCTCGCACTCGCGCAGGAAACCGGAAACGACATCGCCGTCTTCCAACGCGGCAGCGATTGGAACCTCCTCGGCGAACGCCTCCACCAATCCCTCTGGCTCTCCCCCGACTTCGAGAAAAATCTCGGCGATGGCTTCGTCCTCACCTCCGTCGACCACCCCGAGCGCCCCGGCGCACCCGCCCTCGGCTCCGGCGAAGACCCATCCGCCATCCAACGCTTCCACCTCGCCACCACCCCCGGCACACCGCTTCCCAAAGATGAAATCACCTCCGTCCGCTCGGAAAGCGGCACCTCCTTCAAACAACGCCCCGATGGCACATGGCTCCTCTCCCAATCCGCCGACGCCCCCAACCCCGCCCAAGACACCCTCACCCTCAACCTCCGCTCCCCACGCGGCGGACAACTCCTCCGCATCGACTTCCTCCCGGACCCCAACCTCCCCAACGCCGCCGCTGGCCGCGCCTCCAACGGCAACTTCGCCCTCTCGGAAATCGAACTCTCCCACAACGGAAAACCCCTCGCCGCCACCCACATCTGGGCATCCGCCCACGAGGCAAACATGACCGCCCCACAGCTCATCGACGGCATCCTCGACCAAGGAAACAACGGCTGGAACCCCGCCGCACACACCCGCCAACCCCGCACCCTCCTCATCGCCCTCGCCACCCCGCTCCGCCCCGCCGCCACCCTCCAGATCCGCCTCATCTGCCGCTCCCAGTGGCCTCAACACGTCCCCGCCTGCTTCCGCGTCGCCGTCATCGATGACGCACCCCTCACCCAAGCCCTCCAACGCGTCACCGCCGCCGAAACCCTCGCCAAACGCAACGCCACCTTCACCTGGTGGAACACCAACCTCTGCCCCAGAATCGCCCTCCTCGATTCCGAAGGCCGCGCCATCGCCGCCATCGATACCCCTCGCAGCGACCTCACCCCACAATCCCTCGCCAAAGCCATCGCCAAACTCCGCGAAACCCGCATCGCCCGCGACGAACTCCTCGCCAAAGCCGAAAAAGCCCAAGGCATCGAAAAAGCCGAACTCCTCCGCCAATCCCTCGCCACCCTCGGATTCGCCAACTGGACCGGCAACGCCGACTGCTACAAACCCGTCCACGACCTCATCCGCCAACTCGACCCACAAGACCAATCCGGCGCCATCCGCTGGCTCGGCTTCTCCAGCGACCCAAAAGGCGGCGTCCCATGGACCAAACCCACCTGGAACGAAGCCCTCGACACCCAAAACGGCACCAAAACCCTCACCGATGCCGACTACCAGGAAGCCCTCTCCCGCGTCGACAAGGAACTCGCCGACCCACGCAACCGCATCCTCTCCACCGAAAACATCCAGCGCATCATGGTCGCCAAATACCACATCTACAAACGCTGGCCCGGCAAAGAAGACGAACGCTTCCGCATCCAACAGGAAATCGCAGACCTCGACCCAAACACCTTCTGGGGCATCGGCGCACGCGGCTACATCGGCATGCACTGCAAAAGCCCCACCCCCTACCTCACCTACGGCTGGAAACCCAACCAACTCATCGAAGGCACCAACCGCTGGATCATCACAGACACCGCCTACTACTTCGACCACCCCGGCCACTACAAACTCACCCTCACCCACACCGCCGGAACCTCCTCCATCAAAATCAAACGCCTCGCCCTCATGCACGGCGAAACACCCATCGCCCAATCCTCACCCGATGCCCTCCTCGGCCCAGGCCAAAACGCCCGCGTCGAAACCCGCCTCGACGCCTCCTCCTGGAAACCCAACACCCCCTACACCCTCCTCGCCGAAATCGAAACCACACCCGGCCAAACCGACAACGCCGGCCGTTTCTCCGTCGAACCGGAACTCATCGAGCCTCCCGTCGTCTCAACCCCAGCCACCCCACCCACCGACTGGTTCCGCACCCGTCGCGACCTCCGCGAAAAACTCTCACCCATCCTCCTCGCCGCCCGCGATCAGCTCGCAAAACCCCTCGCCTCCCCCACCGTCCAGCTCGACCTCGCACGCCACGAACTCCTCCGCCGCTGCGGCACCGATGCCATCCAGGAAATCGCCACCCGCCCCGGCGGCTCCACCTTCCTCACCGCCTTCACCTCCGACCTCCCCTGGCTCGAATCCTTCCTCGCCAACGACGACTGCAAATGGCCCCAAGCCCTCGAAAACCTCCGCCTCATCCACCAACACCACTCACCCTTCCCATCACCCCTCCACCGCACCCTCGCCACCGCCATCTCCATGGCCGCCGGGGACATGAACCGCTACCGCCTCCTCGATCGCTACCGCGACATCCTCCTCACCCACCGCGAAGGCCTCCTCCACCCGTCCTTCGATCACCTCGACGTCCGCGAAATGCGCTGGGCCATCCCCCTCGCCGGCACCTCCCCGGACTACCGCTTCACCGTCGACACCATGCAATGCCGCCACAACGATTACCTCGGTGCCTGCTGGGGCATCCCCTACATCGACCCCAACGTCTACGGCTACTCCGTCCAAGGCTGGGGATACACCGACCCATGGACCCACCACCACGGCACCGGCACCGGAGACCGACCCTTCCGCGTCCAACGTACCGTCGGCGGCGTCTGCGGCACCCTCTCCGGATTCGGCGCCACCGTCGCCCGCGCCCACGGCGTCATGTCCACCACCGTCGGCCAACCCGGCCACTGCGCCTACGTCGTCCGCGTCGGCCAGGAATGGCCCACCGGCAACGACGTCTCCGGCCCCGAAACCAACGGAGCCTCCGTCTACGAAGGCACCGGCTTCCCCACCATGCACCGCCTCTACGAGCCCATCCACGCCGACAAACCCGCCTTCCTCCTCTCCTCCCGCCTCTCCTGGGCCGCCCACCTCCTCATCGACCGCCGCGCCGCCACCGTCCGCTTCCTACCCGGCCTCCAATACTCCGTCCACCCCCTCCCCGCCGGAAATCTCGACGAATTCTCAAAACACCCGCCCCTCTCCACCGGCACCGCCACCACCATCGACCTTCCATCCCTCACCCCGCCAGACCCCACCAACTTCGGCATCACCTGGCAGGGCCAAATCGAAATCCTCGGCGATGGCCCACTCATGGTCGAAGTCAAAAGCGACGACGCCTCCCGCCTCACCATCGCCGGCCAAACCATCCCCACCAACCAAGGCCCGCAGCCCGTCTCCATCCGCCAAGGCACCCACCCCATCAAACTCGAATACGGCCAAGCCGGCGGTGCCCTCTCCCTCTCACTCAACTGGTCATCCCCCGTCCCTTGGGATGCCGACTGGACCGGTGCCTACCAACAAGCCATCGCCGCCCAACCCATCCACTACCCGCTCCTCCTCGAAACCATCAAAACCTTCGAAGCCACCCCGGACGTTCCCCCAGCCACCTGGCGCAAACTCATCGGCGAAATCGCCACCGCATACGCCCCCTACCACGAAGCCGCCTGGGCCCTCATCAACCGCTGCTACCAATCCGCCTCCCCGGCCCTCACCCCCCAACAACGCATGGAACTCCTCCTCCAATGCCACCAACACATCCGCCAGGAAAACGCCCCGGCCTACTTCGGCTACAACATCCCCCACGTCCTCAACCTCCAGGCAGACTCCCTCCAGGATCCCCAACTCGCCGTCGCGTTCATGCAGAAACTCATGACCATCCACTACTCCACAGACCCAGCGAAATGCCGCGTCTTCGGCAGCATCCTCAACTGGGGCCGCGACCGCTTCGCCGCCAACGCAACCACCGCCACCGCCTACGCCAAAGCCATCGGCACCTTCTTCGCCGCTCAAAGCAAAACCCTCGGCACCAGCGCCATGCAGGAACAAATCTCCGCCGGCATCCGCAAAGCCGCCGAATCCAACGACATCACCTCCTGGCGACTCTGGACAGACATGGCCATCCGCTTCCTCCCCCATCCCGCCCCCGCAGACATCCACCTCAACCCCGAACAAGCCGCCGCCTGGCCCAAATTCCAACCCCCATCCACCCCACTCCTCTCCAAAGACGGCATCCTCACCCTCAGCACCGCCTGCCAATTCGACCGCCCCCTCTCCCATCGCGCCGTCATCGACGGCACCGCCCCCGGCTGGTTCGATACAAACCCGGAACCCAAACCCTGGGCCCAAGTCTCCCTCGCCGGCGATGCCGAAATCTCCACCATCATCGCCATCAACCGCTACGAATACTCTCCCGACCACGAGGAATTCCAGTGGATAGCACCCTTCAAAATCCTCATCTCCACCGACGGAACCACCTGGACCGAAGCCGCCACCTGCCAAAAAGCCGAAGCCGTCATGCGCATCGACCTCCCAACACCCCAACGCGCCCGCTACGTCCGAATCGAACGCCAACCCCCATCCGACCCCTCCAAACCACCCGGCCGACTCCACCTCCGCAACTTCCTCATCTACGGCCGCAAACTCTACTAACCCGACCTACCCCCAATCATCCTAAGCGAGAAAAAACGTGGCGCTGGCATCCTGCCAGCCGCCCCCCAAAAAAACAATCCCCCCTCTTCCTCCCTCCTCCCCGCCCCTCTCCGCGACCTCCCCACCTCCGCGTTTCTCTTCACAAACCTCCCGACCTCCCGACCTCCCGACCTTCAGACCTTCAGACCTGCAGACCTTCAGAACTTCAGACCTTAAGACCTTCAGACGTTCACCGTTCGACCTCCAGACCCACT